>SBGO01000674.1 GCA_006226565.1 Deltaproteobacteria bacterium | reverse complement strand
CCCCGCGGTCGAGCCGCTCCACCACCTGGCGCCGCACCTCCGCCGTCCGAACGGCCGCGACCTTCTCCATCACCGGCCGGCGCATCGAGCGCGCGACGAGCGCGGGGTCGCGCGTGTAGCGCACGTCGACCCCCGGGAGCGTCAGCTGGCGCCGCGCCCCCTTCGCCTCGCTGCGGTAGGCGAGCCGCCCCCGGGTGAGCGGGAGCTGGCCACGGTCGTCCCGCGGCACCTCGAGGGCGACGAGGACGCGCCGCCGCTCGCCGGCCGACAGCGTGCTCATCCCGATGCGCAGCGCGCGCCCGTCCTGATCGAAGGGGTAGCCGTAGACGCGCGTGACGCGCACCTCCGGCGGCAGCTCCAGGGTCAGCTCGACGTCCCGCGCGACGGTCCGCCCGAGGGAGCTCATCTCGCGCGACAGCAGCACGGCCGTCTCGCGCGGGTCCTCGACGTAGTAGTAGTTGCCGCCGCCGGCCATCGCGACCGAGGTCATCAGGTCCTCGTTGTAGTCGTAGCCGATGCCCATCGTCGTGACCGGCACGCCCTCCTCGTAAAGGCGCGCGGCCAGGGTCTCGATGCGGTGGGGCTCGGTCTCGCCGACGGTGGGGCGCCCGTCGCTGAGCAGGATCACCCGCACCAGGTCGGCCTCGTCGAAGCCCCGCAGGACCTCGTCGGCGCCCACGGCGAGCGCCTCGGCCAGCGCCGTCCCCCCGGCGGCCGTGAGCTCCTCGATGGCGCGCTCGAAGACCGGGCGCGTACGCGGACCGAGCACCATCGTCGGCACGTCGACGCTGACGTCGGAGGCGTAGCTCAAGAGCGCCACGCGGTCCCCGTCGTCGAGGTCGTCGAGGAGCGAGAGCGCTGCGGCCCGCGCCGACAGGAGCTTGTCGCCCTGCATCGAGCCCGAGCGATCGACGACCAGGGCCACGTTCATCGGCGCCCGCTCGACGGCGACCACCTCGGCCTTCGCGCGCACGTCCACGGCGACGTAGACGACGCCGTCGCCGTCGATCAGGACGTAGCCGCTCGAGCTGTCGATGGCGACGTCGAAGTCCTCGCCGTCCACCCACCCTTCGCCGCCCGGCTCGTCCGCGGGGTCCCCGTGGCCGCCCGGATCGCCGACGACGTAGACGGTGCGGGTGCAGGCCGTGAGCGACAGGGCCACGGCGACGCCGGAGAGGAGGCGGAACGCGTTCATCTCTCACCTCGAGAGGCGGTCGGTTGCGTGTGAGTCGGGCGGGCGCGGCGCCGGCGAGGCGCGGCGTATCGACCTGGGACGCACGAGCCCGCGGAGGGATCTGCGGCGCCGGCGTTTTCCGCAGCGCGTGTGTGCGCTCTCGCACGCCTCGCGCCGACGGGGTCGTGCGGCGATTGTGCGAAGCGGCACACCCGAGCCGCCGCTCCCCGGGGCACGATTCGTGCAGAAAATATCGGCATCTATCGCACAACATTCGCCGCCTCCGCGGCGGCGACGCGGTTCGGAGGAGGACCATGTTCCACCGCATCCTGATCCCGACGGACTACTCGGACACCAGCCGGCGGGCCCTCGAGGTCGGACTTCGCCTCGCGAAGCTCTTCGAGGCCACGGTGGTCTGCCTCCACGCGCCGGAGGAGCTGACCCACGGGCAATTCTCGGCGTCTCACATCGCCGGCGTGAGCGACGTCATCGACGAGGACGAGGAGAAGCTGCGCCAGTACGCCCGCGACCGCCTGACCCAGCTCGTCACCTCCGGCACGCCCGGCATCCGCCTCGCCGACATCGCCTTCCGCGTCGCCAGCGGCACCCCCTCGGAGGTCATCGTCCAGACCGCCGAGGAGCTCGCCTGCGACCTCATCGTGATCGGCACCCACGGGCGCAGCGGCATCACCGACAAGCTCCTCGGCTCGACCGCGGACCGCGTCGCCCGGCGCGCGACCTGCTCGGTCATGACCGTCAAGCCGGAGGGCTACCCCTACCTCCGCGGCGCCTGAGGACGCGCAGGCCCCGCTCGGCCGCGTCGCCGGGCGCTTTCCGCCCGGCGACCGCGGTGCGTAAGGTGTGGGGTGCATGGCGTCGCAACGCCGCGGTCAGTGGTGGTACGATGCCGACACACGAAGGAGGACGTCATGCGCGTCGCCGACTTGATGACCTCGGATCTGATCACCATCGCGCCGGGCGCGACCGTCGCGGACGCCCTCGACCGGATGTACACCCACGACGTCCGGCACCTGCCGGTCGTGCGGCACGGGCGCCTGGTCGGGATGCTCTCGGACCGCGACATGCGGGGCCTCTTCATCCCCGACCCCGAGGTCCCCGGGCTCTTCGACGCCAGCCGGATGACCATCACGGTCTCCGACCTGATGAGCAACAACCCCATCGCGCTGCCGACCGAGGCGGACGTGGACGACGCCATCGAGGCCATCCTCGAGAACCACATCGGCGCCATCCCCATCGTCGACGCGCTCGACGGCACCCTGGTCGGGATCGTCAGCTACACCGACATCCTGCGCGAGGCGCAGGGCCGCCTCTGAACGGGACGGGCGCCGCCCGGGGGTGAGCCGGCCGGCGCCGCCCGAGGACGCGCCGGAGACGCGCCGTGGGCGCGCCTCCCGTCCGGTGGCTACGAGTGCTCGAGGTAGGCGCGCGGGAAGACCAGCACCGGCACCGGCGAGACGCCGACGAGGCGCTCGGTGGTGCTCCCGAGGAGGATGCGCGCGAGCGCGCCCTTGCCCAGGCTCGGCAGGGCGATGAGGCCGCAGCCGAGCTCGAGGGCCAGGTCGGCGAGGGCGTCGGCCGGGCGGTCCCCGCCGACGACGTGGGGCAGCGCGGTGGTCAGGCCGACGCTGCGGGCCTGCTCGACGAGCGCGATGCGCGCGTCCTCGACGAGGTGCGCGATGAGCTCCGGGATCTCGGCGGCGCCGTCCTGCACCGCGAGGAAGCCGGTCTTGCGCGGCCAGTGGACCACCGTCGCGACGCTCACCCCGCAGCCCAGCGTGTGGGCGAGATCGCGCACCCGCCGGAGCCCGGCCTCGGAGGTCTCCTGGAAGTCGCTCGGGGCGAGGATCCGGTCGAGATCCCAGCGCCGCTGGGGCTCGCCGCGGGTCGGCACGACCAGCACCGGGACCTCGGCGAGGCGGAGGACGCGCGAGACCGTCGAGCCGATGCCGCGATCCTCGTCCTCGACGCCGCTTCCGAGCACGATGAGGTCGGTGTGCTTGAACTGGGCGGCCTCGAGGATGGTGTGGCGCGGCGCCCCGATGAGGGTGAGGAAGTCGAAGCCGACCCCGCGCCCGCGCACGTCCTCGCCCAGACGGTCCGCGGCCTGCTCACGCCCGGCGGCGTAGCCCGCGGCGAAGCGGCGCCAGAGGGTGCTGTCCTCCGCGCCGGCCGGTGGGTTCGGGTCGGTGTGGAAGAGCGTGATGTCGGCGCCCAGCCGCTCGGCGAGCCGGGACGCGACGGTGGTGACGCTGACGGCGTGCGGCGAGAGGTCCACGCAGGTCAGGATGTGTCGGATGCTCATGACGGCTCCTTGGCACGGCGTGTCGGGACAGCGAGCGGGCTCGACGGCGCTGGAGTGGCGCAGGGCGTCATGAGGCGCCCCCCGACAGCCAGGTCTCGGGCATGACGAGCACCGGCCGAGCGACCAGCTTGATGAGGCGGGTCGACGTGCTGCCGAGGAAGAAGCGCTTGAGGGCGCCCTTCGTGGTGGCAGGGAGGATGACCAGGCTCGCCGCGACGTGGTCCGCCATCGCGCTGAGCGCCTCGGCCGGGGACGGACCGTTGATGACGCGCTGCTCGCGGTCGCCGAGGCCGACCGCGGTGAGGTGCTCGTTGAGGGCGTCGACGGCGCGCAGCTTGATGCGCCGGGCGACGCGGGTGAGGAGGTCGTTCGGCGCCGAGATCATCAGGTCGGTGACGCTCGGCCAGTCCACGACGTGCACCACGATGAGCTGGGCGCCGAGCGCGCCGGCCACCTCGTTGGCGACCCGGGCGCCGAGGGCGCTGATGTCGTGGAGGTCGGTGGGCGCGAGCACCGGGCCCGGCTCGTGGCCGTGGGCGAGCGACGGGAGGCTCTCGACGTCGCTCGGGATCACCAGCACCGGCACCGTCGCGTCGCGGAGCAGCTTCCGGGTGGTGGAGCCGAGGAGCCGCTCTTCGAGGGTCACCCGCGACCGGCGCGCCGCGACGATGAGGTCGAAGCCGTGCTCGCGGGCGTAGTCGACGGTCGCCTCGGCGGCGTGGCCGCGGATGACGACGAGGTGCGGCTCCGGCAGCCCGCGCTCGGCGAGGTCGGTCCGCAGCGTCGCGAGGCCGTTGCGCCGCGCGTCGTCCGCGAAGGCGGTGTAGGCGTCGTACTCCTCGACGTCCTCGAAGGTGGGCGGGACGAGCTCGTCGACGTGCAGGAAGGTCGCGGGCACCCCCAGCCGGACGGCCATCTCGGACGCGTAGACACAGGCGGCGCGTGACACCTTCGTGAGGTCGGTGGTCACGAGCATGCGGTCGAATCTCACGGGACCCTCCCTTCGACGCCAGCACGCGATGACCACGCAACAAGCGTGCCAGAAGGCCCACCGGAGGAACGCATCCTGCTGGGCGGATCCTCGCGAGCGGCAATCGCGCGTTAGATGTTGACGAATTGTGCGAAATGGCACAATGCTGGGTGTGCAATCCCCCCGCGGGCGCGCAAGCGAGCGCGCCGTGGGCTGGATTGCCGGTTGGCACGAAATCTGCTCGTGTTCACCCCGAACCTGTATCAACGCTTCCGATGCTCCGGAGGCCCCAAGTGACCAAGAAGTGGCTCGTCGCCTATGACTTCTCGAAGCAAGCCGAGGTGGCGCTCGAGATGGCCGCGACTCACCTCGAGCCCTTCGGCGGAGAGCTCGTCCTGCTCCACGTCCACCGCCCCCTGTCGACCGCCTTCGGCGCCGAGTTCGCGGCGCTGAGCCCGGCGTTCAAGGACGTCGACAGCACCATCGCGGACGCCGCGCGGGCGCGGCTCGACGCGGTCGCGGCGGCGACCCGGGACCGCCACCCGAACGTCCAGCTGCGGACGCTCGTCGCGGCCGGCTACCCGCCCGAGCACATCGTGGTCGCCGCGCGCGAGGAGGACGTCGACCAGATCGTCGTCGGCTCCCACGGGCGGCGCGGGCTCAAGCGCGTTTTCCTCGGCTCGGTCGCCGAGCGCGTCGTGCGCGACGCGGACCGGACCGTGCTCGTCGTCAAGGTCCACGACCACGACCACGACGAGCACGAAGGTGACGAGACGAGATGACCCCACCCCAAGACATGTCCGCGGCCACGGCCCCCCGTGGGGGCCACGAGGGGCGGGCGAAGGCGCAAGCCGTGCCGTATCGAGTGTTGGTGTGCGACGACGAGGAGCTCATCCGCTGGTCGCTCAGTGAGCACCTCCGGACCGAGGGGTATGCCGTCGAGCTGGCGAAGAACGGGCAGGAGTGCCTGGACCTCGCGCTCAAGGAGGCCCCCGACGCGATCCTCATGGACCTCAAGATGCCGGTGATGGACGGCATGACCTGCCTGCGGAAGCTCCGCGAGGCCGATCTGGTCGTGCCGGTCATCGTCATCACGGCCCACGGCGCGGTGGAGTCGGCCATCGAGGCGACGCGCCTCGGCGCGGCGGCCTACCTGTCGAAGCCCTTCGACCTGCGTGAGGTCACGCTCAAGGTCGAGCAGGCCATCGAGAAGGACCGCGTCGCCCAGGAGGTGCGCTACCTCCGCGGCAAGCAGCGGGTCGGCTACGCGTCCATCGTGGGCCGCGCGCCGGCGATGATGCGGGTCTTCGAGACCATGCAGCGCCTCGAGGACGTCGACGGGCCGACGGTGCTCATCACCGGCGAGTCCGGCACCGGCAAGGACCTCGTCGCGCAGGCCATCCACAACAACGGCCCCCGCAAGGAGGCGCCCTTCGTCGAGATCGACTGCGCCTCGCTGCCCGAGCCGCTGATCGAGTCGCAGCTCTTCGGCCACGAGCGCGGCGCCTTCACCGACGCGCGCCAGATGAAGCGCGGCCTCTTCGAGGTCGCCCGGGGCGGCACCATCTTCCTCGACGAGATCGGCGAGATGAGCCCCGGCACCCAGGCCAAGCTCCTGCGCGCCCTCGAGAACCGGCGCTTCAAGCGCGTCGGCGGCGTCGTGGACCTGCCGCTCGACGCCGGCATCATCGCCGCGACGAACCGGGACCTGAGCCAGGAGGTCGACCGCGGCGTCTTCCGCCAGGACCTCTTCTACCGCCTCGCCATCATCCCCATCGAGCTGCCGGCGCTGCGCAACCGCGCCGAGGACATCCCGCTCCTCGTCGGCCACTTCATCGACCACTTCCGGCGGCGGGTCGCCTGCAACCTCGAGGGGGTGGAGCCCGAGGCCCTCGCCGCGATGCGGCGCTACAGCTGGCCGGGCAACGTCCGCGAGATGCGCAACGTCATCGAGCGCATCATCATCCTCCACCGCGACGAGACGCTGATCCGGACCCAGCACCTGCCGGCCGAGATCCGCTACTCGTCGGACAACGCGAGCGCGCGCCCGACCCCGGGCTTCGTGCTGCCCGAGGAGGGGGTCGACCTCGAGGACGTCGAGCGGAGCCTCCTGCAGCAGGCGCTCGATCGCACCCAGTGGAACCAGACCGCCGCGGCGCGGCTCCTGGGCATCACGCGGTACGCCCTGCGCTACCGGATGGAGAAGTTCTCGCTCGAGCGGTAGCCCGCGTCAGCGCTCACTAACACGAGCCGCCGGCCATGAGGCCGGCGGCTCGTCGCGTTCAGGAGACGCGGGTCTCGCGCTCGACGACCGGGCGCGGGAGGCGGAGCGTCATGACGGTGCCCTCGCCGTTGTTCGAGCGCGCCTCGACGGTCCCGCCGTGGGCCTCGGCGGTCTGCTTGACCACCGCGAGGCCGAGGCCGGTGCCGTTGATCTTGGTCGTGAAGAACGGCTGGAAGATGTCGCCGGCGTTCGGGAGCCCGGGCCCGCGGTCGTGGACCGAGATGGTCACGTCCGTCGCGTCCTGCCCGACCCGGACCACCACCGTCCCCTTGCCCTCGACCGCCTGCACGGCGTTGATGACGAGGTTCAGGAGCGCCTGACCGAGCAGCTCCGGGTCGGCGATGACGGTGAGATCCGGCCCCTCGAGCTCGAGGGCGACCCCCGAGTACTTGGGGTCGTTGGAGATGACCATCGCCGGCTTCACGACGATCTCGCGCGTCGAGACCGGGCGCAGGTGCGGCACCTTCGGGCGCGCGAAGGCGAGCAGCGACGAGAGCGACTCGTTCAGCCCCGTCACGCGGCTCCGGATCTCGTTGAGGATCTGGACCTCCTGGCTCTCCTCCGGGAGGCGCTTGGCGATGACCTGGATCGCCCCCGAGATGCCCGCGAGCGGGTTCTTCACCTCGTGCGCGATGACCGCGGCCATCTGCCCGAGCTGCGCCATCGTCTCCTTCTGCCGGAGCAGCGTCTCGACGCGCTTGCGCTCGGTGATGTCGGTCCGGATGGCCAGGTACTGGCGCGGCTTCTTGTGCTCGTCGAGCAGCGGCACGATGGTCGTGTCGACCCAGTAGAGGGTGCCGGCCTTCGCCCGGTTGCGGATCTCGCCGCGCCAGACCTTGCCGAGCGCGATGGTCCGCCACAGGTTCCGCATGAACTCCTGCGGGTGGTAGCCGCTGTTGAGGATCCGATGATCCTGCCCCAGGAGCTCCTCGCGCGGGTAACCGGAGATCTCGCAGAACTTGTCGTTGACGTACTGGATGATCCCGGTGCGATCGGTGATCGCCACGATGGCGGCTTCGTCCAGAGCGTACTTGAACTCGGCGAGCTCGTGGTTCGCACGACGCAGCGCCTCGATCGTCTCCTGATCTGCCATCTCACCTCCGACCAGGCGGTCCTATCGCGCGAACTCGACTTCAGGTCAAACCTTGGCCGCTGTTCGTGCGATTTCGCACACGCACGATCCGCACAGCGACGACGTCCTCGGCGTTTCGCCGCGATCCCCCCGCCGCGATGCGACACCGCTGGAGACCCCGGATCACCGTGCCTCCCCGGCGCTGGAGTCGGGGGGCCTGGACGAGTCCGGACGAGCCGCGAGCCGCGAGCCGCGGCGCGAGCTACTTGAGGAGCAGGTAGAGCCCGTAGCCGACGGCGGCGCGGCCCCACTTCAGGTAGGCGTCCCGCCAATGGCGCACGTACTCGCGGAAGGCGTCGGCGTGCGAGTCCCCCGGGCTCGCGCGCAGGAAGCGCTCGACCGAGCGGTTGCACATGCCCTCGTAGTGGTCGATCTCGGCGTGGCCCGCGGCGACGCAGTAGAGCGGCGTGAACGACTCCGCCACGGCCAGGGCGACGTTCTCGGCGTGGCTGACGTTGCTGTCGGGGCCGATGCCGAGGGCGTCGAGGTAGTCGGGGTCCGGCTCCTGGCGCCAGTAGGTGTCGCCCACGAGGAGCATCCCGCCCGAGCGCACCATCGGCCAGGTCTGCGCGAGCGTGCCGCGGAAGTCGCCGAACGGGCGGGCGCCCATGGCGATGACGAGGTCGTAGGACTCGGGCTCGACCTCGAGCTCGAAGGGCTCGACCTGCTGGAGCTCGACCGCGCCATCCGGCAGACGCGCGGCGGCCTCGGCGCGCGCCGCGGCGAGGAAGGACGGCGACGGGTCGAGGCCGACGCCGGTGGCGCCCCACCGCTCGCAGACCCGGATGAGGACCTCCCCCTTGCCGCACGACAGGTCGAGGACCCGGGCGTCCGGGTGCAGCTCGAGGAGGTCGACGACGCGGTCGAGGCGCTCGAGGGAGATCGGCGCGACGAGGTCGAGGTCGGCGTGGGCGATCGAGGCGTACTTGAAAGGATCCATGCTCTGTCCCGGGCGCGATTGCCGACACCTTCGCCCAAATCGAGAGAGCCGTCGAAAATCCGGTGGTCGCGCGCGCTACCGCTCGACGCAGGCGGGGCACTCCGGCGGCATCCGGGCGCCGACGTTGTCGCAGCGGTCGCGGGCGCGAAGGCATGCCGCGTCGTTGTCGTCACTCGGGCTCTGGCGCGCGAGGTCGCAGATGCGGCCGCCGATGGTGCAGACGGCGTCGAGGTGGGCGCAGAGCTCCTCGCAGCGGTCGTCACCGGCGGTGACCTGGTCGAAGATCTCGAGCTCGCGCTGCTGGGCGAGCTCGAGCTCCGCGACGCTCTGCTGCGACGGCTGGGGCTCGACGCCGGGCGAGGTCATCAGCGCGGGCCCGGCGGCGCAGCCCGCGAGCCACGTGAAGACCGCGAGGGTGAGGAGGCGACGGAGGCGGGTCATCGGCGGTTCTCCTCGGCGGGGGCCGCGAGGGCGCGCTCGAAGAGGCGCGTGTGGACGATCTGGGCCGCCTCCCACGCGCGGATCGCGTCGTCCGGCCGAGCGAGCGCCTCGAGCGCGAGGGCGCGCACCGCGTGGAGGCTCGCGGTGAACACGGTGGCGGAGGTCGGCTCTTCCCGCAAGGCCAGCCCGCGGTCCGCCGCGGAGAGCGCGTCCTCGGGGCGCCCGGCCTCGAGCTGCACCCGGCCGAGGGCGAACCACAGGTTCTCCCGCAGCGCCAGCGCCAGCGGCGCGTCGGGGTCGGGGGCCGCCTGGGCGAGGGCACCTTCGAGCGTCGCCCGCGCCCCGTCGCGATCCCCC
>SBGO01000093.1 GCA_006226565.1 Deltaproteobacteria bacterium | reverse complement strand
GAGCCGGAGGGCGCCGCGCCCGACGCGGCCGCGCCGGAGGTGACGCCGCCGCCGGACACCCCGATCGACCCGACGCTGAAGCCCCCGCTCGAGGAGCTGATGCCGGCCGACGAGGCGCCCGCGGAGACGGCCACCGCGGCCGAGCCGATGCCCGGCGAGAGCGACGACCGGCCCATCTACGAGCGGGGCGGCCTCTTCGGGACGGGGCTCACCGCCGCCCTCAAGGTCGGCGGCTCCTTCAGCCAGGTCTTCAACGAGCTGGGCGCGGCCTTCACCCCCGAGCTCGAGCTCGGGGTGACGCTGCCCTTCGCCGAGCGGATGCTCGAGGTCTTCTTCTCCGGGCAGTGGGCGGCGCCGACCCTCGACGGGACGGCGGGCCCCGACGAGCGCCTGCCGAACGACCAGATGATGACCTACGCGGTGACCCAGCAGGAGCTGGCGCTGACGCTCGGGGTCCGGCTGCGGATCCCGCTCGACACGCCGATGTTCCGGCCGCACGTCAGCCTCGGCGCGCGGGCGTACCTCCTGCGCACCGAGGTCTCCGGCAGCGGCGGCGGCGAGCCCTTCGGCAACAACGAGGAGACCGACACCCGCTTCGGCTTCTTCGGCGCCCTCGGCGGCGAGCTCTTCGTCGGGCCGGGGGCCATCCTGCTCGAGATCCAGGTCGGCTACGCGACCCTCGACCGCTTCGTCATGCAGGACACCAACGTGGGCGCCCTGAACGCGCTGCTCGGGTACCGGTTCTTCTTCTGAGATCGGCCTGCGATCGGCGCGCGCTCTTCGGCGAGCGCGCGCTGATCGTGCGTTGCAACCGGACCTGACTCCCGCGTTGACCATGGGGTTTGTCCCCCTCTAGGATGAAGTCCGCTGTGCTGCCGCACGGCGGATCTCCACCCACGAGGACCGTCCATGGCTCGCCGTGCCCTGCTCGTCACCGCGCTGCTCGCGCTTCCGCTCGCCTTGGGCTGCGGGGCGGGAGAGGTCGACGCGGGTCACGGCGGTGGACGCGTCGCGATCGCGATCGCGCCCATCACCCTGCCTGGCATCACCAACGCCTGCTACACGCTGGCGGTGACGAACGGCCAGGCGGAGGCCGTCTGGTCGCGCTCCGGGATCTGCGCCGACGACTACGGCGACGGGTCGGGAGACGTCGCCTACGTCGGGACCTGCGACGCCTCGGACGGCGCCGCGGAGAACACCGTATCGCTCACCCTCGAGGCGCTCTACGACGCCTCGGGCGAGCTCGACGCTGCCGCCTATGACAACCCGACGGCGACCGGGCCGCTGACGCGCGTCGCGACCTGTGTCGCCGACAGCGACGTGGCCGTCGACTTCGACCTGACCGTGATGCGGATGGCCCGCCAGGGCTTCTTCGACGTCGCGGTGAGCTTCGAGGACATCTTCTGCTCCGCGAAGCTCGACTGCGAGAACGCCGCCGGCGATCCGATTCGGCTCCTGTCCGACAGCGACGGCGTGCGCTCGCCGACCGCGGTCCTCGCCTTCGCCTGCACGGGCGGCGCGGGCGCCGACACGGTCCTCCACATGTCGGACATCGTCGTGACGTGCCCCGCGCGGCCGGACCTCGTGCTCGACCCGACCGGCGGGCCCGGCAACCTCAGCAACGAGGCGGCGCCGGTCGTGCCCAACGCGACGCTCTTCGAGGCGGCCGTCTACCGCGGCGTCGAGCAGCTCGGGACCTACAACAAGCGCTACTGGAACGTGGCGCTGGGGCTCGAGAACGTCACCGGCTGCACGCTCGCCGCCGAGGCGACGGCGTCGGACGGCGCCTTCGACGGGGGCTGGACGCCGGTCGGCACGACCTGGCCCTACATCGTCTGGGCCGGCGCCTTCGACACCTGCACCCGCCACGAGCTCAACGGCGCCGACGGCGTCGTCTCGACCGCCTACACGGGCCTCGACGGGATCCAGTTCGCCGCGCAGTTCAGCGGCGCCGGCGTCTTCTACGACGCGACCTGGTGGGACACCGCCTGGCACTACCAGCAGGTGCTCGAGATCGCGGCCGGGCCGACCGCGCTGACCGCGGACTCGACCTTCACCTTCACCCTCGACCACGCCGCCCTCGTCGCCGCCGGGCAGTCGCTCGCGAGCGGCGACGACGTGCGCCTCCTCCACTGGAACGGCGCCGGCTACGACGAGCTCGACCGGGTCGCGCTCGACGCCTGGAACACGGGGACGGTGACGCTCGCGTTCTCGCCGGCGGTCGGCATCCCGGCCGGCACGACCGACGCCGACTACGTGCTGGCCTGGGGCAACCCGCTCGCGGCCGCGCCGCCCGCCGATGCCCGCAACATCTACTGGCTCTGGGAAGACTTCGAGGACGGGGACTTCACGACCGGCAACGTCTGGACGGCCAACTTCGGCACGTGGACGGTGCAGAGCGGCTACGCCAAGCTCGTGAACCCGTCGAGCGCCAACACCTTCGAGGCCGGCCTCTACTACCCGGCCGGCGCGGCGTGGACCGACTACGTCGTCAGCATGCGGATCCGCGACGCCTCGACCGGCGGCAGCAGCTACCCGGGCCCGGCGCTGCGCGTGGCGAACCCCGCCATCGCCAGCACCACCCTGTGGTGGTTCGAGTACTACCGCACCACGACCCAGGCGACGATGCGGCCCTTCGTCAACAACACCGACTACAGCTGGTCCTACAACGTCACGCTGCCGTCGGCCTGGCCGTCCAACGCCTGGGTCACGACGCAGTACCAGGTCGTCGGGCAGCAGTTCTGGTCGTGGTACCAGGGGACGCTGATGCACAACGGCCAGACGGCGTCGGCGGCCCACCAGATCGCCTCCGGCTCCATCGCCCTCGGCGCGCACAGCAACTACCCGGCGCCGCAGGAGTTCCATTACGACGACGTGCACGTCTGGAAGTACCTGCCGAACCCGCCGACGATCACGCTGACGACGCTCACCTCGCGCTGACGCGGCCGCCGCGGCGGTTCGACTTCCGGGCGGCCCTGGCTTAGCGTGCGGCGGGTATCCCGTTGAGCCACGTCCGTCCGCCGAGGAGCCGAGCATGTCCGAGCCGACCGTCGACGCCGTCACCCTGCGCTGTCGCTTCTGCAAGGCGAAGAACCGCGTCCCGGTGAGCCGGGCGCTCGAGGACCTCAACAAGGTGCGCTGCGGCAGCTGCGGCTCGGGGCTCCTGCGGGTCAACGGCGAGCCGCTGACGGACCTGAAGGACGAGGACTTCTCGCACCCCTGGGACGCGGCGGCGCTCGACAAGCTGAAGGCGATCCCGATGGCGGACACCGTCATCAACAAGCTCCTCGGCTCGACCCTCGACAAGCTGACGCACTTCAACTTGATGGCCGGCGCGGTGCGTATCGGGCCGGAGCAGGCGCCGCGCCTGTGGAAGCTCTACCTCGCGGCGGCCGGGCGCATCGGCGTCGATCCGCCGCCGCTCTTCCTCCTCCAGGACCCGCGGCCGAACGCCTTCGCGATGGGGGCCGGGAGCCCCCAGGTCGGCGTCACCTCGGGGCTCCTCGAGATCGCCGACGACCCGTGCATCCTCGGCGTGCTCGGCCACGAGCTGACCCACGTGCGCCTCGGGCACGTGACCTACCGGACGCTGGTGTGGCTGCTCCTGACCGGCGCGCTCAAGATCCTCGACCTGTTCGGGCTGGCGGCGCTGGTCATCAAGCCGATCCAGATCGCGCTCTACCGCTGGTACCAGATGTCGGAGCTGTCGGCGGACCGCGGGGAGCTGCTGACGACGGGGTCGCTCGAGACCTTCGTGCGGACCCACATGATCCTCTCGGGCGGCGGCGGCAGGTGGCTCCCCGAGATGAACGTGGCGGCCTTCATCGACCAGGCCCACGAGGCCGAGGCGCTGCGCGACAACGACATCATCCTGTGGGTGATGGAGCTCCTGAGCTCGAACCAGCGGACCCACCCGCTGCCGGTGTGGCGCGTCCACCACGGGCTGAAGTGGGCGCAGACGCCGGCCTTCTTCGAGATCCTCGCCGGCACCGCGCCCGAGGGGCTGCTCGAGGCCTGACCCGGGAAAAGTGTGAAGTCGTGGGGTCTGACCCCACAACTTCACACTTTCGTCGTCCCGCGCCCGCGAAAATGTGAAGTGATGGGGTCTGACCCCGGGATCTCACATTTTCGCGAGTCCCGCCGCTTGTGTTTCCCCGCGCGGCCCTCTAGCTTTCGCGCGATGTCCCTCCAGGCCACGGTCCGGCGCCTCGTCGACGAGCTGAACCCGCAGCAGCGGGCGGCCGTGCTCCACGAGGGCGGCCCGGTGCTCGTCCTCGCCGGCGCGGGCACCGGCAAGACCCGCGTCATCACCGTCCGCATCGCGCACCTCGTCGCGGGCGGCATCGCACCCGACAACGTCCTCGCCCTGACCTTCACCAACAAGGCCGCCGGCGAGATGGCCGAGCGGGTGGGGCACTTCGTCGGCGTCGAGGCCGCGCGGGCGATGACGATCGGCACCTTCCACTCCCTCGGCCTGCGGATGCTCGAGCACGACGCCAAGAAGCTCGGCTACCGCCGCGGCATCTCGCTGCTCGACGCCGCCGACCAGGCGGGCGCCGTCCGCCAGTGCCTCAAGCGCCTGCGCATCGACCCGCGGCGGCACGACCCGCAGCTCTTCCTGATGGCCATCTCCAACGCCCGCAACGCCGGCGTGACCCCCGAGCAGATGGCCGCCTCGCCGTCCCGCCGCCTGACGGCGAAGGTCTATCAGGCCTACCTCGACTGGCTCGCCGCGTACCACGCGATGGACTTCGACGACCTGATCCTCCAGGCCATCCGCCTCCTCGAGGAGCACCCCGAGGTCCGCGACCGCTGGCGCGCGCGCTTCCGCACCATCCTCGTCGACGAGTACCAGGACACCAACGGCGCGCAGCTCAAGCTCGTCAGCCTCCTCGCCCAGGAGCACCGCCAGCTCTGCGTGGTCGGCGACGACGACCAGAGCATCTACGGCTGGCGCGGGGCCGACTTCCGCAACATCCTCCACTTCGAGGAGCACTTCCCGGACGCGACGGCCATCGCGCTGACGCAGAACTACCGCTCCACCGGGCACATCCTCGACGCGGCCAACGCGATCATCCACCACAACGTCGAGCGCCGCGAGAAGTCGCTGTGGACCGACGTCGGCGACGGCGAGCGCGTGCGCATCGTCACCTGCAAGGACCCCCAGGGCGAGGCGTCCTTCGTCGCCGCCGAGATCCGCCGGCGCCGCGAGGTCGAGCACCGCCCCTTCCACGACTTCGGCGTCCTCTTCCGCACCTCGGCGCAGACCCGCGCCATCGAGGAGGCGTTCCGCCTCGCCAGCATCCCCTACCGCCTCGTCGGCGCCTACGAGTTCTTCGAACGCAAGGAGGTCAAGGACGTCCTGTCCTACCTCCGCCTCCTCGTGAACCCCCACGACGAGGTGAGCCTGCTCCGCATCATCAACTTCCCCCAGCGCGGCGTCGGGCCGAAGACCCTCGCCGCGCTCCACGACCACGCGCAGCAGATCCGCGGGAGCCTCTGGAACGCCGTCGAGCGCGCCGACGACGTCCCGGGGATGAACGAGAAGCAGCTCGCGGGCCTCGCGGACCTGGTCCGCGTCCTGCGCGAGGCGCGGCAGCGGTACGCGGAGCACCAGAACCTCGGCGACCTCGCCGACTGGCTGTGCGAGGTGACGGGCGCCCGCGAGGCGTGGATCCGCGACCCCACCGAGGGCCCCGGCGGCGAGCGCCGCTGGAAGAACGTCGAGCAGCTCATCCGCAGCATGCGCGGCTGGCAGGATCGGACGCCCGGCGGCGAGCTCCGCGACTACCTGCGCCTGGTCGCCCTCGACGCCAAGGCGACCGCCGAGGAGGAGGCGCGGGACGAGGTCGCGCTGATGACGCTGCACGCGGCCAAGGGGCTCGAGTGGCCGGTCTGCTTCGTGATCGGCTGCCAGGAAGGGCTCATCCCGCACCAGCGCACCCTGGAGGACTCCCGCGGCGACGTCTCCGAGGAGCGGCGCCTCTTCTACGTGGGCCTGACGCGCGCCCGGCGGACGGCGTTTCTGACCCTCGCGAAGGTGCGCCTGCGCTTCCACGGCGCCGAGCCCACCCGCCCGTCGCGTTTTCTGCGCGAGATCCCGGTGATCCACCGCGAGGACATCGACCGCGTGAAGACCGCCGGCGAGCTCGACAAGAGCGAGACGATCCGCCGCTTCGAGGAGCTCAAGGCGCGCCTCGCGGCGAAGCGGAAGTGAGCCCCTGCGACCTTGATTTGCGAGCCGCTGCGCGTAACTGTGTCGCCCTCGCCGCTGAATGGATGTGACGCCCATGCCCCGACTCCGCATCGCCCTCGCCGTTGCCCTGACGCTCGCGCTCGCGGGCCCGTCGCTCGCGCTCGAGCTGACCAATCGCAACGTGGACGTCGAGGGCAAGCTCGACGTGAAGAGCGCGAGCAAGCTCGCGGACAAGCTCCTCAAGCTCGACGCCGAGTCGGAGCGGCCGATCTACCTGATGATCACGGCCACCGAGGGATCGGCCCAGGGCGTGATGATCGTCGCCGACACCATCCGCTCGCTGAAGAGCCCGGTGGTCAGCGTGGTGGTGACCCAGGTGCACGACGCGGGGGCGGCGCTCGCGCCGTTCGCCGACCGGGTGCTGATGTTCCCGTCGTCGGGCCTCGTCTTCACCGAGGTCGAGTACGAGGGCGTGAAGAAGCCCGAGCCGCCGCCGGAGCCCAAGGAGGGCGAGGCGCCGCCGAAGGTCAAGCCGCCCACCGCGACCGAGGTGACGCTGCAGAAGGCGCGCGAGCAGTTCCTCGAGCGCTTCTACGGGCGCCTGGCGAAGCGGCTGAACATGAAGGCCGACGCGCTCGCGAAGGCGATCGCCGACGGCGGCCTGATGATGAAGGCCGACGAGGCGGTGGCGAAGAAGGTCGCCTTCGCCGTGGTCGACCAGCTGAGCTTCACCGAGCTGCCCAAGGTCAAGACCGAGATCAAGGTCACGACGACCCGCAAGGACACGCGCATCCTGCAGCCCGAGGAGGGCGACGGGCAGAAGTGAGCCCGGGGCGCTCGCGGGGGCCGGCCGGGCATCGGCGCTGGACGGCGACGCCCGTCGTCGACGATGCTAGGGCATCGAACCTGAACAGTCCCTCGTCGTCGCCGCGCGCCCCCTGACGCCCGGCGGCGACCCACGAGCGAGCAGCGCCCATGAGCAAAGCGAGCGGCGCGCGATCCGAGCGCTCCTATCGGGTCGCCCTGACGGGTGCCAGGACCTTCTTCGGCGAGCGGCTGATCGCCGCGCTCGAGGAGGATCCGGCGTGTGAGCACATCGCAGCGCTGGACATCCGGCCGCCGGAGAGCGGGCGGACGAAGACGCGCTTCATGCGGCTCGATCTGACCGACCCGACCTCGGACGAGCAGGCGGCGAAGATCCTGCAGGACGACGGCATCGACGTCCTGTGCCACCTCGCCTTCCTCGCCCACCCGTCGCACTCGTCGAGCTGGGCCCACGAGCTCGAGGCCATCGGGTCGCTCTACATCATGAACGCCGCGGCGACCGCGAAGGTGCCGAAGGTGGTGCTGCGCTCGACCACGGCGGTCTACGGCGCGCACGCGATGAACCCGGCCTTCCTGACCGAGAAGCACCCGCTGCGCGGGGAGCGGACGAGCCGCTGGGTGATGGACAAGGTCGCCGCCGAGCGGGAGCTGGCGCGCCTCCGGCGGGACTGCCCGCAGAAGGTCTGCACCTCGCTCCGCTTCGGGATGACCGTCGGGCCGACGATCCGCGCCTGGTGGGGGCGGGTGCTGTCGCGCCAGACCGTGGTGCGCCTCATGGGCTACGACCCGATGATGCAGTTCCTCCACGAGGACGACGCCATCGCCGCGCTGATGAAGGCCGTCAAGGAGGACCACCCGGGCGACTTCAACATCGTCGGGCCGGGGACCCTCTACTACTCCGACGTCCTCAAGCTCGGGGGCCGGGTCAGCGTCCCGGTGCCGCACCTGCTCGGCTACTCCTTCGGGAACATGCTGTTCAACCTGCAGCTCGCCGACGCCCCCGGGACCTTCCTGAACTACCTGCGCTACACGTGGGTGGCCGACGACCGGCGGATGCGCGAGGTGATGGGCTTCACGCCGCGCTACTCCTCACGCGAGGCCGTCGAGGCGTTCTATCACTCCCTCGCCCAGAAGAAGCAGCAGGCGCCCGCGGCCAGCGCGGGAGGAGCGGTCTGATGGCGAAGACGAGCAAGGCGACGAAGGCCAAGGGGACCGCCGGGGAGCCGCCGGTCGACCCGAAGGGCGCGGCCGGTGAGGCGGAGGTGGAGGACGTCTTCGAGGAGCACCGCGATCCCGAGATGAACCGCTGGGCGGACGCCATCGAGATCGACAGCGACGTGTTCGAGTCGAAGAGCGAGATGCTGTCGCTCGAGGAGCTCCGGGAGCTGGTCGCGCAGCTCGGCGAGCAGCCAGGGGTGCGCGAGGTCGTCCGCTTCGTGCGCGACGTCGGCGTGGTCCGGCTGGAGCGGCTCATCGCGCGCTGGCTCGCGTCGCGCGAGGTGCGCGAGGTCGACGAGTTCGGCTTCGAGCCGTCCTTCCTCGAGCCCCTCGAGGGGATCGCGAAGTGGTTCCACGACAACTACTTCCGCGTCGAGTCGCGCGGCCTCGAGCACGTCCCCGACGCGGGGCGCGTGCTGATCGTGGCCAACCACTCGGGGACGCTCCCCTACGACGGGGCGATGGTGGTGACGGCGATCCGCGAGCAGCACCCGTCGCACCGCAACGTCCGGGCGCTGGTCGAGGACTTCATCTACCACGTGCCCTACCTCGGGACCCTGATGACGCGGATGGGCGCCGTGCGCGCGTGCCAGGAGAACGCCGTGCGGCTCCTCGAGCACGACCAGGCGACGCTGGTCTTCCCGGAGGGCGTCAAGGGCATCGGCAAGCTCTTCCGCAAGCGCTACCGGCTCCAGCGCTTCGGGCGCGGCGGGGCGATTCGGCTGGCGATGAAGGCCAAGGCGCCCATCGTGCCCTGCGCCATCGTCGGGGCCGAGGAGTCGATGCCGCTCCTGTCGAAGGTCGGCTGGCTGGCGAAGCCCCTCGGGCTCCCGTACATCCCGGTGACGCCGACGCTGCCGCTCCTCGGGCCGCTCGGGCTCATCCCGTACCCGACCAAGTGGACCATCGACTTCGGCGAGCCCATCGACATCGCGTCCTTCGGGCCCGACGCGCTCAACGATCGGGTGCTCGTGAACCGGCTCAACGAGCAGGTGCGGAGCGCCATCCAGGACATGATCGACCAGCGCCTGAGCGAGCGCACCTCGGTGTTCTTTGGCTGAGGGCGGGCGGACGCAGGCGCGCGCGATCGACCTCCGCTCGGACACGGTCACGCGCCCCGGCGCGGCGATGCTGGCGGCGATGGTCGCGGCGCCGGTGGGCGACGCGTGCTACGGCGAGGACCCGACGGTCAACCGGCTCGAGCGGGTCGTCGCCGAGCGCCTCGGCAAGGAGGCGGCCCTCTTCGTCCCGACCGGGACGATGGGCAACCAGCTCGGCCTCGGCGGCCACACCCGGCCCGGGGACGCGGTCCTGTGCCACGAGCGCGCGCACGTCGCGCGCTGGGAGGGGGCGGGCGGCGCGGCGAGCTTCGGCGTGCAGCTCATGACCGTCGCGGCG
>SBGO01000457.1 GCA_006226565.1 Deltaproteobacteria bacterium | reverse complement strand
GGCGCCGCGTCGCAGGACGCCGGGGCGAGCGCCTGGGGGAGGCCCCAGGACAAGGACGCCGGCGGCGTCCGCTCGGGCGCGGGCGCGACGGTCTATCCGCAGGAGGTCCGCCTCGCCTACGCCGCGCTCGAGCTCCCGCTCGGGGCGGACAAGGACGAAATTCAGCGGGCCTATCGCGAGCTCCTGTCGCGCTACCACCCCGACAAGCACGCCAACAACCCGCAGCTCCAGCAGGCGGCCAACGAGCTGACGCGCCGCATCAAGGAGGCGCGCGACCGCCTCCTGGCGTGGCGCGCGTGAGGCCGCGATAGGGCTTGTCCTCCGTCACGGGGACGACGACAATCGCGCCGTCCTCGCTTCGGAGAGCGCCCGATGACCCACCTGTTCCCCGACACCCCGACCGTCGACCTCGTCGCCCGCGCCGGCAGCCACTACACGACCAACTACCGGCAGGTGCCCATCTTCCTCACCCGCGGCGAGGGGGTGTGGGTCTGGGACCGCGACGGGCGGCGCTACCTCGACATGGTGGCGGGCATCGCGGTGAACAGCCTCGGGCACGCGCACCCGCGCCTCGTCGCCGCCATCCGCGAGCAGGCCGACGCGCTGATGCACGTGTCGAACCTGTACTACAACGAGCCGGCGCTCGCGCTGATGGACAAGCTGGTCGAGGTGACCTTCGCCGACCGCGTGTTCTTCGCCAACAGCGGGGCCGAGGCCAACGAGGCGGCGCTGAAGCTCGCGCGCCGCTACCGGACCACCATCAAGAAGCAGCCCGACCGCACCGAGGTGCTGGCCTTCGAGAACAGCTTCCACGGCCGCACCTTCGCGACCATCGGCGTGACCGGCCAGCCGAAGTACCAGAAGGGCTTCGAGCCGCTCCTGCCCGGGACGCACTTCGCGCGCTTCGGCGACATCGCCCACGTCGAGGAGGTCCTCGCCCGCGCCGAGGGGCGCATCGGCACGGTCATCCTCGAGCCCATCCAGTGCGAGGGCGGGCTGAACATCCCGCCGAAGGGCTTCCTGAAGCAGCTCCGCAAGCTGTGCGACGCCCAGGACATGGTCCTCATCTACGACGAGGTGCAGACCGGCGTCGGGCGCACGGGCGAGTGGTTCTACTACGAGGTCGACGCGGTCAAGCCGGACATCCTGTCGACGGCCAAGGGCATCGCCGGGGGCGTGCCGCTCGGGGCGATGCTGTGCACCGAGGAGGTCGGCCGCGGCTTCGAGCCGGGGAGCCACGCCAGCACCTTCGGCGGCAACCCGCTGGCCACGCGCGCCGGGCTCGAGGTGCTCCGCACGATCGAGGAGGAGCGCCTGCTCGACCACGTCTTCGAGGTCGGCGAGGTGCTCAAGACCGGGCTCCAGGCGCTGTGTGACCGGCACCCGGAGCGCTGCGCCGAGGCGCGCGGGATCGGGCTCCTCCAGGGGCTGGAGCTGCGCGGCGGGCCGGAGCTCGTGTCCGCCGTCGTGAGCGGCTGCCAGGAGCGCGGGCTGCTGATGAACGCCATCCAGGGGCGCGTCCTGCGCTTCGTGCCGCCGCTCGTCGCCGAGGCCGGTCACATCCAGACCGCGCTGGAGATCCTCGACACGGTGCTCGGCGAGGTGTGAGCGCTCGCAAACGCGCCAGGTAACTACAAAGGCCGCTGATCGCGTGGTAAAGCGTGTCGATATGGAACGGCACTCGACTGCGGTCATCGGGCTCACGGGCGGAATCGCGAGCGGCAAATCGACCGTCGCGGCCCGCTGGCGCGAGCGCGGGGTCCGCGTCATCGACGCGGACCAGCTCGCCCGGGAGGTCGTCGCGCCGGGCGAGCCGGCCCTCGACGCCATCGCGCGCACCTTCGGGCCGGAGTACCTGCAGGCGGACGGGAACCTCGATCGCAAGCGCCTCGGGGCGCGCGTCTTCGCCGAGCCGGAGGCGGTCGCGCGGCTCAACGCCATCACCCACCCCGCCATCCTGGCGCGGGTCGGCGCGGAGCTGGCGGCGGCCCACCGCGAGGGGCTCCGGTGGGTGGTCTACGAGGCGGCGCTCATCCTCGAGAACCAGCTCAGCCCGGGCCTCTCGGCCCTGGTCGCGGTGGTGTCCGAGCCGGAGCTGCAGGTCGCGCGCGCGGTCGCCCGGGACGGGCTCGACGAGCAGCTCGTGCGGCAGCGCATGGAGAATCAGACGGACAACGCGACGCGGGTCGCGCGGGCGGACCTCGTGATCCACAATGACGGGACGCGCGAGGCGCTCCTGCGCGAGGCGGACCGGGTCTTCGACGAGCTGGTCGGACGCTGGGGGGCGCTTTCGCACGGATGAGGGCGGTGTTGGGCTCGCATCGCGACTTCGTTTCAGGGATGATGCTCAGTAACCAGAATACGGCCCGGCGATTTTGCGCCGGGCACCTCGGGTAGGTGGTGCGCGGCACGATGGAGATGGGCGGACAGATCGCGATCGAGCGCGACGACGGGTTGGATGGGATTCACGAGATCCTGGCGCCCGTCCTCGGCGATCGCGCCCGCGCCCGTGCGTCCGTGGCGCCCGCGGCGGAGCTCTCGCCGGCGGCCGAGGCGCGCGTCGAGGCCGTGGACAAGCTGGTCGCCCTCTTCGTCCGGCGGCTGGAGGCGTTCGCGCCGCCGCGCCCGCTGCTGCCGGCCCCGATCCAGCGGCGGGCGCCGGTGGAGATGCCGGAGCCCCCCGAGCTCCCGTCGGCGCGGGCCGAGGTCGACCTCGACGATCTGCACCTGCAGGAGATGCCGCCGCTGCCGGAGGGCATCGACCTCGAGCCGCCGCCCATCCCGACGGTCCAGCGCCAGCGGCCGAAGCCGCGCAGCACGGGGACCCTCGAGGCGCTCCCGGCGGACTCGACGACGGCCCGGCTGCTCTACGAAGACATCCTGTGGCTGGTGTCGATCAACGACTGGAAGGCCGCGATGGTGTCCATCGAGCGGATCCTGGTCGGCGTGCGCTTCGAGGGGGCGCTGCGGGAGTTCTTCGAGTTCAACGAGGTCAAGCTCCTCAACCTCTTCGAGTCCTTCCTCGGCAAGTTCGTCCGCATCCCGCGGCGCAAGGCGCGGACCATCGAGAACGCGATGCCCGACGGCTACGAGCGGACCGAGAAGATCCAGGCGATCCTCGAGCTGGTCGACGGCGAGCGCGCGATGCAGGAGATCCTGCGCGAGTCGCCCTACACCCCGCTCGAGACCTGCAGCGCCCTCAACCAGGCGCGTCGCTGCGGCGTGATCGAGATCCTCAACCCGGACGCGGACGAGTAGCGGCCCGCGCGCGCGGCGAACGATTGCCGCCCCGCGCGCTGGGTGCTAACCCTCCGTCGGCGATGGGCGAGTTGGTCGACCAGCGGAGGATGGGGAGCGCGCCGCGGGGCGCCATGGCCGGCGGGCCACGGGCGTGATCGGCGGTCGCGACCGGCTCCTCGAGCCGCGGCTCCGGCGGCGGCGTGGGCGCTTCCCGCGCTTCACCCCGGCGCTGCTCGTGCTCGCCGGCCTCGGCGGGGTCGTCGCGCTGTGGGTGTGGGCCTTCTCGCCGATCTTCATCGAGCCCCAGGAGTTCCACGCCCGGCAGCGCCGCTTCGATCGCGCCGTCCGCGAGGTCCTGCAGCCCTCGGTGAGCCACAGCGGCGGGGCGATCCCGGATCTGCCGGCGTGGCCGCCGGCGCTGGGCGACGACCGCGTGCGCGTGCTGGCGTGTGCCGAGGCCCAGGTCGCGCGCGGCGTCCGCTTCACCTCGAGCTACCACCCGCTCAGCTACCCGTGGGGGGACGTGCCCGACCACCTCGGGACCTCGGTCGACGTCGTCGTGCGCTGCCTCCGCGCCACCGGCCTCGATCTGCAGCAGCTCGTCCACATCGACCGCGTCGCGCACCCCAAGCACTACCCCTTGAGCCTGTGGTCGTCGCGCCGACCCGACAAGTCCATCGATCACCGGCGGCTCCCGAACCTCTACGCCTTCGCGAAGCAGTACCTCACGGCGGCCAAGACCGAGGTCGACACGGCCGAGCAGGCGTCGGACTTCATCCCCGGCGACCTGGTCTTCTGGAGCGTCGGCGGCACCCACGGCTACCCGGGTCTCGCCGGCCTCGTGACCGACCGCCGGGGCCCCGACGGCATCCCGTGGGTGGTGACGATCTTCCCCGACGAGAAGAAGGCCACGCTCTTCCACCGGGTGAACGATTGGCCCGTCCAGGCGCACTTCCGCCTCGAGGCCGACCTCATCCTGGAGCGCTTCCTCGAGTCCAACCCCGGCGCCGTCCTCACCCCGCGTTGAGCTGATCGCACGCGCTCGCTCGGCGGGCGCTGGATACAACCTCCCCCGCATCCCACTGCGACTTCGCTCCGCAAGCTCCGCTCCGCCGCAGCGGGAGCCCTCGTGCGGGGGAGGTTGTAGGCGCCCGCCTCCCTCGCTTGCCCCCTTCCCGCCTGCGGCGGTCCCCCGCTGCCGCGGGGGATGTGTGTCGGCTGCGCCGACGGGTTGCCCCGGAGAACCTCACACGGATGACAGGAAAGTGTGAAATGTGGGGGTCAGACCCCGCTTCATCACACTTTCTGGGTCACGCTGCCGCGGCCGGCGCGCAGGGTGGCGAAGATCCGCTCGGCCATGGCCCGGGAGACCCCGGGGCAGCCCGCGAGCGCCTCGGCGTCGGCCTCGCGCACGGCCTTGAGGCTCCCGAAGTGCTTGAGCAGCTCCCGCCGCCGCGACGGGCCGATCCCCGGGATGGTGTCGAGCTCGCTCGTCAGGGTCCGCTTGGCCCGCAGCGACTTGTGGAAGGTGATGGCGAAGCGGTGGGCCTCGTCGCGGAGCCGCTGCAGGAGGAAGAGCTCGTTCGAGTTGGCCTTCAGCACCACGGGGTTCTTTCGCCCCGGCCGAAAGACGCGCTCCGGGCTCCGGTCGACGTCGTCGCTCGACGGCCGGTCGCGCGCGTCCCGCGCCACGTGCCCCTCCTCGTCGAGGACGCGCGACTTCGCGAGGCTCGCGATCTCGATGTCCTCGATGCCGAGCGTCTTCAGCACCGCCACCGCCACCGCGAGCTGCCCCTTGCCGCCGTCGATGAGCAGCAGCTCCGGGTAGGCGTCGCCGTCCTCCTCGGCGGAGGCGTTCCTGAACCGCCGCGACAGCACCTCGAGCATCATCGCGAAGTCGTTCGGGGTGTCGAGCCCGCGCACCTTGAAGCGCCGGTACGCCTTCTTGTCCATCACGCCGTCGGTCGCGACCACCATCGAGCCGACGGGGTTGGTCCCCTGGATGTTCGAGATGTCGTAGCACTCGATGCGGCGCGGCAGCTCGCGGAGCCCGAGCTTCGCCTGGATCCGCGTCAGCGTCTCGAGCGCGTCGTCCCGGCTCTTCTTCTTCTCGTCGAAGGTCGTCTTCGCGTTCTCGTTCGCCATCTCCAGGAGCCGCCGCTTGTCCCCGCGCTGCGGGTGCCGCAGCTCGCAGCGCTTGCCCCGCGCCTCGCTCAGGAGCTCGCCCCAGGTCTCGGCCTCGGCGAGCGCGACCGGGGTCAGCACCAGGTCCGGCACCGGCCGCCCCCCGTCGTAGAAGGCCGACAGGAAGCCGTCGAGCACCTCGTCGTCGGGCAGCTCCGTCCGCGTCATCCGGTAGCCGCGCGACCCGACGATCACGCCCGAGCGGACGTGGAGCGTCTGCACCACCAGCTCCGCGCCCTCGCGGTAGAGCCCGAGCGCGTCGATGTCCGCCTCGTCCCCGAGCAGCACGCTCTGCGGCGCCAGCGAGCGCTCGATGGCGTGGACCTGATCGCGGTAGCGCGCCGCCAGCTCGAACTCGAGCGCCTCCGACGCCGCCAGCATCTTGTCGTTCAGCCGCCGCAGCAGCCGCTCCCCGCGCCCGGCGAGGAAGAGCTTCACGTCCGCGAGGCTCTCCCGGTAGCTCTCCGGCGCGACGTCGAGCACGCACGGCGCCGGGCAGCGCCCGATCTGGTGCTCGAGGCACGGCCGCGTGCGGTTCCGGAAGTCGCTGTCGCGGCAGGTCCGCAGCTGGAAGTGCCGGTTGATGACCCGCAGCGTGTTCCGGATCGACGTCGCCGAGTGGTAGGGGCCGAAGTAGTCCGCGCCGTCCTTCTTGCGCCGGCGCACCACCTCGAGCCGCGGCCACGGGTGCTCGTCGCCGATGCGGATGGTCAGGAAGTTCTTGTCGTCCTTCAGCTTGACGTTGAACCGCGGCTGGTGGCGCTTGATCAGCTCGTTCTCGAGCAGCAGCGCCTCCTTCACGTTGCTCGCCACGATCACGTCGATGCTGCCGAGCACCTGGTCGAGCAGCCCCACGAAGAAGCGCGTGTCGCCGGGCACCGGCGCGAAGTACTGCCCGAGCCGCGCGCGCAGGTCCTTCGCCTTGCCGACGTACACCACCTCGTCGAGGCGGTCCTTCATCAGGTAGCAGCCCGGCTTGCGCGGGGCGGTCTCGAGGCGCTCGACGAGCCAGTCGGGGAGGGTCCGCATGTCGCCTTGCATACGGCCCAGACGCTCGCCGGACAAGCGCCGGGTGCGCGCGCCCGCGACCGCCGCGCGCTCGCTCAGAGCCGATCGAGGCTCGAGAAGAGCCGCTTCGCCTCGCGCTCCAGCCACTCGAGGGCCGGCCCCTGGTTCCCGTCCTGCGCGATGAGCGCCTGCTCCACCGCGCGCGCCGCGTGGTAGAGCCCGGTCGCGCCCATCGATCCGGACGCGCCGGCCACCGTGTGGGCGTGCCGCCTGGCCGCGTCCCAGTCCGCCGCCGCGATGGCCGCGTTCATCGCCGCGATCACCGTGGGCTCGGTGGCCCGGAAGCGCTCGAGGAGCGGGGCGAAGTCCTCCCAGTCCATCTCCAGGCGCTCGAGCGCCCCCACCACGTCGATCCCATCGACCCGCGGCAGCGCCTGCCGCGGCGTCTCGCGGCCCGAGGAGCGCGAGACCAGCGCCTCGACGTCGTCGTCCCCGTAGCGCGCGAGCGTCTTGTAGAGGCGCGCGCTCTCGATGGGCTTGGGGATGAAGTCGTCCATGCCTGCTTCCTTGCAGCGGTCGATGTCCTGCTGCATCGCGCTCGCCGTCAACGCGATGATGGGCAGCGTGTGCCCGGCCTCGCGCAGCCGCCGCGTCGCCTCGAGCCCGTCGACGACGGGCATGTGGATGTCCATGAGGACGACATCATACCGCGAAGGCGCCTCATGTACACGACTTACGGCCTCCTCACCGTTCCGCGCGTAGTCCGCCTCCACCCCGGCCAGGCTCAGGAGCTCGCTCGTCAGGAAGCGATTCGCCTCGTTGTCTTCCGCCACCAGGACGGTCAGCCCCGCCAGGCCCGGCCTCGGCCTCGGTCGCCGCCGCGACGTGGGCGGCGCCGGCTGCCCCACCCCCATCATCGTCAGGAGCCCATCGCAGAGCCCGGAGGCCGTGACGGGCTTGTCGATCGCGTAGTCGAGCCCGCGCGGCGGGCGCGCGCGCCCGATCCGCTCTTCGCAGCTCAGCGCCGCGATCCGCGGGATCCCGGCGGCGCGCAGGCGCCCGGCGATCTCCACGAGGCCGTCGTGCCATCGCCGCGCGTCGACGAGCGCGACGTCGAAGCCGCCCCCGAGCGCCGTGCAGGCCCACTCCGCTTCGCGCACCGACAGCGCCTCGGTGACCGTGCAGTGGAAGCTCTCGAGCACGGCTCGCAGCATCTCCCGGCCGGTCGGGTTGCCCTCGAGGACCAGCACGCGGACGCCGACCAGGTCACCCTCGCGGAGGCGTCGGCGGGCGGGCGCGGCGGGGGCCAGGGGGTAGGGGATGGTGAAGGCGAAGGTGGTGCCGCGGCCGACCTCGCTTTCGACGCCGATCGCGCCGCCCATCGCGCTCACCAGCCGTCGGCAGATGGCGAGGCCGAGGCCGGTCCCGCCGTAGCGCCGCGTGATCGACTCGTCGGCCTGGGCGAAGGGCTCGAACAGGCGCTGGCGCTGGTCCTCGGAGATCCCGATGCCGGTGTCCCGGACGGAGAAGCGCAGGACGCGGCAGCCGTCGGGGGCGGTGACGCCGAGCGCCTCCGCGGTTCCCGAGGCGACCTCGGTCACGCGCACCACCACCTCGCCGGCGCTCGTGAACTTGAAGGCGTTGCCGACGAGGTTGGTGAGCACCTGCCGGAGCCGGTGCGGGTCGCCCACGAGGCGGTCGGGGACGGAGGGATCGGGGAAGACGACGAGCTCGACGGCGCGCTCGACCACCTGCGCCCGGAAGGTCGCGATCACCTCGTCGAGGACCCGCCGCACGCCGAAGGGGACGGCCTCGAGCTTGAGCTGGTCCGCCTCGACCTTCGAGAAGTCGAGGATGTCGTCGATGAGCCGCAGGAGCGTCCCGCTGGCGCTGCGCACGACGTCGAGGTAGCGCTCCTGCTGCGTGTCGAGCGTGGTCGCCGAGAGGAGCCCGGTCATGCCGGTGATCGCGTTCATCGGCGTGCGGATCTCGTGGCTCATCGCCGCGAGGAACGCGCTCTTGGCGCGGTTGGCCGACTCCGCCTGGTGGCGCGCGGTCTCGAGCTCGGCGTTGCTGGCCTTGAGCTCCCGGGTCCGCTCCTCGACCAGCTCCTCGAGCCGCTCGCGGTTGCTCTGGAGCGCGTCGGCGGCGCGCCGCCGCTCGGTGACGTCCCACGCCTCGGGCACGATGAGCACGACCCGACCGTCGTCGTCGCGGACCGGGCGCAGGGAGAGCTCGATGACGATACGCTCGCCGGCCGCGCCGCGCAGCTCCGTCTCGCAGCGCACACGCTCGCCGGCCGCGGCCCGGGCGAAGCTCTGCGCCACCGTCGGCGCCGACTCCGCCGGCCACCACGGCGCCTCCCAGAACGGCTGTCCGACGACCGCCTCGCGCGCCACGCCGGCGAAGTCCAGGAGCGTCCGGTTCACCTCGGTGATGGCGCCATCGGCCGCCAGGAGCCCCGTGTAGAGCGTCCCCTGGTCCAGCATCGCCCGGAAGCGCTGCTCGCTCTCGTGGATGGCCGCGGCGGCAGCCTCCTGAGCGGTGACGTCTCGCACCGCGCCGACCGCCCAGTAGCCCTCCGCGTGGCGGGCGGCGCTGATGACGATCTCCGCCGGGAACACGGTGCCGTCCTTGCGCTGCCCCTCGAAGCGCCGGACGCTGCCGAGGACCGGCCCGCCGCCGGTGAGCGCGTAGCGCATCATCCCGGCGTGCGCGCGGTCGCGCTGAGGGGCCGTGACCACGAGGTCGTGGAGCGACCGTCCGAGGACCTCCTCCGCAGTGTAGCCGAAGATGCGCGCGGCCGAGGCGTTCCAGAAGCGGATCAGGCCCGCCGCGTCGATCATGATGAGCGCCTCGTGCACCGTCCGCGTCAGCAGCTCCAGCTCCTCCTGCTTCTCGCGGAGCATGGTCATCGCCTCTTCGCGCCGACGCGCGGCGTTGACGCGCTGCGCGGAGAGCAGGGCCAGCAGGACCAGGATTCCGAGCGCGACGGCCCACGCCGCGCCGCGCCAGGGGAGCGCCACCGTCGCGGGGTCGACCCGGGCGATCACGGTGAGCGTCTCGTCCACCTCGACCGACGCCACCTCCGCGAAGAGCGCGGCAAGGGCGTTGGCCGGGACGAACGCGCAGGCCCCGACGTCGTCGCCTGCGAGCGCCGGGCGGTGCTCCCGGATCGCCTCCCAGATCGGGCGGAAGCGGGCGCCGACCGTGCGCTGGGCGCGCTCCGGGAGGTCCTCGCCGAAGGCGTCGTCGGCGTCGGGGCCGACCAGCCAGTAGCCGCGGTCGTTGACGAGCCACGCGGTGACCCGCTCGTCCGCGGTCTCGCGCACCCGGGCGAGCGTCGCCGTCGCGTCGACGTTCACGACGACGAGGCCGACGACGCGGTCGCCCTCGATGACCCGCGCGGTCACGCGGAAGGTCGGCGTGTGCGGCAGCGCCACCTCACCGTGCTCGCGGTTGAGGTCGAGACGCGAGACCCGCGCCGCGGCGGCCGAGGCGATCCCGCGCTGGAAGTAGGGGCGCGCGCGCTTGTTCTGGAGGGCCGCGGTCGGGACGGTCCGCACCCGCCCGGTCACCGGGTCCCGCTCGGTCCGCACGAGCTCCTGGCCGTCCACCGCCAGGAGCCGCAGCTGGAAGTAGCTCGGCTTGGTCGCGAGCAGCCCGAGGAGCTGTCGGCTCAGGAGGCTCGTCGTCTCGGGGGCGGCCAGCGGGTGCGTCCCCAGCGCGTCCTCCGCGACGCGCTGCACCAGCAGCGCGTCCGCCACCGCGTCGGCGATCTCGTCGCGCAGGTCTGCCGCCCGCTCGCGCGCCGCGCGCTCGGCCAGCGCCTGCATCTGGGCCTCGCGGGCCTCCTGCTCCACGTCGAGCACGACCAGCCCGACGACCAGCACGACCAGCGCGCCGGGCAGGAAGCGAAGCAAGAACGGACCGGGCCGCCAGGGCGGCAGGAATCTGGTGCTCTCCGAGAGCGGCATGGCGCCTCCAGAGACCTCTCGGCGAGAGCCACGCGGCGCCGAGACGCACGGCCGCGAGACGTCAACCGCGTCTCCTACGGTAGCCGCGAGCCTCGCAGCTCTGCAAGTCGGCGGCCCGTGTCAGCCCCCGAAATGCTCGACGAAGCGCGCCATCACCCGTGGCCAGGCGTCGCTGAAGTAGGTGAACGTCTCGGGCCACTGGCTTCCCTCGGCCCGCCAACCCGACTCCGGCCAGCCGAGGTGCGTGAGCGTGACGCGCGTCCCGCCGTCCCCCTCCGGGGCGAAGTCGAGCACGACCCAGGTCCGCGCGTGGCGCGTCTTCTCGAGGTGCGGCGGCGCGTTCCAGGTGAAGGACAGCATCCTGTTCGGGAGGTAGCTGAGGACCCGGCACCCCTCGGAGCCTCGCTGGCCGGCGGGCGCGTCGGTCAGGAAGTAGAGCTCGAAGTGTCCTCCGGGGCGCAGCGCGATCCGCGTCGTCTTCAGCCACCAGGCCGCCAGCCCCTCGGAGCTCGTCCACGCCGCCCACGCGCGCTCCGGCGGGACCGGGACCGCGACCTCGAGGTGGATGGCGCGCTCGGAGACGTCGTCGGGCGCCGCGGCCGTCCACGCCGGCGCGAAGTGGGGGTTGTAGATGAGGCCGAGGGCGTTGCCGAAGGGGTCGCGCACGGCGCCGACGACGATGCCGCCGCCGACCTCCTGCGCGGGCTCGAGGGGCGACGCGCCGGCGGCCGTGAGGCGGGCCATCGCCGCGGCGACGTCGTCGACCGCCCAGTAGGCCGTGTCACCGCCCACCGCCGGCGCCCGCTCCGGGCCCTCCTGCGGGTGGAGGCCGAGCTCGTAGCCGCCCACGTCGAAGCCCACGTAGAACGGCTGGTCGAAGTACGGCCCGTAGCCCAGGACGTCGGCGTACCACTGCCGCGCCGCCGCCAGATCGGCCACGACGAACCCCACGGTGCGAATCCCCTGCAACACCTGATCACCTCTCCTGTTTCGGTCCGCCGAAGCTACACCCGGCGCCGCATTGGGTCACGGCGTCCACCGCCGCACCGCGGCCGTCCCCGACCGATGGCGCGAAGGGCTCGGACCCGCGCCGGGGAGACCGCCGAATCTCTCAGAAGCTCGTTGTTGCTGCGGCGCCGCGACCTCAGTAGGGTGAGACGTCGGTCGGCCCTGACCTCTCATGGTGCATTGCAACATGGCTCGCTCCCTCTGGTTCACGTTTCTCTTTGCTGTCGGCCTGAACGCGCTCGGCGTCGGGCTGAGCGCGTGCAGCGGTGACGGCGGATCCGTCGATCTGATCACGAACCCGACGGACACGGTCGTCGGCGACGTCGCGTTCAGCGACGTCAACTCGGACGTCCTGGTGGTCGACACCGTCGCCGTGGACACGGCGACGGAGGACACGCACAGCGAGGACACGAAGGTCGTCTCCGACACGGTCGAGCCGGACACGGCGGTCGTGGAGGACACGGCGGTCGTCGAGGACACGGCGGTCGTGGAAGACACGGCGGTCGTCGAGGACACGGCGGTCGTCGAGGACGCGGCGGAGGCCGACACCTCCGCGCCCGCGGACACGGTGGAGACGGACACGAGCGTGGCGCCGGGCCCGCTCGGCTTCGCGTGCGACGGGGTGGGCGGTCAGGGCTGCGCCTGCGGCGGGATGGAGGACTGCGCGGTCGGCCTCGCCTGCGCGACCACCGTGCTCGGCCAGGTCTGCGCCGAGCCGTGCCTGTCGACCTGCGCCGGCGATCGGCGCTGCGCGCACGCGGCCGAGGGCTTCAACATCTGCCTGCCGGAGTGGAGCACCCTCTGCGCGCCGTGCGGGACGCACCAGGATTGCCTCGAGATCGGCGCCCTCTGCGTCGACTTCGGCTTCGGCGGGAGCTTCTGTGCGTCCCCGTGCGACGGCGGAGAGACCTGCCCCGACGGCTTCTCGTGCCTCGCCCTCGGCGACGGCGAGAGCCCGCTGTGCGTGCCCGATGGCGGGCAGTGCGAGTGCACGACGCTGGCCACGGCGCTCGGGATGTCCACCGTCTGCCACGCCGAGAACGGCACCGCCTGCAGCGGCGAGCGCGAGTGCGGGCCGGAGGGCCTCACCGCGTGCACGGCGACGGTCCCCGAGCCCGAGGTCTGCAACGACCGCGACGACAACTGCGACGGCGACACCGACGAGGGCTTCGACCTCGGCGAGGCGTGCGCGGCGCCCTCGGGCGGCTGCGCGGACGGCGTCTGGGGCTGCGCGGCCGACGGCGGGCGCGAGTGCGTCGGCGCCAGCGGGCTCGTCGAGGACGTCTGCGACGGCGTCGACAACGACTGCGACGGCACCACCGACAACGGCTGCGACGGCGACGGCGACGGCTACTGCGCCGGGCTCGCCATCAACGGGGCGGCGAGCCCCGAGTGCCCGAGCGGCTTCGGCGACTGCGACGACGGTGACGCCGACGTCCACCCGAACCACGCCGAGGCCTGCGACGGCGTGGACAACGACTGCGACGGGAACACCGACGGGCAGACCGAGAGCTGCGCGGCGACGTGCGGCACCGGGACCCACACCTGCATCGACGGCTCGTGGAGCGCCTGCACCGGCGCGGGGCAGCTGTGCGACCCCGCCGACCCGTGCTGCCAGTCGAGCGGCTGCGGCTACGAGGCGGCGACCGTCAGGTGCAGCACCACCGCGGTCGCCACCGAGCGTCAGTGCAGCGGGAGCTGCGGCGGGACGGTGCAGAAGCGGCAGCAGTTCAAGTACTGCACCGGCACGTCGGCGAGCTGTGGCACCTCGAACCTGAAGTGGTCCTCGTGGGCCAACGAGACCGCCTGCGGCACCGGCAACCTGTGCACCGAGAGCGGCACCAGCGCGTCGTGCACGAGCTGCCCGATGGGCTGCTCGTCGGGGGCCTGCATCACCCAGCCGACCTACAAGATCTGCATCGATCCGGCCTACGGCCCCGGCTCCGGGCCGTCGTCCAACGGCGTCTACGCGCGCGACGTGACCTGGTCGGTGGCCCAGCACCTCAAGACCTGGCTCGAGGCCGACACGGCGAAGCCCCAGGGCGGCGGGACCTGGTCGGTGGTGCTGACGCGCACCGCCTCGACCAACCCCAGCGCCTCCACCCGCAAGGCCACCTGCGACAACGCCGGCGCGACCCGGGTCATCTCCATCGGGGTCAACTCGTGGACCGACGGCACGGCGCACGGCAGCGAGACCTACCGGAAGTCGACGACGAACAGCACCTGGACGAGCTACGCGACCTACGTCCAGAACCAGCTGGTCGCCAAGGGCGGGCTCACCGATCGCGGCGTCAAGACCAGCACCTTCACCATCCTGACGACGACCGCGCCCAGCGCCTGGGCGTTCCTCGGCTTCGTCACGAGCTCCACCGACCGCGCGCAGCTGGCGAGCGACACCTGGCGCAACACCGTCGCCAAGGGGTTCCTCCACGCCATCCAGCAGTCGATGGGCTACGCCGTCTACACCCCCTGAGGGGAGCGGCGCTCGGGACGCTGTCCGGGATCCCGGACAGCGCCCCGCCCCCGATCCGCGATCGCGGACGAGGGTTCCCCGCAGGGCGGCAGGATCACACGAACGATCGGTCGGCAGGCCTCTTGCAATGCAGCAAGACCATGACCGAGACCCGCTACGACGATCGACTGGTAGCCGCCCTGCGCGTCGTCCGCCTCGAGACGCGTCGGTCCGCAGACAACGTGCGCAAGGGACTCATCGCCGCGATTCGGCAGGCGTTCCACGCGGACTTCGTCGCCTACCTCGGCTACACCGAGGCCGATGACGGGGAGATCCTGTGCACCGGGGTGCACGGGGTGGGGTTGCGGTCGGCGACCGAGATCGTCGTCGAGGGCGAGCCGGTCCCCTTCGGGGCCGAGGCGATTCGCCGTCCCCTCACGAGCACGCTCAACCGCTTCGTGCAGCGCGATCTGCGCACGGGCTCGGCGCCCGCGTTCGTCGGGACCTTCTACGCGGGGGACGAGGCGCTCGGCAGCCTCGTCGTGTGCGTGGGCGACCGCCGCGTCCGTCGGCAGGTCGTGCAGGGCCTGAACGAGGCGGCGCCCCAGTTCGCGGCGATGCTCCGGCGCGCCGCCGACCTCGACGACGAGGTCTGGCTCGCCGGCTCGCCGGTGGCCGCGATCGCCAGCGTCGACGGCACGCTGGGCGAGGTGACGAACCCGGCGATGGCGCACCTCGCGGGTCGCCGCGGGGCGCGTCTGTGCGAGCGGATCGGTGAGGCGATCGTGAACGGTGGACCGCGGCGCTTCCCGTTCTCCGGGGCCTGGGTCCGCGTCGCCCCGCTGCTCGGCGCCGGCTCGGAGTCGGCCTATCTCGTGACCCTCTCCCAGGCCGACCGCCCCAGCCTGGCCGCGGACCACGCGCTCTCTCCGCGTCAGCGCCGGGTCCTCGCCCTCTACCTCGACGGCCTCCGGCCGAGCGCCATCGCGGCGCAGCTCGAGCTGACGGCGCGGACGGTCCAGCGGACCCTCAAGCAGTGCTTCGAGCGCCTCGGGTCGAATGACGTGCGGACGCTCCGGGTGCTCCTCGACGACGCCCAGGCGCCCGTCAAGCGGCTGCGCGAGCGGCCGAGCGTGCTCTCCGGTCGCGCCGTCGCGCTCGACCACGTGCGCCGCGGGCTCCTCGAGGCCCCGAACGACAGGGTCTGAGGGGGCGCGGCCCCCGGGCCGCCGCGCAATCGTATGTGAACCGCGCGCGAGGTGGGCTATGGTCCGCCCATGAGCGACTTCGACGTCATCGTTGTCGGCGGCGGGATCAGCGGGCTGAGCTACGCGTGGGGCGCCGCCGCCCGTGGTCGCGAGGCGCTGGTGCTCGACGCGGCGCCGCGCCTCGGAGGGTGTCTCCACTCGCCGCGCACCGGGGACGGCTACTGGTTCGAGCTGGGCGCGCACACCGCGTACAACTCCTACGGCGGCCTCCTCGCGATCCTCGAGGGGCTGGGCATGATGGAGCGGCTCGTCCCGCGCCAGAAGGTCCCCTTCCGCCTGCTCGTGGACGGCCAGCTGCGCTCCATCACCAAGGAGCTGAGCTTCCTGCGGCTCTTCGGCTCCCTGCCGCGGGCGCCCTTCACCAAGAAGGACGGCCGCACGGCGCGCGAGTACTTCTCGCGCCTCGTCGGCAAGCGGAACTACGAGCGCGTGCTGTCGCCGATGCTCGCCGCGGTCCCGTCGCAGCCGGCCGACGACTTCCCGGCCACGATGCTCTTCAAGAAGCGCCCGCGCCGAAAGGACGTGCTCCGGAGCTTCACCCTCGACGGCGGCCTCGGCAGCGTCGCCGACGCCATCGCGGCCGCGCCGCGCGTGAGCGTGCGTCGGGACTGCCCGGTGGCGAGCGTGGCCCCCGACGGTGAGCGCTTCGCCGTGACCCTGCAGAGCGGCGAGCGCCTCGTCGCCGAGCAGGTCGCGGTCGCGCTGCCGCCCGACGTCGCCGCGCGGGTGCTCGCGGGAGCGTGGCCCGAGCTGGCCGAGCCCCTCGCCGAGATCGGCGTCGTCAGCGTCGACTCCCTCGGCGTGGTCGTGCCCGCCGACAAGGTCACGCTGCCCGCCGTCGCCGGCATCGTCCCCAAGGAGCGCGACGCCTTCTTCTCGGTCGTGACCCGCGACGTGGTCCCGGACACCGGTCACCGCGCCTTCACCTTCCACTTCGCCCCCGGGCTCGCCTCCGGGGACCGCCTCGGGCGCGCGCTCGCGGTCCTCGGCGTGAGCGAGTCCGACGTCGTCGCCACCCACGAGCGCACGAGCCGCCTGCCGTCGCCCCGCCCCGGGCACCCGGCGCTGGTGGCCGCCCTCGACGCGGCGCTCGACGGCTCGCGCCTGGCCCTGACCGGCAGCTACTTCGCCGGCCTCGCCATCGAGGACTGCATCGGCCGCTCCAACGCCGAGCTGGACCGCCTGAAAGTGTGAGAGATCGGGGTCAGACCCCGATCTCTCACATTTTGTCTGCACGCTGCCGAAAGTGTGAAGTGGCGGGGTCTGACCCCAAGACTTCACACTTTCAGCTCCCACACCGTCATCTGGCTCAGCGTGTGCTGGTGCTTGCGCGGGGTCTCGCGGATGACGAAGGGGACGTCGCGCGGCTCGCCGACCCGCCGGAAGCGGTCGCCGAGGGCGGCGTCGAGGCCCTCGAGGGTGCTCACCTCGCGCCCGTCGATGACGCGCCCGCCGAGCCAGTTCGCCTTCGGGGTGAACTCCTCGAGCCAGGTGTAGGGCGAGAGCAGCACCAGCAGCCCGCCCGGGACGAGGCGCTCGTGCACGTGCGCGAGGAAGTGCCCGGGATCGTGCAGCCGGTCGATGAGGTTGGCCGCGAGCACGAGGTCGTAGTCGGCGAAGCGCGGCTTGAGGTTGTGCGCGTCGCCCTGCCACAGCTCGACCCGGTCGGCGACCTCGGCCAGCCCGAGGGCGGCGAGGCTCGCCTCGTGCGTGCTCTCGAGCTCGCCCTCCTCGGCGACGACGTAGCGCACCGCCCCCTGCCGCTGGAGCGCGTGGCCGACCTTGATGAAGCGGGCCGAGAAGTCGATCCCCGTGACGTGCTCGGCGAACCGCGCCAGCTCGAAGCTCGCGCGCCCGGTCGCGCAGCCCAGGTCCAGCACCCGCCGGAGCGGCCGCCCGCCCGCCGCCTCGTGGCAGAGCTCGGCGCAGCGGCGCGGGAAGTTGGGGACGCCGAGCCGCTCGGGCCCGTAGTGGAAGTCGCAGTACTGCGCGACCGCCACGTCGCTCTCGTAGATGCTCTCGGCCACGCTGACCTCCTGCTCCGACGCGATGTAGCGGAAGCCTGCGTGCTGGTAGAAGTGGCGCCGGAAGGCGTAGCGCGCCGAGCGCGTCGCCTCGTTGCCCGTCGAGATCCACGAGCCGCCCTTGATGAGGTTGTGGCGGGCGTCGAAGGTCGGCGTCGAGAAGTCGTCGTAGAGCGGGTGGACGGCGAAGCCGGGGAACCCGTCGATGGGCGTCTCGGTGTGCTGCCAGACGTTGCCGACCACGTCGCCGAAGCCGCCGTGGACGTGGCGATCGACCGGGCACGAGGAGGCCTGGCGGGCCAGCGCGATGTTGCCCGACTCGCCGCTGAAGACGTCGCGCTCGGGGAGCCCGGCCGCGTCGAGCAGGCGGTACCACTCGGCCTCGGTCGGCAGGCGCAGGCGCTGGCCGAGCTGGCGTGACTTCCAGTTGCAGAAGGCCTTCGCCTCGAGCTGGTTGACCTCCACGGGCCAGCTCCACGGCATCGGGATCTCCTCGGCCATGCAGCGGAGCCGCCAGCCGTCGCCCGCCTTCACCCAGAAGCGCGGGTGCTCGACCTCGGCGTAGCGCCGCCAGGCCCAGCCCTCCTCGGTCCACAGCGTCGGGTCGCCGTACCCGCCGGCGGCGACGAACTCGCGATACTCGCCGTTGCTCGTCAGGTAGCGCGCGGCCGAGAACGGCGCGACCTGCTCCTCGTGGCGCCCGAACTCGTTGTCCCAGCCGTAGCGTGGCGCGTCGTGGCCCCGGCCGAGGACGACCCGCCCGCCGGCGACCGGCAGGAGCGCGTTCTTCGGTGCCTCCCCGGCGTGGGTGCAGAGCGGCCACGCCCCGTGCGGGCGGACCAGCGCGAGCGGCAGGTGGCGGATGAGGACCGAGCTCGTCTCGAGGTGGATGCGCTCGTGCTCGATCCCCATCAGGATGGCCCAGAAGGGGTCGTCCCAGCCGACCGGGATCCGCAGCGGGAGCGCCTCGATCCGCTCGCGCACGAGCTCGCGCACCCGGCGTCGGTAGTCCCAGACCTCGGCGATGGGCGGCCAGTCGTAGTGGGTCGCGTCGAGGTCGTCCCAGCTCATCTCGTCGACGCCGATGGCGAAGAGCGACTCGAGGTGCGGATCGACGCGCTCGGTCAGGATCCGCGCCATCACGAGCTTGTTGACGAAGAACGTGGCCGTGTGGCCGAGGTAGAAGACGAGCGGGTGACGCAGGGGATCGGCGCGGCGGTAGTAGGCCTCGTCGCTCGCGAGCACCTCGAAGAGGCGCTCGTAGGTGTCCCAGGAGTCCTCGAAGTAGTCGAGGATACTCGCTCGCAGCTCCCCCGGCGTGCCCCGGTCCAACCTCGGCGTTTCCATGCGCCTCCCCTCGTCTCGTGCGGCGGCAGGATACCGGCGATACGGTCGGCGGGTGCAGACGGTTTCGCCGCTTTTTTGTGAAATGGCTTCGCCCGGGGTCGGATAGGCGGGGGTAGAGAGGCGACCGGAGACCATGCGACACGACGAGGTGCCAGATGCGACGCTCGCGAAGAGAGCCCGGAAGGGGGATCCCGAGGCGTGGCGGCTCCTCGTTCGGCGGCACACGCCGATGGTCTACCGGCTCGCCCGGCGGATGCTCCCGACCCAGGAGGACGCGGAGGACGCCGCTCAGGAGGTCTTCGTGAGGATGCACAAGTCGTTTCACAGCTACGACCCCAGCCGGCCGCTGTCGGCCTGGCTCGGACGCATCACCTATCACGTGTGCCTGCGCCGCCTCGGCCACAGCGCCCGCCGCCCGGCCGACGGGCTCGACCCCGTCGTGCTCGCCGAGCTCCCGGACGACGACCGCCCGAGCCCCGAGCTCACCGCCGCCGACCGCGAGTCCGACGCCATCGTCAACCGCGCGGTCGACCAGCTCGCCGCTCAGGACCGCTTCCTCATCGCGCTGCGCTACCGCGAGGGCCTCGCCGACGGCGAGGTCGCGGAGGCGACCGGGATGAACGTCAACACCGTGCGGACCCGCCTGTTTCGGGCCCGGAAGACCCTGCGGCAGCTGCTCGCGCCGGTGCTCGGCGGGGGCCGCGAGGAGGTGACCCCATGACCGCGATGACCCTCGAAGAGCGAGTCGACGCCTACCTCGACGGCCTGATGACCCGCGCCGAGGCGCGCCAGCTCGAGGCGGAGCTGACCGAGCCGGCGGTCGGCCGGGTGCTGGCCGAGGCGATCGCGCTCCGCGAGCTGCTCGCGGAGGCGGGCCCGGACCTGCCGCCCGAAGGCCTGATGGAGCGGATCGAGGCGAGCCTGGGCGTCGATCCGCACACCGAGCTGCTGACCGCGCCGCGCAAGCCGGAGCGGCGCCGCCGCTTCGAGACGCTGCGCAGCGTCCTCGGCGGCTTCGCCTGGACCGTGCGCGGGCCCGCGCTGGCCGCCGCGCCCGCGCAGTCCGCGAGCGGCGGGCTGAAGACCCTGGGCTACACCGTGGCGCCGATCGAGGCGCTCCGCAGGCACGACCCCGCCCCGCCGCGCCCGATGTGGAAGCGCGTGCTGCGGATCGGGAAGAAGTGATGGGCGTCGTCGCCGACCTCCTGCTGGTGCTGCTCACCGTGGTGGGCGTGCTGGTCCTGCTCGTCCTCGTGATGCCGATCACGCTCCGTGCGCGCGGCGTCGCCGAGGGGACGGACGTCGCGCTCGAGGTGCGCGGGAGCTGGGCCTTCGGCGCGCTCTCGGTGCGCTGGCGGATGTCGGACGGCGCGGCGCTCCACCTCTTCGGGCTTCGCGTGCACCGGATCCGGCCCGACAGCCCCGAGGAGCGGGCCGAGAAGCGCCGGAAGCGCGCGGAGAAGAAGGCGCGCAAGGCCGAGCGGGCGCGCCTCAAGAAGAAGAAGAAGAAGCGCGGCCCAGGCTGGACCTGGCGCCACCGGCGGACGCTCTGGCGGGCCGTCCTGCGCGTCGTGCGGACGCTGCACATCGACGGGCGCGTCGCCGGGGTCGTCGGCATGGCCGACCCGGACCACACGGCGTGGCTCGGGGTGGCGCTCGACGAGCTCGCCGCGCGGCTCCCCGACGGCGCCCTCGCCGTCGAGGTCGACTACATGGACGAGGTGCTCGCCGTGGGCGGGCACCTCCAGAGCCGGGTGTGGCCCATCGAGGTGCTCGTGGTGCTCACCGCGGTTCGGTTCGGAGGAGAGATGCGACGCGCGCTGCGCGCCGCGTGATTCGAAGGCCCCCCGGGGCCGAGGAGGTGGAGGATGAGATTTCAGCAGGTCAAGGCGCTGTTCGGCACGGTCACGGAGCGGCTCAAGCTCCTGACCAGGAGGAACGCGGTCGTCTCGAAGCCGGTGTCGGTCGGCGACCGCCACATCATCACCCTGTGCGAGCTGCGGCTCGGCTTCGGGGCCGGCGGCGGGCAGGGCGAGGGCGACGACGGCAGCGCGTCGGTCGGCAAGGGGACGGGCGGCGCCGCCGGCGGCATGGCGCGCGCGACCCCGGTGGCGGTGCTCGTCATCGACAACGGCAAGGCGCGGCTCGAGACCCTCAACCAGTAGCGGCAGCACGAACACTTCGGAGGTGAAATCATGGAAGGACTGATCGAGCTCATCGAGCTGGTGGCCGGAGGCGTCGAGGACGCCGCGAAGAGCGACGTCGTCGTGGGCGAGCCCATCGCCCTGGGCGGGCTGACCCTGGTGCCCCTGTCGCGGCTGTCGGTCGGCCTCGGCGGCGGCGGCGGCGAGGGAGAGGGGATGATCCCCGACAACCCGAAGGCAGCCAAGCGCGGCCCGCACGGCTTCAAGAGCGGCTCCGGCAAGGGGTCGGGCGGCGGCGCCGGCTTCGGCGCGCGGGTGCGGCCGGTCGGCATCGCCATCTTCAGCGACGACGGCGTGGAGGTGTTGCCCATCGCCGACAAGAAGGGGATCCTCGACAAGATCTTCGACAAGGTCCCCGAGGTCATCGACCTGGTGAAGAAGGCCCAGGAGAAGTAGCCCTCCCGGGCCGACGGACGTCGCCGCGGCGTGGGCGCCCACGCCGGGAAGGGACCTCGACCCCGCTCCGTTCACCGCGAGCACGACCCGAGGTTCCCCGCCATGTCCCGACGCCCCCTCGCAGCCGCCCTCGCGTTCCTGCTCTCCAGCCTCCTCGTGGGCCCGGCCCTGGCCAGCTGGGTCCCGCCGCGCTGGGCGATGCGCAGCGTCTTCGCCATCGACGCGGGCCCGAAGGCGCCCCCCGCCCTCGACCCGAGCGCCCTGCCGGCCGATCCCGAGGCTGCCGCGCTCTGCAAGCCCGCCCTCGCGCGCCTCGCCTGTGAGGACGCCGCGGAGGGGGACTGCAGCTGCGCCGTCCGGGTCTTCTACACGGCGCCCCCGGACAGCCCGTCGACGCCCCACGCCATCGTGCGGGCCGGGCTCGTCGACGCGCGCAACGGGTACGCGCCGGGGCCGACCCAGGAGCTCGGGCTGGCGGTGAAGACCCTCGCCGACGGCTGGCACCAGGTCGCGACCCTCGGCACCGGCGAGGTCGGCGGCATGGGCACCCGGCTCAGGCGCACGACCGACCTGCTCCATCGCGGCGGCTACGACCTCGGCGAGCCGGGGCGCTGGGTGTGGGTCGACGTGATGCAGACCCGCGCCGCCCCGGACGAGGGCACGACGTGGCGCCGGACGCTCTGGCTCTGCGGCGGCGAGCCCCTCTCGTGCAACGCCGTCCCGCTCAAGTCTTGGTTCTCGGCCAAGGTCGAGGGCTACCCGCTCGACAAGGCCCACCCCCCGCAGTCCGACGTCCCACGCTTCGCCTTCGCCGCCACCCTCGACCGCCGCGGCGTCCTGACCGTGGTCGCGAAGACCAAGGTCCCGCGCGGCGCCGAGGGCCTCATCGGCAGGCACCGCCTCGACGCGCTCCCTGCGCTCCTCGGCAAGCCCTGATCGCCACCGGCGGGTCGCGGCCCCGTCGGGCGAGCTTCGACAGGCTCGCGGAGTCGCTCTGGGTTGCCGAGCGCCTGCGCGTCCGGCATCTATGTCGGATGCGACGATTCCAGCACGTGCTCGTGGGTTGGTTGGCGCTCACCGCGGTGACGGCGGCCTGTGGCGATTCCTCGGGCGGCGGCGCCGACACGACGGCGGACACGGTCGAGGCCGCGGACACCGTCGAGGCCGACAGCGCCGTAGACGACACGGTCGAGGTCGCGGACACCGAGCAGCCTGCCGACACCCTCTCCGCGCGCGCCGAGTGGCCGCCGCCGACCGAGCTCGGCCACGCCCGCAAGGCCGCCGTGCAGGTGCCGGCGAGCTACGACGGCTACGCGGCCGTCCCGGCCGTCCTCCTGCTCGGGGGGTACGACTACTTCGCCAGCGACCTCGACGACTGGATCCAGCTCTCGACCCGCGTCGACAACCAGGGCTTCCTCCTCGTCCTCCCCGACGGCCTCGTCGACGAGGACGGCTCGCCCTACTGGAACGCCACCGACACCTGCTGTGACTACTACGAGACCGGCGTCGACGACGTCGGCTACCTGACCGACCTCATCGACGAGCTCGAAGCGCGCTTCCACGTCAGCGGCGTCGGCCTCGTGGGCCACTCCGCCGGCGCCTTCATGGCCTATCGCATGGGCTGCGAGATCCCGGCGCGCCTCGGCGGCCTCGTCAGCATCGCCGGCTCGGGCTTCCTCGACGCGGCCGACTGCGCCGTCACCGATGTCCCGCTCTCGGTCCTCCAGGTCCACGGCGAGGAGGACGACATCATGCCGTTCGACGGCGACGACGAGGCCCCCGGCGCCCTCGAGATGCTCGCGCGCTGGGCCAACCGCGACGGCTGCGACGTCGACGGCTGGTCCCTCGACGGCTGGCCGACCGCCTACGCCCTCGGCGGGGACACGCTCGTCGGCACCTACGGCGGCTGTCCGGCCGGCGTCGACGTCGATCTCTGGCTCCTCGAGGGCAGCGACCACTACCCCGACTTCAAGAAGGTCTTCACCGACGACCTCCTGGGCTGGCTCCTCGCCAAGCTCCGCTGAGGCGCGCGGCCCGCGACGATGAAGCGGCCGGTCAGCTCCTGACGACCAGCCACGCCTCGGCGCCGAAGAGCAGGAACAGCCCCGCGAGGATGTAGGGCCAGAGGATCGTGCTCCGCGCCTCGCCGCCGGCGGCCGCCGCGATCATCGCCGGCTCGGCGACCCCGGCGTCCGGCACGATGCCGTTGTTCCGCGTCATCTCGGCGATGACGGCGCGCTCGGTCTCGGCCGTGACCGGGGTGAGGTCGCTCTCGACCCGGTCGGCGTTGACCGCGAAGCGCACCGCGTGGCGCCGATCCCCGGCCCGCATCAGGAGGTAGAGCCCGACCTGGTCCGGCGCCTCGACGTAGAGCGAGCCGGCGGCGATGTCGTCGGCCGTCTCCTCGCGCGGGATCTCGGTCCCGTCCGGCTGCACCAGCACGAGCGGCCCCCCGCCGTCGGGGAGCGGCACGTGGAGCCCCTCGCCGACGAGGTGTCCCGGCCCGCCCGGGCGGTCGAGGGCGCGCCCGAGGTACTGGCACGCCCGCTGGACCAGCGGCAGGAAGCTCGAGCGGATGGCCAGGTCCGACCAGTCCATGTCGAGGGTCGTCGTCAGGAGCATCGTGCGGCCGCGGCCGACGACGCCCTCCGCGAGGGCCGGGATGCCGCCCGTGTAGCTGGCGATCACCCGCGAGCCAGGCCGGCTCGCCGTGTCGAGCAGCAGGTAGGAGTAGACGTGCGCCTTGAAGAGGCTCGCGTCCTCGACCCCGTCGAAGACCTGCATCACCGGGTGGTCGAAGCTCGCCGTCGCCAGGGTCAGCGCGCTCAGCGCCGCCGCCGGGTCGCCGGCCTTCGCCACGGTCTTGGTCGCGCGGATGGGGTAGGGCAGGAGATCCCCGTAGGACTTGTTCGCGTCCTCGCCGAAGGAGTCCCCGCCGGTCACGAGCAGGCCACCGCCCTTCTCGACGAAGTTGTGGAGGGCGAGCTGCTGCTCCGCCGTGAGCGTGCCGACGTTCGCGAGCACCACCACGTCGGCGGCGTTGATCTGGCCCGGCTTGAGCTCCGCCGAGGTGGCGAAGAGCGGGTTGAGCGCCACGTCTCCGGTCTGCCGCGCCCGGAGCGCCGCGCGCAGGAAGTAGAGCTCGTCCTGCCACGGCACCGAGCGCGGAGCGCCGTTGACCACCAGCACGTTGATGGCGTGGGTCTGCCCGAGGGTGAAGACCCAGCTGTCGTCGAGCGGGAGGGCGTCGGGCACGAGCCGCACCGTGCCGCCGGTCACGTCGGGCGGCGCGCGCACCTTGAAGGTCACCGTCGACGGCTCCCCGGCCGGGACCGTCGCGGTGTCGGCGACGACCTTGTCGCCGAGCTCCAGGGTGACCTGCGCCGTGCGCGGGGCGACGCCGTGGTTGACGAGCGCGACCTCGACCTCGAGGACCGGCTCGGACACCGGGCCGCTCTTGGTGACGGCCACGCCGGTGACCGCCAGGTTGTCGATGGGCTGCCCGCCGCGGACGTCGATCACCTCGACGTCGGTGATCGGCACGTAGTTCCACGACGGCGTGCCGAAGCGCCAGGCGTGGGCGGCCTGGTCGCCGATGACGTAGACCTGCCGCCGCGGCTCGGGGGACTCGCTGAGCGTCCGCCCGGCCTCGGTCAGCGCGGCCGCCAGGTCCCCGCTCCGGGGCCGCGACGCGTCGCTGGCGAGGCGGTCGAGGGCCCGCCCGACGGCCTCCTTGTCGTAGCTGAGGCCCTTGGTCAGGAGCCGCGCCGGTCGCCCCGCGGCGATGACCGCGAAGCTCGTGCGGCTCCCCCCCGAGGCGACGAGGTCGCGCGCCTGCTCGAGCGCGTGGTCGAGGAGCGTCCGGCCGTCGGGCGCCAGGGTCTGCATCGACGTGGAGTCGTCGATGACGAGCGCCACGCCGCCGGGCTCCGAGGCGTCGCGGGTCGCCACCAGGTCGGGCTCGATGTAGGGCTTGGCGAGCGCGAAGGCGAAGAACATGAGCAGCGCCGCGCGCAGCGCCAGCACGAGGAGCTGCTTGAGCTTCAGGCGCCGCGCCAGCCGCTTGTCGCTGAGCAGCAGGAAGTCGATCGCGGCGAAGCGCTTCAGCTTCGCCCGCTGCCGGTTGATGAGGTGGATGATGATGGGGATGGCCCCGAGCGCCAATCCGGCGAGGCCGATCCCGTTGCCGAACTCCATCAGCCCCCCGCCTTCGATGGACCGTTGGCGCGCAGGTAGCGCAGCACGACCTCGCCCGGCGGCTCGCGGGTGTCGACGAGCGCGTAGCCGACCTGCGAGTCCAGGCAGCGCTTGCGGATGAGCTCCTGATGCTCGGCGACGCGCTTGAGGTAGGCGCGCCGCACGAGCTTCGGCTCGACGAGGAGCCGCCGCGACGACTCCATCCCCTCGAAGAGCGTCATCTGCTCGAAGGGGAAGCTGAGCTCGTCGCCATCGAGCACGTGGAAGACCGTGACCTGGTGGCCGCGCCCGACGAGGTGCCGCAGCATGTTGAAGGGCTTCTCGGCGTCGCTGAAGAAGTCGCTGAAGACGAAGACGAGCCCGCGCTTCTTCGAGAACTCGACGACCGCGTTCAGCCCCGCCTCGAGGTTCGTCCCCCCCTTGACCTTCGTCGTCTCGAGGGACGTCGTCAGGTGGTTGAGGTGGTTGATGCGCGAGCGCGGCGGCAGGACCTCGCTGACCTCGTGGTCGTACTTCACGAGCCCGATGGCGTCCTGCTGCCGCAGGAGCAGGTACGCCAGCGTCGTGATCATCACGCCGGCGTACTCGAACTTCGTCAGCGTCCCGTCGGCGCCGTAGCCCATCGACGCCGAGGCGTCGAGGACGCAGAACGCCTGCAGGTTCGTCTCCTGCTCGTACTTCTTGACGTAGTACTTGTCGAAGCGCCCGAAGGCCTTCCAGTCGACGTGCCGGATCTCGTCGCCGGGCGTGTACTCCTTGTGCTCGGCGAACTCGATCGACGCGCCGTGGTGCGGGCTCCGGTGGAGCCCCTGGAGGACCCCGTCGACCACGCGCCGGGCGCGCAGCGTCACGCCCTTGAGGCGCGCGAGCGCCCGCGGATCGGTCAGCGACCGCTTGCCGTCGGAGGCGGCGGGGACGGGAGGGGCGGCCGCCACGTCAGCTCAGGCTGGAGGCGGGGACGGAGGCGACGATCTTGTCGATGACGTCCCAGGCCGTGACGCGGTCCGCCTCGGCCTGGAAGTTCATCAGCACGCGGTGCCCGAGGACTGCCCGCGCGAGCGCGCGCACGTCGTCCCGGGAGGCGTGCGGCCGACCGTGGAGCGCCGCGCGCGCCTTCGCCCCGACGACCAGGTACTGGCTCGCGCGCGGGCCGGCGCCCCAGCTCACGTACTGCTTGACCGAGTCGGGCGCGTTGGCGTCGTCCGGGCGCGTCCGCCGCGTCAGCTCGACCGCGTAGCGCACGATGTCGGGGGCCGCGACCACGGCGCGCACGACCTGCTGGAAGCGGAGCAGCTCGTCGCGGCTCAGCACGTGCTCGAGCGGGGCCTGCTCGGCGCCCGTGGTGCGCGTCACCACGTCGATCTCCTCCTCGAAGGAGGGGTACTCGACGCGGATCGAGAACATGAAGCGATCGAGCTGCGCCTCGGGCAGGGGGTAGGTCCCCTCCTGCTCGATGGGGTTCTGGGTCGCGAAGACCAGGAACGGCGGCTCGAGCGGGTAGGTCGTGCCGGCGGCGGTGACGCGCTTCTCCTGCATCGCCTGGAGCAGCGCCGCCTGGGTCTTGGGCGGCGTCCGGTTGATCTCGTCGGCGAGCAGGATATTGCAGAAGACCGGGCCCTGGATGAACTTGAAGAAGCGCTTCCCGGTGGAGTGGTCCTCTTCGAGGATGTCCGTGCCGGTGATGTCGCTCGGCATCAGGTCGGGGGTGAACTGGACCCGGTTGAAGTCGAGGCTCACCGCCTCGGCGAGGGTCGAGATCAAGAGCGTCTTCGCGAGGCCCGGCACGCCGATGAAGAGGCCGTGCCCCTGGGCGAAGAGCGCGGTCAGGAGCAGGTCGATGACGTCGTCCTGCCCGATGATGCGCTTGCGAAGCTGCTCGAGGACGCGCGCGCGGGCGTTGGCGACGGCCTGGACGTCGGCCGCGGTCACTTCGCCGGCGCTCAGCGCGGCCGACGGTTGAGCCTCCATCATCCGATGTTCTCCGGGGTGTGCGGGGGCGCGAACGCGCGATTCACATCGCGTTCACGAGGGTGTTCGCCTTCTTCTCCACGGCGGCGCGGTCGTGCTCGCCGAGCTGGTCGTACACGATCGCGAGGCTAGCGTGAACGTCAGGATCGAAGGGGTTGATGGTCAGTGCCTCCTCGAGGTGCGTGCGCGCCTCCTCGTAGCGCCCCATCTTCAGGAGCGCCTCGCCGAGGTAGACCTGCAGCACCACGTGGCGCGGGTAGAGGTCGATGGGCTTCTGGAGCTCGGTCGCGGCCTGCTCGAAGAGGCCCGTCCGGAGGAGCGCCAGGCCGAGCTTGCCCTGGACGAGCGGCGACTTGTCGCCGACGAACTCCGTCGCGCGGCGGTACTCCTTCGAGGCCGCCCTCCAGCGCTTCTTCAGGCGCAGGCGGTCGCCGAGCCAGACGAGCTCCTTGGCCTTGTCGACCTTGAGCTGCGCGAGCTCGTCCTGCTCCGAGTGCTCGCCCTTGAAGAGGAGCCGCTGGTCGTACTCGACGTCCCGCGGGCGGTAGCCCTGGCCCTTGAGGAACGCCTTCCACGCCCGGCCGAAGCGGTCGAAGGGCATCCCCGCGACCGCGCTCACCGCGTCGCGGTCGCTCTCGCCGCCGGCCATCGACGCCACCAGCGGCGCCGCGACGTCGGCCCCGTGGCGCTTGTTGAGGAACTCGATGACCGTGAAGACCTCGGCGAAGGCGGTCGCCGTCGCCTCCTGGCTGGGCAGCTTCGCCATCGACGGGCTCATCTCCTCGAAGGTGATGAGCTTGTCGTCGGCGATGGCCTTGGCGAGCAGCGCCTCGCTGTGGCGCTCGAGGGTGGGCGGGACGTCGCGCCACTTCACCTCGTAGTACTTGGCGAGCCCCTCGTGGAGCCAGATGGGCACCTGGTTCTTGCTCTTCTTGGTGATGAGCAGGTGGATGAACTCGTGGGAGAGCGTGTCGAGCCAGTCGTAGCCGTACACGAGATCCCGCGGCGAGGTGACCATCAGCCGGTTGTACTTGCACAGCGCGATGGTGCCCGAGGTGCGGATCTCCGCCACCGTCAGCGGGCTCACGTGCCCGAGCACGTCCACCGTCGGGTAGAACTCGATGCGGACCGGCCGCTCCGGCACGTAGTCGAAGATCTTCGTCAGCGACTTCCACGCCTTGGCCATCGTGGCCTCGGCGTAGGGCACCAGCACCGCGTCCGCCCCCTTCGGGTAGCTGATGAGGAAGTTCCCGTCCGCCGTCAGGTGGTGCGCGTAGTCCTGGGTCTCCTCGAGGACCGCCTTCGCGAGCTCGAAGTAGTGCGACGCCAGCGGGTCGCCCGAGGCGTGCTCGGCCTGGCCGAGGTAGTCGACCGCCTGCTGGTACTCGCCCTTCATGAGGTGCAGGTGACCGGTCAGGAAGAGGTTCCGCGGGTCCTGGGGCGCCTCCGCGTTGAGCTGCGCCACGAGCTGCTCGGCCGTCGTGATGTCCCAGGCCGCGATGGCCTCCTCGGCCGCGCGCTGCTCCTGGTTCTGCGCATGTGCGGTTGCACCCAGGATAAGGGTCAGTAGAAGCGACGAGATAGACGCCGCAATGGTGCGGTGCATCATCACTTGATCAGCTCCTCGTAGAAGCGCTGGATGGCGTCCTTGTACCGCTCGGGAGCGCGCTCCTTCATCGCCTTGAGGACCTCTTCACGGAAGTTTCGCGGCGCGCCGTAGGGATCCTCGTCGGGGATCTCGACCTTGGCCTCTGGATCGTTGATCCCGGCCTGGTCCTCGGGGCCCTTGCCGCCCTTCTGCTGCATGCGCTGCTGCATGTTCTGCTGGGCCTTCTCGAGGTGCTCGAGGGCCTCCTGCTGGTGGCCCTTGGCCTCACCCGGGCGCTTGCCCTCGAGCTCGCTCTTCGCCTGGCCCATCGCCTCGCCGGCCTGCTGGAGCGGCTCCTTCATCTCCTGCTCGATGCCCGGCATCTCCTTGTCGAGCTCGGCCACGTCCTTCTCGAGCTCCGAGAGCTTCTCGGAGAGCTCGTTCTGGCGCTGCCCGAGCCGCTTCGCCTCGCCCTCCTCGCCGGGCTGGAGGCCCTCGCCGGGCTTCGGCATCATGCCCTTGAGCGTCTCGGCGAGCTCCTCGGCCTTCTCCTGGCCGTCGCCGAGCTTCTCCATCCCGTCGCGCAGGCCGTCGAGGCGCTTCTGATCGAGCTCGCGCGCCTCGCTCTCGCCGACCTCGGACTTGAGCGACGCGGCGCCCTCGCCGAGCTTCTGCGCGCGCTCGGCCGCCTCGCCGACCTGGCCGCGGTCGAGATCCTTGCCGAGCTCCGCGGCGTCCTTCTTCAGCTGCTCGAGGGCCTCGCGGTCGGAGGGGTGGAGCGGCTTGCCGTCGATCCCGTCGAGCTGCTCCTGGAGGGCCTTCGCCTGCTCGCGCGCCGCCTCGAGGGCCTGCTCCTGCTGCTCCTTCAGCTCGCGCGCCTGGCGCTCGTCGATCTGCCGATCGAGCTCGCCGGTCTCGCCCTTGAGGCCACGCTGCCCGTCGGCCAGCTCGTCGAGGTCGCTGGTGAACTTCTGCGCCTTCTGGCGCGCCGTGGCCGACATCGCGCCCCCGGACTCGAGGTCGTTCTGCAGCGCCGACATCAGCTCCTGGGTGTTCTTGTTGAGCTCCTCGAGGAGCTTCATCGCCTCGTCGACCTTGCCCTCCTCGAGGAGCTTCTGGATCTGGTCCATCGTCGACTTCATGTCGGCCATCGACTTCTGCTTGTCGCTCGGCCGCTGGGACGGGTTCTGGTTCTCGTAGGGCGCCCGCTCGCGGAGCTTGCTCAGCTCGTGCTGGAGCTTGGAGAGCTTCTCCTGGAGGCGCTTGAGCTTCTTCATCGCGGCCTCGAGCGCCTTCGGATCCTTCTGGTCCTTGAGCTGCTTGAGGAGCTCCATGATCTCGTTCTGGGTCTCGAGCAGCTCGCGCCCGGCGTCGAGCACGCTGTCCTTGCGCGCCTCGTCGAGGAGCCGGTGGAGCCGCAGGACGCCCGCCTCGAGCTCGCCCGCGCCCTCCTGGTTGGCCTCGAACAGCAGCGTCACCATGACGTCGTCCTGCGCCGTCGCGTTCCCGAGCACCGTGCGCCGGAGGTGGGCCCCCTCCTGGTCGGCGATGTCCTGCTGGCGATCGCGGACCTCGCGCACGGCGGTCCGCAGCTCGTCGCTGGTGAGCGCGTCGGTCGAGAGGCCGTTGATGAGCGTCGTCATGTCGGCGATGAGCGAGAGCGTCGCCGCGTTGATCCCCTGGCCGGCGGCCACGTAGTTGGCGAGGCGCAGGGTCTCCTTGCCCTCGACCGGGTTCTCGAGGCGGTCGGCGAGCACGTCGATCATCTGATCGATGATCCGATCGAGGTCCTCGAGCAGCCGGTCGTGCTCCGCCTCGGGGCTGTAGAGCGTGACGCGCCGGCTCTGGCTCTTGCCGACGCCGGGGCCGCTGAGGGTGTTGAGGTCGAAGGCCTCGAAGTGGAGGTCGGCCGAGTCGCCGGGCTCGAGCCCGAGGCGCGCGATCGCGACCTCTTCGTCGCCGCGGCTCAGGCGCTCGCCGCGGGGGCTCCGGACGACCCGCCGGTCGAGCTCCTGCCCGCCGTCGTCCTCGATGACGAGCTCGACGCGGTCGAGGCCGTAGTCGTCCGACCCCTCGAAGAAGAAGGTGAGGCGGTCGTCGGGCTTCACCTCGAGGTCCGACTCCGGCAGCAGGAGCTGGATCTCGGGGGCCGCGTCGGTGCGCGCGTCGACCTGGCGCCAGGCCTTCTCGCGGATGGTGTTGCGCTGCTTGTCGGTCAGCACGAACTGGTAGCGATCGCTCGTCCCGACGCGAAAGGCGCCGCGTACGGTGCCGTCGGCCTCGACCTTGAGCGGGAAGCTCGTCGTCGGATCCGACTCGAGGGTGAGGAAGGCCTCCTGCGCGTCGTAGAGCGCGGTCCCGACGAAGCGGACCTCGGAGCCCTCGAGCGCCTCGAAGTCGCCGGCCGAGCGCCGGAGCTTGCGTGGCTTGATGCCGGTGTACTCGGGCGGGACGATCTCGAGCTCGAGCTGGCTCATCGCCACCGGGACGAGGCGCACGCCGTCGCCCATCTCCTCGGCCACCGGCGCGGCGACGAGCAGCGGCGCGCCGTCGGCGTAGAGGCCCGGCGCGGCCACGGCGAGGAGCCCCATCACCGCCGCGACCCCGGCCGCGATCCCGGCGAGGCGCTTGAGGCGGCGCCGCTCCGGGAGGGCGCGCGGGACGATCTCCACGATCTTGTTCGCGGTCCGTGCGGTCGCCGCGTGGGCGAGCTCGGGCGAGAAGCCGAGGGGCCGCGCGGGATCGCGCTGGGCGAGCAGGGACTCGGTCTGGACGCTGGTGACGAGCCCCGACTCGAGCCCGTCGACCCGCGACTCGACCCACAGCGCGAGCTCGTCGTCGGCCTCGCGCCGGCGGCGCGGGCGGAGCCACAGGCGCCACACGGCGATCCCCGAGGCGAGCGCGCCCACGCCCACCACGGCCCAGGACCAGCGCCCGGGACCCTGGCCGAGGGTCTGCGCCAGCGCCAGCGCGGCGAGCGTCGCGATCCCGAGGATCGCGAAGGTCGCGAGCGCCGCCTCGCCGAGCGAGACGCGGTTCAGGGCGCGTCGCACCTCGCGCAGAAATCGTGTGATGCGCTCGTAGGGTTCCATGAAGGGCGGGATCTCCTGCGCCGGGCGAGCCTGAGTAGGTAACGTGGAGCGGAGGGCACCATTCCCGTTCCCGACCGGCGACGTTCGGGGATCATCCGCACCGGCGTCGGTCCGGTCAACCGACCGGGACGCGGGCGCAGGTCCCCAGCGGGAGGGGATCAGCCCGGGGACACCCTTGCCCGAGGCGCCGGTCTGTGGTGCTATCCACCGCGACGAAACCTGGGGTTACGAACCGATACAATCGCCGCCGCAATGTTGAATAGCCGGCCGCGGACCCCGTCTACCCGCCTGTGCTTGGGAGAGCCACGTTGGCCAACCAGGATGAACGGAAGCACGAGGACCAAGCGCTTGTCGAGCGGGCCGTACAGGGCGACCAAAAGGCGTTCCGCCAGCTCGTCGAGCGCTATCAGCGCAAGGTGTACACCATTGCTTATGGGATCGTCAGGAACCCGGACGCTGCGATGGACGTCGTCCAAGACGCCTTCGTCAAGGTCCACCGCCACCTGCCGAACTTCAAAGGGGACTCGAGCTTCTACACGTGGTTGTACCGCATCGTGGTCAACCTCTGCATCGATCGGAAGCGTCGGGCGGCTCGCGCCGCCGAGGTCGACTACGACGACGCGCTCGCACACGAAGATGGATTCACGGATGGACCGACCCTGGCGTCGGTCGGGATCGAGAACCCGCTCAAAGCGGCCCAGCGCAGGGAGCTGGTAGAGCACATGGACAAGGCCCTCGAGACGCTCAGCCCAGACCACCGGGAGATCCTGCTCCTTCGTGAGGTGGACGGGATGAGCTACGAAGAGCTGGCGGAGACGCTGGACATCGCGAAGGGCACCGTCATGAGCCGCCTGTTCCACGCTCGGAAGAACTTTCAGAAGTCGCTGAACCGCTACCTGAAGAAGTGATGAGGGATGGCGCGATGAACTGCAACGAGGTCAAAAATCTGCTCATGCCGTTCCACGACGGCGAGCTGGACCCGGCGGTGGCGGCCGAGGTCGAGGCGGCGCTCGAGGGTTGCCCGGAGGCCCGGGCGGAGCTCGAGGAGCTCGGCTTCATCCACGCCTTCGCGGCGGACGCCTTCACGGCGACCGTGCCCGAGGTCGATCTCTCCGGCGTCTACGACGGGGTGATGGCGCGCATCGCGGCCGAGGACGCCGCGGAGGCCGCCGACACCGCCGCCGCGATCGAGGGCGTGCGGGTGCAGCGTGAGGACGCGGGCCCGGGGCTGCTCGATCGGATCGGCGCGTGGTTCGGCGAGCTCTTCCGCCTGCAGCGGCCGGTGACGGCGCTCGTGGCGATGGCGGCCCTGGCGGCCCTGGTGGCCGGGGTGTGGTTCACCGGCAGCCAGTCGCCCGCTCCGGACGGCAGCGTCGACGGTGGCGGCGACTACGCGACCATCAACAACAACGGCAAGCGCCGGGGTCGCGAGGGCGAGGTCTCCGTCAAGAGCACGCGGGTCGAGGCCATCGCCGACAAGGGCGAGGTCAAGGTCATCACCTTCGACGACAGCGATGACGAGCCCCTCGTTTTGTGGCACGTGGTCGAGGGCGAGGGTGTCAGCATGCCCAACGGGAACAGCAACGGAACCAAGGGGCTCTGATCCGCAGCACGCGGGCCTGATGGAGACGACGAGATGCTCAAGACCCTCATCACCGCAGCGTTGACCGCCGGCCTCCTCATCGCGCCCGGCCTGGCCTTCGCGGAGACCAGCCCCGAGCCGGCCCCGGTGACGATGGACGCCGCCCGCGCGAGCATCGACGTCGTCGTCATCCACGCGACCAAGGACGGCGAGGTCGACCCGGCGTTGGCCGGCCTCGGCAAGACCCTGCAGCGCGCCTTCAAGGGCTACGAGGGCTTCGCGAAGCTCGACGAGGCGAGCGCCTCTCTCGGCGAGGGCGACGCCCACCAGCTCCGCCTCGTGAATGGCCGTGAGCTCAGCTTCCAGTTCGTCGGCGTCGACCGCGACGGCTTCCTCCAGGTGCACATCGAGCTCGACGGGCTCCGCTCCACCGTGCGGGTCAAGGACGGCGGGACCTTCTTCCAGGCGGGCCGCGGCTACAAGGACGGGATGATCGTCCTCGCCTTCCGGGCCAAGCTCGCCGGCTGAGCCGTCTCGGGCGGGCGCGACGGCGCCTGACCAAATTGACAGGAGAGCGGCTTCTGGCTAGCGTCCGGGCGTTCTGAAGGACGTACGCACGCTTGTCGGAGGCGTCGATGACCTCGCACTTCACTCGCCTCGCCACCCTCGTGGTGATCGTGGTCGCCGCGTCGGCGCTCTCGCCGCGGGCGGCGCTGGCCGCGAACCCGCCCACGCAGGATGAGATCAAGGCGGCCGGCGCCCTCTACGAGGAGGGGCAGCGCCTCTTCGCCAAGGAGCTCTACGCGGCCGCCATCGAGAAGTTCCAGGCGGCCAACGCGATCATCGAGCACGAGGTGAACTACTACAACATCGCGCGCTCGTACGAGAAGCTCGGCGCCGCCGAGGAGTGCGTGAAGGGCTACGAGACCTACGTCGACTTCTTCAAGAAGAAGCACGGGGCCGATCCCAAGGACATCGTCGACGTCCGGGCGAGCGTCCAGAAGTGCCGCCTCTTGATGCGGCCGGAGGTCACCATCGGGTCCGATCCCGAGGGCGCCAAGGTCTACATCGACAGCCGCGACAAGCTGCTCGGGCAGACGCCGTACAAGACGACCCTCGATCCCGGCTCGTACACCCTCTTCCTCGACCTCGCCGGCTACCAGCCGTTCGAGCAGAAGTTCGAGGTCCGCGCGGGCGAGCCCATCAAGCTCTACTTCAAGCTCGAGAAGCTGCAGCGGGTCGGGTCCGTCAGCGTGAAGAGCAACATCCGCGGGGCGGCCATCTTCATCGACGGGCGCAACATCGGCCTGACGCCGTACGCCGAGAAGATCGTGCTCGACGAGGGGCAGCACCAGATCACCGTCCAGAAGGACGAGTACATCCCGTTCTCGCGCGGGCTGAACGTCGAGGTGGCGAAGGACGAGATCGTGACCAGCGAGCTCTACCTGCGCGATCCGCCGATGACCTGGAAGGGCTACGTCGGCTACATCTCGATCGCGCTCGGCGCCGGCGGCATCGGCTTCGGCTACTTCGCGAAGACGCGGGCCGACGTCGAGTTCACCGGGACCGACGAGTTCAACAAGTGGGAAGGCCTCCAGAACATCGGCTATGGCGCCGGCGGCGGGCTGGTCGGCGTGGGCGTCCTGCTGCTCGTGCTCGAGGCGCTCGACACCGACATCGTGAAGTCCGAGGACGCGCTCGAGGAGGCCCGGACCTCGCCGCGCATCGTCCCGATCGTGACCGCGACCGGCAACGGCGGCCTGCTCGGCGCCGACGTCCGCTTCTGAACACTGGCTTGTCGCACGCCTCGGGGCGTGTGCTCGTGGAGTGACCCATGCGTAGCGCGACTCCAATCCTGCTCGCCGTCTCGATGATGGTCGCGAGCGCGTGCTCGACCGGCGTGACGCCGCCCGAGCCGACGCCGATGGCGTCGATCACGAACAACCTGACCTTCGAGTTCGGCGCGGACTTCGACGCGGACGGCTTCTGCGTGGATCCGCGGACGCCGACCAACCAGCAGCCGAGCTGCTCGTCGTCCAACGGCGTGCAGTTGCCGCTGGTGTGGCCGAGCGTGACGGTGGAGCTCCAGCCGTTCGCCATCGACGTCCACGAGGTCACCAACATCCAGTACCAGTACTGCGTCGCGGCCGGGGCCTGCAGCGAGCCGCGCGCCGGCAACGCGGTCAGCGAGGACCAGCAGCTCTACTACGACGTCGACCGCTTCGAGCAGTACCCCGTCGTGAACGTCACCTGGGAGCAGGCGCGCGACTATTGCGCCTTCATCGCCGAGGAGACCGGCACGCCCGTGCGGCTGCCGACCGAGGCCGAGTGGGAGCGCGTCGCCAAGGGCCCGAACGCGAGCCCCCGCCTCTTCCCGACCGACGCCATCACCTCCGCCATCACCGAGTGCCAGCAGGCCGGCTTCAACGGCCAGTACTGCCGCGGCGACCAGCGCATGGACGCGGTCACCGAGACCACCGTGGACTACGTCGACGAGGGCTCGACGCGCATCTACCAGCTCTTCGGCAACGCGGCCGAGTGGGTCGCGACGCCGTTCCAGGAGGACGTCTCCTGCGCCGGGGAGGCGCCCTGCACCCGCGAGGACGAGTGCTCGGCCGGCGACGCCCAGTGCATCACCGACGCGAAGAGCTGCTCGGCCTGCACCGCGGGCGACAACTGCTACTACCTGTGCGAGGGCGAGGCGAAGAAGACGATCCTCTGCAAGGCGTACTCGAGCCCCGTGAGCGGCGCGGACTTCGAGGACAGCGCCGAGGGCGTCGACCGCGTCTACCGCGGGGGGCACGTCGCCATCGTCGGCGCGGCCAACTCCTACGCGCTCTGCCAGTTCCGCTCGAGCCGCTCCAACGCCAAGCCGAACCCGTCCTGGTCGCCGACCGCGAGCCAGCCCTGGCTCGGCTTCCGCTGCGCGAAGAGCCTCTGAATCCTGGAGCGAGGTGACGGAGGGCGACCCCCGTCACCTCACGACGCGACGCCTCAGTAGGGGTTCGCCGGCAGGGCCGACTCTTCCTTCTTCTTTTCCTTGGCGAAGGGGTTCGCCTTGGTGTCGTCGACCTTGCGCGGGTCGAAGGTCGCCGGCGTGTCGTCCTTCGGCGGCTTGACCACGACGACCGGGGGCTTGTCGATCGCGACCGGGGGCTTGTCGGTCGTCACCGGCGGCTTCTCGCCCACGACGACCGGGGGCTTGGTGACCGGCGGCTTGGTGACCGGCGGCTTCACCACCACGGGCTCCTCGATGCCCACGAGGTCGAAGCGCACGGTGTCGTCGTTCTCGAAGGAGAAGGAGCGCTTGTAGTCCTCGAAGCCTTCGAGCTTGAAGGTGTAGGACTCCTCGGCGGAGTTGGCGTTTCGGCGCAGGAGGTACGGGGTCTGGCCCACGACCTTGCCGGACGCGTCGACGACGTCGGCGCCCTGGGGCTGGCTGATGACCTGGACGAAGACGCTCTTCACGTCGAACTCGGGGATCGTGCCGACGTTCGCGTCGCCGATCGCGGTGAAGCCCGTGTACTCGCCCGGGAGCTGGCCGAGGCTGGCGTAGATGCCGCCGGCGCCGCCGAGCAGCACGACCAGCAGCGCCGCCGCGAAGAGCGGCCACTTGCGCCGCTTGGTCGTCGGCGTCGCCAGCAGGGTCTTGTCGGTGAAGGGGCCGATCGTGCGCGTCCCCAGCCCGCCGAGGTCCGTGTCGAGGGCGGTGCGCGAGCTCGTGGTGATCTCGATGCCCGCCGCCTCGGCGTCCTCGCGCGTCACGACCCGCCGGAAGATGTCCGGCAGCTCGTTCATCAGCTTCTCGATCTCGCGGATCACCGCCTCGGCCGTCTGCGGGCGCTGGGCGGGATCCTTCTCGAGGAGCTTCATCACGAAGTCCTCGACCTCCCCGGGGACGACGATGTCCGGGCGCATCTCCTGGAAGGGCGGCGGCAGCTCCTGGATGTGCTTGATGAGGATCCCGAGCGGGTTCTCGGCGTTGAACGGCACGCGGCCGCTCACGAGCTCGTAGAGCATCACGCCGATCGAGTAGATGTCGGAGCGCGCGTCGATGTCGCCGCCGCGCGACTGCTCGGGCGACATGTACTTCGGCGTGCCGAAGATCGACCCCGCCTTGGTCAGCGTCTTCTGCTGGCCGTCGCCCTCGGCGAGCTTGGCCACGCCGAAGTCGAGGACCTTCACGAAGTCGGCCTCCTCGCCGACCGTCTCGAGCACGACGTTGTCGGGCTTGAGGTCGCGGTGGACGATGCCCTTCGAGTGCGCCTCGCGGAGGCTCTTCGCCATCTGCAGGGCGACGTTGAGGCTGCGCCGGACCGAGAGCTGCTGCTCCTCCTTGAGGACCTTCTGGAGCGGCTTGCCCTCGAGGAACTCCATCGCGATGTAGACGAGGCCGTCGTCCGTCTCGCCGAAGTCGAAGATCTGGATGGTGTTCGGGTGGCGGAGCTTGCTGACGGCGAGCGCCTCGATGTGGAAGCGCCGGACGACCGTCTCGTTCTCGGTCAGCTCGCGGAGGAGGACCTTGATCGCGACGTCGCGATCCATGCCCTTCTGGCGCGCGCGGTAGACGGCGCCCATGCCGCCGGCGCCGACCTTCTTGTAGATCTGGAAGCGATCGGCGATCTCGCGGCCGAGCAGGGGATCGACCTTCGGCGTGTCGTCGCCCGTCGCTTCGAGCCGGCGGCGGATGCGATCCTCGAGGCTCTCGTCCTCGAGCGCCGTCTCCTCGCCTGGCTGCACCGTGACCGTCGACTGGCCGTGCTCGTGGCGGGTCTCTTCGCCGACGAGGCGGTGCGTCGCGTCGCCGTCGGGGGCTGGTACCGTGGGCTTCTCGTTCATGATCGGAAAACTAGGTGCTGGGCCCGGGGCGGTCAACGCGGCGTCGGGTCGCCGACCTCGAGCCGTTCATCTTGCTACATACGCTCGAAGCGTGGCCGGGATCTATCTCTCGCAGCGATCTGGTTGATTCGCCGCGCGTCGCTTCATAGGCTCAAGCGCGTGAAGTCCTGGTGGTCCCGGCTCGGTCTCGCGCTGGCGTCTGTGGTCTGGTTCGCCGGCTGCGGGGGCGAGAGCGCAGGTGTGTGCGACGACTCGGCCTGCCCCGCGGGCTGGGTCTGCGGCGAGAACGGCTGCGAGCCGACCGCCAACCCGACCACCACGGGGGACCTCGGACGCTTCACGTCGACCGCGCTGACGAGCGACGGCCGGCTCCTCGTCTCCACCTACGACCAGACGCACAAGAACCTGGTGGTCAGCGTCGAGCAGGCCGACGGCCACGACGAGCTGCAGCCCATCGACGGCTGGCGGGTCGAGGATCAGACCCTCGTCGACACCGACAGCGGGCGCTGGACCGCGATCACCGTGGACGCCAACGACACCGCGCACCTGGTGTGGTTCGACGTCGACGGCGGCCAGCTGCGCTACGCCCACGCCAGCCGCGCCAGCGCGTGGCAGGACTGGGCCATCGAGACCGTCGACGGGGCGGGGCCCGAGATCCGCGGCACCCACGCCTCGATCGTCGCCTCGCAGGGGATCGTCTACGTCGCCTACCGCGACGAGACGGCGCGCCAGCTCCGCTACGCGCGCCGCGACGCCGACGGGAGCTGGACGCTCCGCACCATCGACCCCTGCGCGGGCGAGGCCGGCTGCCCCGAGGCCGGCGCCGAGGACTACGGCGAGTGGGCGCAGATCGCCATCATCGGTCAGCGGCCGCGCATCGCCTTCTACGACCGCTACCGCGGCGACCTCAAGATGGCGACCCGCACCGACGAGGGCGCCTGGGTCACCACCACCCTCGACGGCCGGGACGCCGTGGCCGACGTCGACACCGGTGACGTCGGGCGCTTCATCTCCCTCGCGCTCACCCCGGAGCGGCACCCGGCCCTGGCGTACTACGACGTGTCGCGCGGCGCGCTCCGCTACCTCGTCCCGGGGAGCGCTCCGCTCGTCGTCGACGCCGGCGTTCGCGACGACGCGACCCGGGGCGCCAAGCGCAGCGACCCGGTCGGGCAGCACGCCGCGCTCGCCTTCGACGATCTCGGCCGCGCCGTGATCCTCTACCTCGACGGCGGCATCCCCGCGGTGAAGCAGGCCGTCGTGGCGGCCGGCAAGGTCGTCTCCACGCGCATCCTCGACGGCCTCGCGCCGGGCGCCTTCTTCAGCTTCGACGCCTACGGCGAGGGCCAGCTCCGCGGCGCCTACGGCGCCTGGCTCGAAGGCGAGGCGCCCCGCACCCGGCTCGTCCGCTTCCTCATCCCGGTCTACGCCACCCCATGACGCCCCCCTCCCGAGCCTTCGTCCAGACCTCGGCGCGCCGCGTCCTCGGGGCGCTCGTCGTCGCCGCGCTGGCCGCGACCGGCGCGTGCGGCACCCTCCCGTGGGGCAACGGTGGGCTCGGGGACGAGGTGCCGGCCGAGGCGATCGACCCCAACGGGCTCGTCCGCGTCATCGGCGCCGAGGACCTGACCGCGGCGGCCGCGCGCCTGACCAACCTGGTGCCGGCGCGGTGGGCGGATGGCCTCGCCGTCGCCGGCGTGGTGTCGCTCTACGGCAACGAGACGCCCCTCGACGCCAACATCGACGGGGTCGTCGTCCAGCCGGGGCCGATCCAGCTCGCCTTCGCCGACGATCTGCTCGAGGTGCGCCTCGGCGTGACCATCGCGCCCGCGCCCCTCGAGACCTACGACGCGGGGCCGCTGACGTGCGCGCCGATCCTGTCGGCCGACGGCGGCGTGCTCGCGCTGGAGCTGGGCCTCGTCACGGACAAGCTCGGTCGGGTCCAGGCGGTCCTCGTCGGGGCGCCGCGGCTCGAGGGCGACGCCCTCGCCGTCGACTGGTCGGGCTGCCTCGACGGCCTGCCCGGGGACGCGCTCGACGCCCTCACCGAGGAGCTCTGGGACGCGCTCGCCGAGGTGACCGCCGACGCCATCGCGCCCGATCTGCTCGTCGCGCTGCCCTCCTCGCTCGGGCTCGAGCTCGCCACCGGCGCCTCCGGGACCGTGGCCGCCGACGCCATCGGCGCGGGCTACGCGCGGGTCTCGGTCGCCGCCGACGGCGACGACGGCGACGCCGTGTGGCGCCGCGTCGGGGACGCCTTCGTGGTGCCGTTCGGGGTCGGCATCACCGTCGAGCACCACCCGTGCATGCCGGAGCTGGCGCTCCCGATCATCGGGACGAGCGCGCTCCCGGGGACGGGCTCGGCCAAGCCCGGGACCGCCCTCCTGAGCGCGGCCGTCGTGCGCCAGGCCATCATCGCCGGGTGGTTCGCGGGCGCCGCCTGCGGCTCCCACGCGAGCGAGGCGGTGGAGCTGCCGGCGTCGGCCCTCGCCGCGGCCTGGCCCGCCCTCGACCGCCTGCCGCCGAGCACGCCGCTCTCGATCCAGCTGTGGCCGCGCGAGGCGCCGTCGGTCGGCCTGGCGATCGGGGGGGCCGATCGCCTGACGATCGGGACCGGGCTCGTGGACGTCGACCTCTTCGCCGAGCTCGACGGCGCGCTGGTGCGGCTCGCCTCGATGACCGTCGACGCGGACGCCGTGATGGGCGTGGAGATCGACGCGACGGGGTGGGTCATCCTCGCCCCGGAGGACGTCACCCTCCGGGCGAGCGGGGCGCGCGCGGGGCTGCTCTCGGCGCCGCCGCTCGACGCCGCGCAGGCCGTGCTGGTGCCGATCGTGCAGGCCCTGGTCGCGGGGCGCCCGCTGCTGGTGCTGCCGGCCCGCTCGGGGACGACCGGGACCACCCGCGTGACGGTCACGGCGGAGCACATGGCCATCCCGATGTAGGGTCGGGCATGGCCGGTCGGGTGCGATGGTTGACACGGGGCGAGGACGCCGCGTAGGAGGGTCGGACGCGCGTCGGGACCCGCCGAGAGGGAGGAGAGCGTCGATGGCGAGCTGGAAGCGAATCGTGATGCTGGCGACGGTGCTCCTCGGGGCCTCGACCTGGGCGCACGCGGCCGAGCCGACCCTGATCTCCTACGACGGGCAGCTCCTCGACGGGCACCGCAAGCCCCTCAGCGGCGTCTACCCGCTGACCTTCAGCCTCTTCCGCAGCGAGAAGAGCACGCGCCCGGCGTGGTCCGAGGCGCACTACGTCGCCGTCGAGAACGGGCACTACGTCGTGCAGCTCGGCGACACGCGGCCCATCCCGGCGACGCTCCACCTCGACCGGCTCTACATCTCGGTCGCGGTGACCGGCGGCAGCGAGCTCGTGCGCGAGAAGCTCTCCTCCGAGGAGGAGAAGGTGGAGGCGAAGGCGCCCGGGAAGACGGACCCCGCGGCGCCCGTCGTGGCCAAGAAGCCGGGCACCGGCGACAGCTACGCCGAGATCGCCGGCTTCGCCTACGAGGCCGACCGCGCGCACAACGCGGACGCCGTCGGCGGGCTGACCGCCACGGAGATCCGCAAGATGGTCAAGGAGAGCAAGTCCGAGGTCACCATCGGCGGGCGCTCGCGCAACAGCGAGACCGCCGGCGGCACCGGCGGCCAGCCGTACACCCTGCGCTGCCCCAAGGGCTACGTGGTGACCGGCATCACGGGCGGGGCCGCGGCCTTCGTCGACTCCATCTCCATCATCTGCAGCCCGCTGGAGTAGCCGGGCGGACCGACCGCGCGTCGCGCCGGACGCCGGGGATACATCAGGTTGTTTCGCCCCGCGCCCTCTCGGGGTATACGGGGGGCGTACCGAGGCCGAGGGGACTGGGATGTACAGAATCGCCGCGTGGGTCGGGGTGCTCGTCGTGGTGGCGACGATGGCGGCGTCCGCGCAGGCGGCGAGCCCCGACGACGCGCGCACGCGGGCCGAGGCGCTGGTGGCCGAGGGGCTCGACTTCGCGCGCTCCGGGAAGAAGCTGCAGAAGAGCGGCGCGGTCGGCTACCGCGACGCGTACCGCTCGGCGATCGCGAAGTTCGAGGAGGCCAACCGCCTCTACCCGGACCCGACGATCCAGCACAACCTCGCGCGGGCGCACGAGGAGCTCGGTGAGCTCAAGGTGGCGTTCGACTGGTACGCGCTGGCGCTCAAGCAGGACTACGACTTCGCCAAGGACGGGCGGGCGCGCCTCACCAAGATCGAGAGCGAGCTGCGCAAGACGCACGCCCTGGTGACGGTGCGCACGACGCCGAGCGACGTGACGGTGCGGATGCAGTTCGACGACGGCACGAGCGAGACCCACGTCTCGACGCCGTTCCAGACCTGGGCGCGCGCCGGGATGCTCAAGATGGTCGCGTCCAACCCGGAGTTCAAGACCGGCAACAAGGAGTACACGCTGACCGCGGGCGAGGACCGGGCCATCAACCTCGTGCTCGAGCCGCTGCCGCGGCAGGGCTTCTTCGAGGTCGACGCCAACGTCGTCGGCGCCAAGGTCTTCCTGAGCGAGGTGCTGGTCGCCACGCTGCCGATGCAGAGCGTCACCTACCCGGCCGGCATCTACGAGCTCAAGGTGACCGCGAAGGGCTACAAGACCCACAAGGAGCAGGTCGTCGTCACGAAGGACCAGCTGACCGCCGTCACCGTCGCGCTCGTGCCCGACGGCAGCGGGATCGGCGAGGTGCCGGTGCCCCCCACGGACGGCGGGGGCCCGCCGACGTGGATCGGGGCGACCCTGGTCGGGGTCGGCGCCGGCGCGGTCATCCTGGGCGTGGTCTTCCACGCCAAGGCCTTCGACTTCAACAGCGACGCCAACAAGGTCCCGGTCTCCGACCCGCCCATCCAGGCCGACGAGGAGCGGTACGACAGCCTCTTCGCCAAGGCGAAGGACAACGAGAAGTACGCCTGGATCTCCTACGGCGCCGGCGCGGCGCTCATCGGGACCGGCGTCGTGCTCCTCGTGATCGGCGGCGACGACGAGCCGGCCGCGGCCGACGCGGTGTCGACGGGAAGCGTCTCTCCGCGCTTCGTGCCGTCGGTGCAGGCGGGGCCGGGCTTCTTCGGGGCCACCGGAACGCTGACGTTCTGAGCCGATCGCAGCGCGAAATCACGGCGCCCGACCCCACGAGAAAGGCCCGCACGACCTTGGTTCGTGCGGGCCTTCGCGTTCGATCCGACCGGGATCGAGAAAGTGTGAAGTCATGGGGTCTGACCCCACTACTTCACACTTTGGGTTCAACGCTTGGCGCTGAAGCGGCCGTCGCGGCGCTCGCCACCGACGACGCCGTTCCAGGTGCCGCTGATGGTCTTCGCCTTGCGATCGAGCTTGCCCGACAGCTGCAGCCAGTCCCGGCCGGCCGTCACGGCCATGTGGACGGCGTCGTTCTTGTTGACGCGCCCCTTGAGGCGGTAGCGGCGGCCGCCGATGGTGGCGTTGGCGGGGTCGATGACGCCGCGCGCCGTGACCGTGATGCGGATCTCGTTGCCGCGCCCCATCGTGCCCTTGTAGACGCCGCGCATCGGCAGGACCGTCGGCACGGGCTCGGTCGTGGTGCCGGTCTCGCCCGTCTCGCCCGTCTCGCCCGTCTCACCGACCTCACCGGTCTCCCCGGTCTCGCCCGCTTCACCGACCTCACCGGTCTCGCCCGTTTCGCCCGTTTCGCCGGTCTCGCCGACCTCGCCGGTCTCGCCGACCTCGCCGACCTCGCCGACCTCGCCGGTCTCGCCGGCCTCGGCCGCGGTCGGGCAGTCCTTCGTCGCGTCGGCGACCTCCTGCAGGAAGGTCGAGTCGCTCGCGAGCCGCGACATCTCCTTCGAGTAGGTCTCGAGGTCGATGTCGTTGGCCTTGTAGAGGGCGAGCATCGCGGGAGCGACCTCGTCCGAGGTGGCGCCGGCCTTGCGCATGCACTCGGCCGCCACCGCCAGGGTCTTGATCTTCTCGCGCAGCGTCGTCTCGGCGTCGGGCGGCGCCACCTCGCCGGGCGCGTTGCCCTTGCAGAGCTCGGCGCTGCGCTCGCGCGTGGCCTGGAAGGTCGGGTCGTCGACCAGCTTCGAGGCCTTCTCACGGTAGTCGGCGAGCGTCATCTCGGCGCGGGTGAGGATCGCCTCGATGGCCTTGTCGTGGGCCGCCGGGTCGTCGAGCGCGGCCGTGGCGCAGTCGATCTGGGCCGCGAGCACCGCGACCTTCGCGATCTCGTCCGCGCTCATGGCCGCCGCGGCGCTGGCGGTGTCCGGCTCCTCGGTCGGCGCCGTCACGGTGTCCGCCTCCACCGCCGCGGGGGCGCTGGCGGTGTCGGCCTCCGCGGGCGGCGTGGTCTCCGGCGGCGCCGCCGTCGTCTCGGCGGGCGTGCTCGGCGCGGTCGTCGCCGGTGGCATCCCGGGATCCTCGCCCTCCTTGTTGCAGCCCGCGCCCACGAGGGCCACGCCGAGCACCAGACACCCGAGCCACGATGGAAGCCGTCTCATTCCACACCTCCGAGAGAGTCGGCCCCATTTCGTCACGCGCCCCCCACAAACGCAACCGCTCCCGCGGTGCCTCTCGAAGGCGCCGGTCATTGTCCCGAGGCGCGTGCTTGTGCTACCGAGAGGCATGTTCCGCAGCGCGCTCGTCCCGCTCCTGGTCGCCTCGCTCGCAGCCTGTGGCGGCGACAACCAGCCTCCGTCCCTGACCATCATCCCCGACCAGCAGGTCGTCGTGGGAGACAGCTTCGCGCTCGTCCTCACCGCGTCGGACCCGGACGGGGATCGGCTGACCTTCTCCGGCGAGGGCCTCCCCGAGGGGGCGCAGCTCACCCCGCGCTCCCGCGACGAGGCGGTCCTCACCTACAGCCCCTCCATCACCGACACCCAGCCCGGCGGGCGGCGCTACGCCGTCACCATCGAGGCCGCCGACGGCAACGGCGGGGTCGCGCGGCAGTCCTTCGGCCTCGTCGTCTACCCGGCCTTCGGGATCCCGACCTTCGATCTGCCGAGCGGCGTCGTCCTCAACCTCGCCCAGGAGTCCGACCTCTCCCTGGCCATCACCATCAAGGACGACGACAGCACCGACGTCGACATCGCGATGACCGAGGCCCCCGAGGGCGCCCAGCTCCAGCGCAGCGGGGCGAAGACCGCGCTCTTCCACTGGCGACCCGACGACGATCAGCGCCTCGTCGCCGTCCACCGCGCGGTCTTCAGCGCCCAGGACGAGTCCCACGCCCCCACGACCTTCATCCTCACCCTGGTGCTCCTCAACCCGGAGAAGCAGTCGGGCTGCCCCGGGACGCCTCCCACGGTCAGCCACCACGTCCCGGCCGACGCCACCTCGAACGGGAGCCTGCCGCTGAACCTCACGGCCTCGGACGCCGACTCCAAGGTGCGCGTCGTCAGCGTCCACTGGACCCGCGGGGACCCGGAGGGGGCCTACCAGGAGGTGCCGCTGACGCGCGACTCCAGCGACGGCCCGGGGTGGGGCGGCAACGTCGACGTCGGCGCGCCGGCGAGCGGCGGAACGCTCGTCCACTACTACTTCACCACGACCGACAACGACGACCCGACCGGCGTCGCCTGCGACCAGACCAGCCGCACGCCGAAGTCCGGCTGGTTCACGGCCGCCATCTACCCGAGCGGAACGTCCACCGACACGTGCGTGGACGACGGGAGCGAGCCCGACGACAACCCGGGCGCGGCGCCGACGCTGACCATCGGGACCTACTCCGGCCGCCGGATGTGTGGCGCCGAGGCCGACGTCGCCCGCATCGCCGATTCGGCGGGCGGCCAGGTCTCCGCCACCATCCGCTACGAGGCGGCGCAGGGGAGCTTGGGGCTCCGCCTCGTCGACGCCAGCGGCACGACCCTGGTGGTCGGCGACGCCAGCGACGCCGGCGTCGCCACGGCCCGCCTCGACCAGGCCCCCGGCGACGTCTTCGTCGAGGTCAGCGCCAACGACCAGGCGACCCGGCTCGGCTACACCCTCGAGATCGGCTTCGGCGTCGTCCAGTGCGAGGCCGACGCCCTCGAGCCCAACGACACCGTCGCGGCCGCCCGCGCGGTCGCCCTCGGCACCTACGAGGACCTGCGCATCTGCAGCGGCGAGGCGGACGTCTTCCGGGTCGCCACCTCCCCCGGGCAGACCCTCCGCATCGCGGCCTCGTTCGACGCCCGCTACGGCGACCTCGACATGGAGCTGCGGGCGAGCGACGGGACGACCGTCCTCGCGACGGCCGCCAGCGCCCGCTCGATCGAGGAGCTCACCTACACCTCCCCGAGCGGCGGCGACGTGTTCGTGCGCGTCTACGGCGTCGACGGGGCCAGCAACGGCTACACCCTCAGCGTCGAGGACCTCGGCAGCGGCCCGCTCGCCTGCCCGAGCGACGCCCTCGGCGACAACCGGCGCCCCGAGGACGCGGCGGTCATCTTCGGCGGCGTCTACGAGGGGTTCACGGTCTGCTCCGGCGCGCCCGACTGGTTCGCCATCGATCTCAACGGCGGCGAGACGCTGGAGGTGCTGACCGAGGCCACCGACGGTGGCGCAGCGCCGACCGTGGCCATCTACACAGATCCGACCGGGACGCCGGTGGCGTCGAGCACGACCGGCTCCGACGGGCTGGCCGACGCGGCCTACACCCTCGGCGGGCAGGGGCGCCTCTACTACGCCATCGAGACGACCGCCGCGACCAGCGGGTACGCGATGCTGCAGGAGGTCACCGACCCCGTCGGCGCGTGCCAGCCCGACCGGCTCGAGCCGAACGGCGCGGGGAGCCCGCGCGCGCTCGACCCCGGCATCACCACCTGGCTCCGCCTCTGCGACAACAACGACGTGGACGCGTTCGCCGTCGACGTGCCGCCCTTCACCGTGCTGACGCTCATCACCGGCCACGCGCCGGGACAGGGCTACGCGGATCTGCGCCTGCTCGGCCCCAACGGCGCCGAGCTCTCCACCGCGGTCGACCAGCAGGACGGCGCCTACATCGAGGTCCTCGTCGAGTCGGGCGGCACGGTCACCGTCCAGGTCGAGCCATTCGAGATCGGGGCCAACGGCATGGGCTACGACCTCGCGGTCTTCTTTGACTGAGCTGCGGGGGCGTCTCAGCGGGCGTCGTCGAGGGCGGCCCTGAGGCGCTCTTGGACGGCGCCGTCGATCGGGTGTGACGTCAGCGCGCCGCGGAGCCGGCCGACGGTGGTCGCGAAGGCGCCGCCGAAGCGCTCGCACCAATCGCAGCCCGCCAGGTGCGCGTCCACGCGGGCCCGCTCGGCGGCGTCGAGCTCGCCGTCGACGTAGTCCGACAGCCGCTCGAGCACCTCGCCGCAGCGGATCCCCGCGACCTCGTGGTCATGGGCCATCGTGTCCTCCTCCCCCGGGCCCGCCCCGGAGCTGCCCCATCAGCCTCAGCCGCGCCCGGTGGAGCCGGGTCTTCATCGCCGCCAGCGGCAGCCCCAGCGCGTCCGCCGCCTCCGGGCCGGTGAGCCCGGCGAGGTCGCGCAGCGCGATCACCTCCCGATCCGCCTCCGCCAGCGCCGCGAGCGCCGTCGCCAGGCGGGCGCGGTCCTCGGCGCGCGCCGCCGCCGCCTCGGGGGTCAGCGCC
>SBGO01000543.1 GCA_006226565.1 Deltaproteobacteria bacterium | reverse complement strand
AGGCCACGTCTCGCTCAGCTCGCCCCTCGGCCCGATGACCCTCGAGGACCTGGCCATCGAGGCGAGCAGCGGCCCGGACGGCCCGCGGCTGGTGGCGACGGCGGTCGTCCCCGAGGTGACCCGGCGCCCGGCGCGGATCGCCCTCGAGGCGCCGCCGGCGGAGGCCGGGCAGCCGCGCGGGGTCAAGGTCGACGTGAAGCTCGCCGGGCTCCCGCTGGCGCTCCTCGGCGACGCGCTGCCGCGGCCGCTCGTGGCCGAGGGGGACGGCGTGCTGTACGACAGCGCCGTCCACTTCGAGTGGGCCGGGGAGGGGCGCCCGTGGAGCGCCGCCGGCACCGTGCAGCTGCGCGACGCGGTCCTCTCGCACCCGGATCTGGCCCAGGAGCCGCTGCGCGCCATCGACTTCGGCCTGGACTTCGACCTGCGCCTCGATCCCGGCGCCCAGACCGTCACCCTCGAGTCGGGCCGGCTCCGCGTGCGCGACGTCGCCGTCGAGCTCGGCGCCAAGGTGAAGGCCTACCGTGACCGGCCGCTCCTCCACCTCGAGCTGCGCCTCCCCGAGACGTCGGCCCAGGCGGTCGTCGACGCCTTCCCGCGGGCGATGCTCTCGCGTCTCCAGGGCCTCACGGTCGCGGGGACGATGGCGTGGACGGTCACCGTGGACCTCGACACCGGCGACATCCCGGCGATGACCCTCGACTCGCGCCCCGTCGGCAAGGGCTTCGCCGTCCGCTCGATGGGGAGCGCCGTCGACTTCGACCAGCTCCGCTCGGCGTTCTCCTACCCGGTCCTGCGCGAGGACGGCAGCGACAGCTCGCGCATGTCCGGGCCGCTCACCGGGCGCTGGGTGCCCCTCGAGGAGATCAGCCCCTACCTCGAGAAGGCCGTCACCACGACCGAGGATCCGTTCTACAAGCACCCCGGCTTCTCGACGAACGCCATCAAGGAGTCGATCATCACCGACCTCGAGCGCGGCGCGTTCGTGCGCGGGGCGAGCACCATCACCCAGCAGCTCGTGAAGAACCTCTTCCTCGGCTCGCACAAGACGCTCAGCCGCAAGCTCCAGGAGATCTTCATCGCCTGGCAGCTCGAGCAGAACCTCGACAAGGCCGAGATCATGGCGCTCTACCTGAACGTCATCGAGTTCGGCCCGGGCATCTACGGCGTGGGCGACGCGGCGGAGCGCTGGTTCGGCAAGGCGCCGCGCGACCTGACCCTGCTCGAGTGCATCTTCCTCTCGAGCATCATCCCGAACCCGCGCCGCTACTACGAGAGCTTCTTCCAGCAGGGGCGGGTGAGCCCGCGGTGGCAGAAGTACCTCGCGTCGCTCCTCGGGATCATGGTCGAGCGCGGCAAGATCACGACCGAGGAGGCCGAGGCCCAGGCGCCCTACGAGCCGGTCTTCCGCGGCGCGGCGCTCCTGCCGCTCGGCCCGGGCGGGGTCGAGCTCGATCCGCCGCTCCCCGACGGCGACGGCGGGGACGGCCTGCCGATGGTCCCGTGAGCGTGCCGCGGTAGATACGCCGCGGTGTATGGGTTTCGTCACTCGGTCGGCGCCGCGCGGCGCGTTGACGGCGGCCCGGGCGCGGGCTACCTGATCGGCTCGAGTCCGCCGCGACGGCGCGGCCGTGACAGGAGGCGAGGGTGGGCAACATCTTCCAGAAGATCATCGACCGCGAGATCCCGGCGACCATCGTCTACGAGGACGACCAGGCGCTCGCGTTCAAGGACATCAACCCGGGGGCGCCCTTCCACGTGCTCGTCATCCCGAAGCAGGCCATCGCCAACGTCGGGGCGATGACCGCCGCGGACGAGCAGATCGTCGGGCACTGCCTGCTGGTCTGCCAGAAGGTCGCCGCCGAGGCCGGCCTGACCGACTACCGGGTGGTGTCGAACAACGGCGAGGGCGCCGGCCAGTCGGTCTTCCACCTGCACTTCCACGTGCTCGGAGGGCGCCCGCTCAAGTGGCCTCCGGGGTGAGCCGCCGATACGACCTCGTCGTCTTCGACCTCGACGGGACCCTCGTCGTCCACGACGGCCCGGTCTGGAAGACCCTCCACGGCGCGCTCGGGAGCGACCCGGCGCGCCGCAAGGAGGTCGTGCGCCGGGCGCTCGCCGGCGAGATCAGCTACGCCGACTGGTTCGCCGCGGACCTCGCGATGCTCGAGGCCGCCGGCGCCGACCGGGACGCGCTGATGGCGGTCGTCGCGACCTTCCACCCGGCCCCCGGCGCGCTCGAGCTGCTGCGCCGCCTGAAGGCGGCCGGCGCCCACACCGCCATCCTGTCGGGCGGCGTGGACCTGGTCGTGGAGCGCCACCTGCCGGCCGATCTCATCGACGCCGTCTGGGTCAACCGCATCTTCTTCGACGCCGGGGGGCGCATCTCCGGCGGCGAGGCGACCCCCTACGACCGCGAGCACAAGGCCGCCGGCGTGCGCGAGCTGCGGCGCCGCTTCGGCGTCCCCAAGGAGCGCGTCGCCTTCGTCGGCAACGGCCCCAACGACGTCGCGGCGGCCCACGAGGCGGCCTTCGCCGTCGCCTGGAACGACGCGCCGGAGGACCTCCGCGCCGCTAGCGACGTCTACCTCCCGGGGCCCGACCTGCTCGCCGCGGAGCCCTACCTCCTGGCCTGACGCGTCAGTCGCAGCCGCAGGCGGGGCGCTCGGCGACGATGTCGCCGCGCACGGTGTAGTCGGGGTGGTCGTAGCTGTAGACGAGGGCCGGCCCCGCGGCGCTGAGCGTGCCGACGACCGCCTTGCCGCCGGTGGAGCGTGACGGCATGTTGTCGACCCGCCACCCGCCGGCGCAGACGTCGTACATGAAGACGCGGCTCGTGACGTTGCTGCGCTGGGTGTGGAAGGCGAAGAGGTCGGGCGTCGTCGCGCTGAGGTCGGGCAGCATCTGCCCGGGATCGCTCTTGACGTCGACGGTGTCGACGACGTCGAGGGCGTCGGTCGCGGCGTCGTAGATCCACACGCGCTCGCCGAGGCTGCCGCCGGTCGGGTTGGGGTAGGCGAAGAAGAGGTGGTCGCCGGCGGCCTGGAGCGTCCGGAGGTCGGCCTTGCCGCCGTAGTACATCGACGGCATCGAGACGACCTTCCAGCTGTCGAGCGCGCGGTTGTAGATGAGCACGCGGCTGACGACGTTGCTGCGCTTGGTCGCGAAGGCGACGAGGCGGGACGTCACGGCGACCTGGGTCGCCACCATGTCGCCGGGATCCGCCTGGACGGTCGCCGTCTCCCACGTCGCCTCGGTGTCGGTGGTCGCGTCGTAGACCGTGACGACGTCGCCCGCGGTGGCGGTGTTGGGGTGGTCCCAGCCGTAGAAGAGGAGGTCCTCGTCGGCGCCCATGGCCTTGACCACGGCGCGCCCGCCGCTCGAGCGGGAGGGCAGGGTGACGGTGCTCCACGAGGCGTCGGCGTGGCGGTAGCGCAGGATGCGGCTCGTGACGTTGCTGCGCTGGGTGTGGAAGGCGACCTGGGCCGGGGTCACCACGGTGAACGCGGTGAGGAGGTCGCCCGGGTCGGCGACGCAGGCAGGAGGCGGGGCATGGCGGTGACCTCGGTGGCGAGGTCTGCATGATAGCGGGTTATGCGGTGAGAATCTCGCATCTGCGAGGGTCTTGTGAAATCCGCACGGGGCCGCTTCCGCGTGTTCCGGCCGTCGGGTGGTGCTAGGTTCTCCGGCCATGGCCGCTCGAACCCCGTGCGTGCGCGCCGTCGGCGCGCTGGTCCTCTCCCTCTCCCTGCTGCTGGCCGCCTGTCCCGACGACGCCACCGTCGCGGACGGCGACGCGGACGCCGTCGACACGGCCGCGCCCATCGACAGCGCGGGCGGCGACGCGGTCGGCGACGACACGAGCGCCCCGGACGTGGGCGATACGGCGTCTCCGCAGCCGCCGGCGCACTGCTTCCCCGGGAGCGCCGTCACCCTGGGCAACGGGGTGGGCCACTACCGGATCGTCGAGGGTGGGGAGACCGGCACGACGGTCGTCGTCGGGTGCGAGCCCCTCGAGCTCCGCGTCACCCTCTCGGGCGACGGGGTCGTTCGCATCGTGCGCCAGTCGGGCGCGTCGGAGGCGCGCGGCTGGGCCCTGGCCGAGCCTCCGCAGCAGCCCGAGGTGCAGTGGGTCGGCGAGTACGACGACGGCCTCGCCATCTGCACCCCCGAGCTCGCGATCACGCTGACCGACGGCTGCGGTGTGGTGGTGCGTGACGCCGCCGGGACGACGCTGATGGACATGACCGGCGTCGAGGAGCAGGGCGGCGACCTGGTCGCGCGCTACGCGACCCCGGCGGGCGAGCGCTTCTACGGCTTCGGCGAGCACCAGGGGGCCTTCGACCGGCGCGGGACCACGATGGTCCACTGGAACACCGACGCCTACGACTCCGCCTACGGCGGCTACGCCCCGGACACCGATCCGCTCTACCTCGGCGTGCCCTTCTTCGTCGGGCTGCGCGAGGGCACCGCCTACGGCGTGCTCTTCGATGACAGCCACCGGCTCACCTTCGACATGGCGGACAGCGCGTCGACCGCCTGGACGCTGCGCACCCCCGCCGATCGCGTCGACCAGTACGTCATCGCCGGTTCGGCCATCGCGGACGTCGTCCGTCGCTACACCGACCTCACCGGGCGGACGTCGCTGCCGCCGCGCTGGTCGCTCGGCTTCCACCAGTCGCGCTGGGGCTACTCGCCCGACACCGCCTTCGCCGCCATCGGGGCCGAGCTCCGTGACCGGGACCTCCCGGCCGACGGGCTGTGGCTCGACATCCAGCACATGGACGGCTTCCGGACCTTCAGCTGGGATCCGGCGACCTTCTCCGACCCGGGGGGGCTCCTCGCCGGGCTCGAGGCCGACGGCTTCAAGACCATCGTCATCAGCGACCCCGGCATCAAGCTCGACCCCGGCTGGGGCGTGTACGATCGCGGCCTGGCGGCCGACGCGTGGCTGAAGAAGCCCGACGGGAGCGCGTTCGTCGGCAAGGTCTGGCCCGGCGACAGCGTCTTCCCCGACTTCACCCTGCCGGCGGCGCGCGCGTGGTGGGCCGCCGAGGTGAAGACCAACGCGCTCCGGGGCCTGCGAGGCGTCTGGCTCGACGTGAACGAGCCGACCGTCTTCCCCGAGAGCGGCGGCGGGCAGAGCGTCGACGACGACGTGGTGGCGGCCGGTGACGGGACCCCGACCACGATGGCCGAGGTGCACAACGTCTACGCGCTCTACGAGGCGCGAGCGACCTTCGAGGGGCTCCTCGCGGCGTTCCCCGACCGCCGGCCCTTCATCCTGAGCCGCGCCGGCTTTGCGGGGATCCAGCGGTACGCCGCCATCTGGACCGGCGACGCGCCGAGCAGCTGGACCTCGCTCCAGCACACCCTGCCGATGCTGCTCAACCTCGGCATGTCCGGCGTGCCCTTCGTGGGCAGCGACGTCGGCGGCTACTCGGGCGGGGCGACGCCCGAGCTCTACGCCCGCTGGATGGCGCTCGGCTCGGTGTCCCCGTTCTTCCGCGCGCACGTGACCAGTGGCGTGGCCGGCCAGGAGCCGTGGGCCTTCGGCCAGGAGGTCACCGACATCAGCCGCATCCACATCGAGCGGCGCTACGCGCTCTTGCCGTACCTCTACAGCCTCTTCGACGAGGCGGCGCGGACCGGCGCGCCCGTGCTCCGGCCGCTGGTCTGGCACTTCCAGGGCGACGCGAAGGCGCAGACCGTCGGCGACGAGGCGATGCTCGGGCCGTACCTCTTGGTCGCGCCGGTCGTCACCGAGGGCGCCACCAGCCGCCAGGTCTACCTGCCCGAGGGGCGCTGGTTCGAGCGGTTCTCCGGCGCCGCGTACGAGGGCCCGACGACCGTCACGGCGACGCTGCGGCTCCAGGCGCTGCCGACCTACGTCCGCGCCGGCGCCATCGTGCCGACCCAGGAGGCGGCCCAGACCGCCGACGCCCCGCCGGCCGGACGCCTGACGCTCGACGTCTATCCGGTCGTCGGCGAGGCGACCGCGTTCACCCTCTACGAGGACGCCGGCGACGGCTTCGGCGCGGCCACGCGGACCACCTACACCCTGGCCGGAGACGCCGGCGGGGCCTCGCTCTCCGCCACGCGCACGGGCGACTTCACGGCGCCGAGCCGTGTCCTCGTGGTGCGCTTCCAGCGGGTCGATCACGCCCCGACCGCGGTGACCCTCGACGGGGCGGCCCTCACCGCGGCGGCCGACGTCGACGCGGTCCTGGCGAGCGGCGCCGGCTGGGCCTGGGACCAGGCCGACCTCGCGCTGGTGGTCGCCTTCGACGACCACGCGGGCTTCGCCCTGGACGCGCGCTACGACCCGACGATCACGCTCCCGGGGCCGGACGTCGCGGTGCCGCTGCGCGTGAAGCTCCCGGCGGGCACGCCCACGGACGTCGTCGTCCACGTCGCCTCCGACGCCGACGGCTGGGCCTTCCACGCCCTCGACCGCGCCTCGGAGACGCTGGCGACCGGCACGGTCCTGGTCCCGCGCGGGCAGTGGTTCGACTACAAGTACAGCTGGGGCGACTGGTGCACGGTCGAGAAGTGGCCGGGCTGCGTCGAGGCCGACAACCGCTACGCCTTCGGCGCCGCCCACCCGGTCAAGGAAGACCAGGTCTTCGAGTGGCGCGGCTGGTGCGACCCCTGCCCGTAAAGTGTGAACAAGTGGGGTCAGACCCCACAACTTCACATTTTCGGTCGCGGCTAGGCGTGCGCCTTGCCCTACAGCCTCAGCTGGACCCGCGCGTCTACCTCGCGCTCGGCCGCCCGCTCACTCGCGGGCTTCCACGACCACGTCCAGCCTACCCTCGACCCGCACGTAGAGGACACAGGAGCTACCCTCCAGGCACGCGACCTGGTGCGTCGAAGCTCCCTCGGCGCCGAAGTAGCTGCCCGGCTCCAGCGTCTTGGCGTGCGCCTGGCCCGGGCCGCGGTGGTCGATCCGGCCCTGGATCACCACCGCGCGCAGCGTCGCGCCGTGACCTTGCAGCTTGGCCGAGGCGCCGGCCGGCAGCTGCAGGAGCGCCCCGCTCGGCGCGTCGTCCGCCGGGTCGCCCCACAGCGGCGCCCGCCGAACGCCGTTCGTCTCGGCCCAGGCGACGCGCGAGGCGTCCACGTTCACCGGCTCCTCGCCGGCGTCGAAGGCCTGGTCGGCCGGACGGACGAGGTACGGCCCCTCCTCGATCTCGATGTACGCCACGGTCTCGCCGCCGTTGGCCGCGGTGATGTGCACGCCCCCCTTGGGCTGGGTCCAATACGAGCCCACCGGCATCCACACCGCATCCGCCTTCGGATCGCCGTTGTGGACGAGGCCCCGGATCACGACGCCACGGTAGGAGACGTTGTGGATGTGAGGGGGCGAGGAGAAGCCGTCGACGAAGCGGACCAGGAAGCCGGTCGCCACGGTCCCGTTGCGGTCACCCCAGAGGGTCGCCGCCCGGGGGCTCTTGTCGCCGCGGGCCGGATTGAGCTGCTCCCAGGTGACCGCGGAGGCAGGGACGATCGTCGCGGTCGTCGCGGCGGCCGTATGGGCGACCTGCGAACTCGCGCAGGCGCTGACGACGACGGCACAGGCGAGCGTGAGGAGCGTCTTCATGGCTATCTGCATCGTGTGAGGGTGGGGAGTCTGCCGCAGCACGGTGGCGGCCTGTTCCATCACCAGCTCCGCGGCCTCGAACACCTCAGGGCCGCCGTTGTCGCGAATCAGCTGAGCTCTCATGGCACGTCCCTCGCTTTGGAGATGGGCCCATGGGGATTGACATTGTTCCTTTGTAGATGGCCTTTCGCTCATCACCCGTCGCGCCCCTTGGAACTCGACTCTTAGGGCCCAATTAGCGCCGGATGAAGCGAATCCTGTGGACAACACCTTCAACACGATGTTGATAACTGGGTGTGAAGGTCCGTGACATGACACTCCTGGTCCGGGTCGCCGAGGCCGGCTCGATGACCCTCGCCGCCAAGCAGCTGCACCTCACGCCGGCCGCGGTCAGCGCCGCGATTCAGCGCATCGAGGGGGTACTGGACGTCCGAATCTTCGAGCGCACCACCCGCTCGCTGCACCCGACCGACGAGGGCCTGGCCATCATCGACGGCTGCCGGGACGTGGTGGGACGGTGGGCCAGGGTCCTCGAGGAGGCGCGCGCGCAGCGGGCCGAGGTGGTGGGCGTCGTCCACCTCGCCGCGCCCGCCGACACCACCTACGAGATCCTGGAGTCGGTCGTGACGGCCTTGTGCACGGAGCACCCCAAGCTGCGGGTCGTCCTCAAGACCGGCGACGTCGTCCAGCAGCTGCACCGCGAGGCCATCGACATGGCCATCCGCTACGGACCGCTGCGCGACAGCACGCTGTCGGTCCGCAAGCTGGCCGAGCTGCCGGAGATCCTGGTCGCCTCGCCCTCGTACCTCGCCGAGCGTGGCGTCCCCGAGACCCCTCAGTCCCTCGCGCGGCACCGCTGCCTGACCCTCCACCGGGCCAACGCGCCGCCGGTCGCGTGGCAGCTCCACCGCGACGGCACGGTCCAGGCGGTCGCCGTCGAGAGCCCCCTGTGCGGCGACGGCTACCTCGCTCGGCGCTGGGCCCTCGCCGGGATGGGTATCGCCCGCAAGAGCCTCTTCGACGTGATCGACGATCTCGAGGCCGGACGCCTGGTCCGGGTGCTTCCCGAGTACACCTGTGGGGATTCCGGCATCTACGCCGTGTTCCCGAGCCGACGGTTCCTGCCGACCCGCGTTCGCGCCGTGGACGCGGCGATCACGCGCCGCTTCTCGACGCGCGCCGCACGCTGCCGCGCATGGCTGGCGGCCGCGTGCGTGACGGGCGCGCCTTGACGCGCTTCCGCCTGTGCAGGGAGCAGATCATCGCGCCGACGCCGTGCCGATCGCTGTGCGCTGCTGACGCCTAGCGGACGAAGAGGGCGTAGTCGTAGTCGACGCCGCTGGCCGCGGCCCAGTTGGCGCCGGTGCACGAGCTGTCCGAGAGCGAGTTGGTCATCGGGAAGCACGAGTCGCTCCCGAAGGTGCCGTGGTTGCCTGAGAGGTAGCTGGGGGACCACCCCGCCTGGGCCTCGGAGCAGGTCCGGAAGGTGCTGTTGTTGCAGCTCGCGCTCGCGTAGCTCTGGCTCGCGCAGCAGTAGCCCATGTCCGCCCAGTTCCCGAGGCCGCCGCCGATGTTGTTCGAGGCCTGCGCCTCCACCGACCCGAGGCGGTTGCCGTCGGGCGAGCCGCCGGTGTACGGGATGCAGGAGCCGGTCAGCTCGATGCAGTAGTTGGCGACGAGGGTGGTGGAGCTGCGTACGAGCGCCTCGTACTGCCAGAGGCCCGCCGTGTCGGAGGCGGTGACGCTGCTCCCGAGGGTGACGTCGTCGGCGCCTGTGGTCATGTAGCTGCGGAGCGTGCCGGTGCCGCTCTTGGCGAAGGCCTTCCAGCCGACGTAGCTGCCCTGCTGGTGGACGGCGAGCAGGACCTCCGTCGTCCCGGCGAGGCTGTTGTAGGCCTCGCTCTTGTGGTCGCCCGCGAACGGCGTGGCGACGTCGCCGTAGACGTTGGCGTCGGTCCAGAGCGCGTTGTCCCACCACATGACGTGGCCGTCGGAGGTGTCGAGGTTGAGCAGCATCGTCCAGCCGCCGCCGTCGGTGGTCATGTCGCAGTAGACGTCGTAGGGC
>SBGO01000403.1 GCA_006226565.1 Deltaproteobacteria bacterium | reverse complement strand
TGCGCCGCTCTGTCGCGGGGGCGTGTCGACGCGTGACAGCACCCCCAAGAATTGCTATTCAACAAAGTGTGTCGATGCGAACGGCCACTCCGCATCGGGACACGTCGACCTGAGGCCTCGATCTTGTTGGAAAGCGCGCATGCTCGTCCGTGACTACATGACCACCGATGTCGTCTTCGCCAATCTGCGCGACGGTCTTCACCAGACCCTCGTGCGGATGCACGAGCGCGGCATTCGGCACATGCCGGTTCTCGACGACCACGAGCGCCTTGCGGGCATCGTGAGCGAGCGCGACCTGCGCCGCCCGGACTTCGTCGACCCCGACGAGAACCACGCCCGCGCCTTCATCCTCGACGACTCGATCAAGGTCGAGCAGGCGATGAGCCCGGTCCCCGCGACCGTCACCCCCGACGACGACGCGCTCGTCGCCGTGGACTTGTTCGTGGAGCGCCACTTCGGCGCGCTTCCCGTCGTGGAGGGCGACAGGGTGGTCGGGATCATCTCGACCATCGACCTCCTGCGGGCGTTGAGGAACCGGCTCCGGTGAGCCGCGGCCCGGCCAGCCGCCCAACATGCAACTCCATGCGGGTGGAAAGTTGCCAGGGAACTCCGACATGAACAACGCGATGCCCCCGACGTGTCCGGTCACCGACCGCGGCCTGCACCTCCGTGCCGCGTGCCTGGCGTGCCATGGAGCCCCGACGAACGGTCAGCGGCAGCTCGTCCGCGGTGACGTCCTGTTCATGCAGGGGGACCCGGCCGACAAGCTCTACGCCGTCGCCTCGGGCTGGCTCCGCGAGTACGTGCTCAACCCCGACGGCGGCCACGGCGGCTCGCGCATCGTGCACGCCGGCCAGATCGTCGGCCTCGAGGCGCTGCGCGGCGGCGCCGGCGCGGTCTACGGCGTGACCGTGGACGCCCTGCGCCCGGCGTCGGTGTGCGCGCTCCCGGCGGCCGGGGTCCGCTCGTGGCTGCGGGTGCGCCCCGACGACGCCCTCGCCCTGGCGATCGCGACCGCCGAGGACCTCGCCGAGGTGCGCCACCAGATGCTCGTCAACGCCACCCTGCCGGCGGAGGACCGCGTGCTCGCGCTGGTCCGCGACCTCGTCGGCGACCAGGGCAAGGGCGAGCAGTGGGTCCGCCTCCCCGCGACGCGCGAGCAGCTCGGCGACGTGCTGGGGCTCACCCTCGAGACCGTGTCGCGGATGATGCAGCGGCTCGCCGGCAAGGGGATCCTCGAGGTCCGCGGCAGCCACGTGCGCATCCTGCGCTGAGGCGGTGACGGCTCGGTCGGGCGTGCGTGCGCGGACCGGCCACACGCGGTACGATGGCGGCCGTCGTTCATCGTCCTGCGTGGAGCCGTGTGTCATGCCGAGCGAGACCACCGAGCCGAGGCTCTCGGAGCGCTTCGACCAGGCGCTCGCGTTCACCTCGCGGCTGCACCGCCGGCAGCTGCGCAAGGGGACGAGCGTGCCCTACGTGTCGCACCTGCTCGCGGTGGCCGGCATCGCCCTCGAGCACGGCGCCGACGAGGACACCGCCATCGCGGCGCTGCTCCACGACGCCGTCGAGGACCAGGGCGGCGCCGAGACCCTCGAGCGCATCCGGGTGGGGTTCGGTGAGCGCGTCGCGGAGATCGTCGCCGCCTGCTCGGACACCGATCGCGTGCCCAAGCCCCCGTGGCGCCAGCGCAAGGAGGCCTACCTCGCGCACCTCGCCGCCGAGCGGGATCGCGACGTGCTGCTGGTGAGCGCCTCGGACAAGCTCCACAACGCGCGCACCATCCTCGTGGACGCGCGCGCGCTGGGCGACCGGACCTGGACCCGCTTCGCCGGCGGCAAGGACGGCGCGCTCTGGTACTACCAGTCGTTCGTGGAGACCATCCGCGACAACGCCGCGGCGCACCCCCTCGCGGCGCTGGTCGACGAGCTCGAGCGCGTCGTCGGCGACATCGTCGCGGTCGCCGACGGTGACGGCGCGTGACGCTCAGGCGTCGTCGCCGTCTCGCTCGTAGAGGGCGAGGGCGCGCGTGAGCATGTCGCGGACCCGCTCGCGCAGGGACGCGGGCCGGATCACCTCGACCATGTCGCCGTAGCGCAGGATGGGGTCGACGAGCTCGAGGCCGGACGCCTGGAAGATGATGTCGCAGCCCCCGTCGTCGCGGAGGATCACCTCCTGGTCGGGCATCCAGCGCCGCGCCGCCGCGTAGGGGCGGCCGCGGGCGTCGAAGCGGAGGTGGACGATCTCCGGCGCGGCGCCGTCGCTGGCGAGCCCGAAGCGCGAGTCGAGGAGGCGGCGCGGGTCGTACTCGCCCGCGCGGGGGTAGTCGAAGCCGTCGAGCTCGCGGTGCACGACGAGGTCGCTGATGCGCTCGATGGCGTGGAGCTCGGTCTCGCCCCGCTTGTGGGAGACGAGGTAGAGGCCGCGCTTGTAGACGGCGATGGTGTAGGGCGCGACGGACTTGAAGCGCAGGGTCTCCTGGCTCCGGGCGCGGGCGTAGGTGAAGCTGACGTAGCGCGCCTGGACGACCGCCTCGACGAGCTGCTGCACGGTCTCCTTGTGGTCGCGATAGTCCTTCTCGGGCTCGCGGACGTAGATGAACTTCCGCGCCAGATCGCGCTCGGAAGCCACGGTGTCGCCCATCGCCTCGAGCTGGCGGTCGAGGCGGGCGAAGGCGTCGCCGATGTCGGTGTCGCGGAGGAAGCTCTCGACGAGCTCGCGGCCGAAGAGGAGCGAGAGGCGCTCCTGGAGGCCGATGTCCATGCCGACCTGGCGCCAGGCCTCCTCGACCACCCACTCGCTGAGCCGCCCTTCGCCTTCGCGGCGGAGCGGCACGCCGTGGCGCTCGAGCGCCTTGAGGTCCTCGAGGGCGCGCCGCCGGTCGACGCCGAGGACCTGGGTCGCCTGAACGGTGGTGATGTGGCCGCGCCGGAGCAGCAGCTGCAGCAGGCGGAGTCGTCGGGTCCAGGCTTCTTCTTCGCTCATCACGACCGCCGGTCGAGGGTGCCACCGGCAAGTCTCGTGCGGGTCGGCGCGGTCTGCAAGTGGCCCCGGGGCCAGTCGGGTGGTGGTGTGAGCGAGACTCATTTTTTGTTCAGTACCGTGGCTGGCGACGCACGTGCCTTAGGGTGGCTACCGATGCCCGGTTGACGGGCCTCGAGCACCGCACGAAGTTGGCGTCGCGATGACCACGCACCTCCACATCCACCGCTCGAACCGCGTCGAGGCGCTGGTCGCCGGGCTGGCCGATCTGCCCGCGGCCCTCGGCGACCCCTTCGCGCCGGAGCGGATCGCGGTCCAGAGCCGCGGGATGGAGACGTGGCTGGCGATGCGCCTGGCCGAGCGTCGGGGGGTGGCCGCCCACCTGGAGTTCACCTCCCCCGATCGGCTCGTCGCCACCGCCGTCGCCGGGGCGCTGGGCGAGGCGGGGGCCGTCGACGGGCCCGATCCGTGGGCGCCCGGTCGGCTGCGCTGGCGCCTCCTCGCCGCGCTGCCCGAGCACCTCGAGCGGCCGGAGCTGGCGACGATTCGGCGCTACCTCGAGCGCCGGGACGGGGACCCGCGGGAGCGGCGGAGGGTGACGCTCGCGACCCGCATCGCGGAGGTCTTCCATCGCTACACCGTCTATCGTCCGGACGTGGTCGCGGCCTGGGAGCGCGGCGAGGACGACGGCACCTGGCAGCCGCTCCTGTGGCGGGCGCTCCGCGCCGGGATGCCCGCCCCGCACCTCGGTCATCGGCTCACGGCGTTCCTCGAGCGCGTCGCTCGGGACGGCGAGGGCGCGCTCGCCGGGGTGCCCGGGCGAGTCGTGATCTTCGGCGTCAACACCCTCCCGCCGCGCTACGTCGAGGTCCTCGGGGCGATCGCGCGGCACCGCGAGGTGCGCCTCTTCCTGCCGTGCGCCTCCGTCGACGGCCGCGAGCAGGACCGCAAGGTCACCCGCGGCGAGAACCGCGTCTTCGACCACCCGCTGCTCGCGTCCTTCGACCTCCTCGGCGCCGACCTGCAGCGGCTCGTCGACGGCCTCGGCGGCGCGCCCACGTACCACGACGACTTCATCGAACCCGGCACGGCGACCACCCTCGCTGCGCTCCAGGGCGACATCCTCCGGCTCCGCGACCGCGGCGCGCCGAGCGAGAACGCCGAGGCCGAGCGTCGCCCGGCGCCGTACGTGCCGCGCGAGGCGGACCGGTCGCTGCAGGTCCATGTCTGTCATGGCGCGATGCGCCAGGTCGAGGTCCTGCGCGACACGCTGCTCGGGCTCTTCGCGGCCGACGAGACGCTCGAGCCGCGGGACGTGGTGGTGCTGACCCCGGACATCGACACCTTCGCGCCGCTCATCCACGCGGTCTTCTCCGACGGGGACGGCCACGACGAGGCCCGGGGCTTCCCGGCGCTCCACCAGGTCCACGACCTCAGCCTCCAGCGGACCAACCCGTGGGCCGACGCCTTCCTCCGCATCCTCGACCTCGCGACCGGCCGCCTCAAGGCGACCGAGGTCTTCGCCTTCCTGGCGTCGCCGCCGGTGCTCGAGGCGATCGGGATCGGCGCCGACGAGCTGGCGAAGGCCCGGACGTGGCTCGCGAGCGCGGGGGCGCGGTGGGGCCGGGACGCCGCCGACCGGGCCCGCCACGGGCAGCCCGAGGACGCGCTCCACACCTGGCGCTTCGCCTTCGAGCGGCTGCTCCTCGGCCACGCCATCGCCAACGACGGCTTCGTCCGCTACGGCGGGGTCAGCCCCTACGACGACATCGAGGGCAAGGACGCGCAGATCGCGGGGCGGGTCATCGACTACCTCGAGCGCCTCTTCGACACCCTCGAGGACCTGCGGGTCCCGCGCCCGCTGCCCGCGTGGCGCGAGCGCTGCGCCGCCCTGGTCGAGGGGCTGCTGGTCCACGACGACGCCTCCGCCGGGCGCTCGAAGGCGATCCTCGACGTGCTGAGCGATCTCGTCGACGGGGCCGTGGTCGCGGGCTTCACCGAGGCGGTCGAGGTCGAGGCCCTGCGCGCCTTGCTCGACGCCCCGTTCAAGGCGCGACAGACCGCGGTGAGCTTCCTCTCCGGGGGGATGACCTTCTGCACGATGGTGCCGATGCGGAGCCTGCCGTTCCGCGTGGTGTGCCTCCTCGGGATGGACGACGGCAGCTTCCCGCGGGGCGGGGTCGGGCTCGGCTTCGACCGGACCCGGGTCGACGACCCGCGGGTGGGCGACCGGAGCGACCGCGCCGACGACCGCCAGGCCTTCCTGGAGACCCTGCTGTCGGCCCGCGACCACCTCGTCATCACCTACAGCGGCCGGAGCCTGGGCGACAACCACGAGACGCCGCCGTGCGTGCCGCTCGCCGAGCTGACGGCCGTGCTGGATCGCGGCTTCGGCCGCGGGTGGAAGATCACCCACCCGCTGTCGCCGTTCAGCCCGGCCAACTTCGGCGTCGGTCCCGACGGCGCGCGGCGGATCCCGCTCTCCTTCGACCGCCGCTTCCTCGCCGGGGCGCGGCGGCTCCGCGGCCCGCGGTCGACGCCGGAGCCGTTCTGCGACGGCACCCCGGTGCCGCCGCTCGAGCACCGCAGCGTCGAGCTCGCCTCGCTGATCGCCTTCTTCAAGGACCCCACGGCGGCGTTCCTGAAGCAGCGGCTCGACGTGTCGCTCGACAGTTGGGAGGAAGAGATCGCCGACCAGGCCCCGCTCTCCCTCGACGGGCTCGGGCGCTGGGCCCTGGGGCGTGACCTGGTGCGCTGGCGCCTCCGCGGCGCGAGCGACGAGGACGCGCGCGCCGCCGTGCTCGCCGACGGGCGGCTCCCCGCGGGGGCCCTCGCCAGAAACCTCCTCGAGGCGGTCGACCCCAAGGCGCGGCAGATCGCTCGGCGGGTCGAGAAGCTCTCGGTGGGCGCGCGGCGGGTCGTGCCGATCGCGCTGTCGCTCGACGGGCGGAGCCTGGTCGGGCGGGTCGACGACGTCTACGACCGGGGCCGGGTCACCTTCCACCCGATCGCGGCCGGGCCCAAGCACCAGCTCGAGGCGTGGCTGGTCCATCTGGCGCTCGGGGCGGCGGGCGCGCTCCCCGGTCCGTCTCACCTCGTCGCGGGCAACGGCGTCTTCTCCTTCGCGCGCTTCGGCCAGGACCGCGCGCGGGCGCTCCTGAGCGAGCTGGTCGCCCTCTATCTCCGCGGCCTGACGGCGCCGCTCCCGTTCGCGCCGAAGACCTCCGACGCGTGGTTCTGGGCCCGACGCAAGGGAAAGGGGCCGGACAGCTGCCTCTTCGAGGCGAAGAAGGCGTGGGTCAGCTTCCACCAGCAGCGCGGCGAGGACGCGACGCCGTCGGCGCGGCGGGTGTGGGGTGACGAGGGCCTCCACGAGCACCCGGACTTCCCCGAGGTGGCGGCCACCGTGCTCGAGCCGATGTACGCGGCGCGCGAGAAGGGGGACCTGTGAGCGCCGACGCCGCCGACGCGATCGTCGGGACCCGCCCCTTCGACCCGGCCGGGCCGCTGCCCACGGGCGGCGTGCTGCTCGAGGCGAGCGCCGGCACCGGCAAGACCTGGAGCATCACGAGCCTGGTCCTCCGCCTCGTCGTCGAGCACGACGTGCCGGTCGACCGCATCCTGGCGGTGACCTTCACGAACGCGGCGACGGCCGAGCTTCGAGGGCGCGTGCGCGCTCGCCTCGACGAGGCCCTGCGCTTCGTCGAGGGCCACTGGCGGGAGCGCGGCGCCTCGTCCGATGATCCTGTCCTCGCGCGGCTCCTCGACATGGTCCGCCACGCGGAGGGGCCCGCGGTCGTGCTGGGGCGGCTCCGGGCGGCCCTCGAGGGCTTCGATCGGGCGCAGATCTGGACGATCCACGGCTTCTGCCAGCGGATGCTGCAGCAGAACGCCCTGGCGAGCGGGGTCGCCTTCGACACGACCCTCGTCGAGGACGAGCGCGCGCTGGTCCGCGAGGTCGTCGAGGACTTCTGGCAGCGCGAGCTCTACGCCGCCACCCCGGCGGCGCTGGCGCTCCTCGAGGGGGTCGGCCTGGACCTGGCCAAGGCGGTCAGCCTCGGGGACCTCGCCATCCGCCACCCGGACGCCGCGGTCGTGCCCGCCGAGCCGGAGCGGCTCCCGCCGCCCGAGATGCCCGCGACGACCGCCGCGCGGGCCGCGCTGAAGCGCATCTGGTGGAAGGAGAAGCGCCGCGCCCTGGCGATCCTGAGGGGGGCCCTCGAGGCCGGCGCGATGCACCCGCGCTTCCCGGTCGCGGAGCTCGAGGACGTCCTCGGGGTCGGCGACGAGGTGGTGCGCGGCGCCCTCGATCGCAAGCGCTTCCATCAGCTCCGGGTGCTCGACGCCACGCTGCTCGCGAAGTCCACCCGCGCCGGGGAGCGGGGCCCGCGCCACGACGTCTTCGACCTCGTCAGCGCCCTGCGGGCGGCCTGGATTGCGGAGATGCCCTCCGCGGCCGACTACCTGCTGTCCTTCCGCTATCGGCTGATCGCCGAGGTGCGCGCCGCGGTCCGGCGGCGCCGTGAGGCCAGCGCCCAGCGCTCCTTCGACGATCTGCTGCGGCTCCTGCGCGAGGCGCTCGAGGCCCCGGGGACCGGCGACGAGCTGGCGGGGGCGATCCGGCGTCAGTTCAAGGCGGTCCTGATCGACGAGTTCCAGGACACGGACCCCGTTCAGTGGGCGATCTTCGAGCGCCTCTTCGTCGGCCGGCCGGACCACTGGCTCTACCTCATCGGCGACCCGAAGCAGGCGATCTACCGGTTCCGCGGCGCGGACATCGACACCTACCTCGCCGCCAAGGAGGCGATGGGCGGGCGCATCGAGACCTTGGCCCGGAGCTACCGCAGCGACGCGCGGCTCGTGCACGCCCAGAACGTCTTCTTCGACACCGGGCCCGGCGCGTTCGCCACCCGCGGCATCGACTACGAGCGCGTCTCCGCCAAGCACGGCGATCGCCTCGAGGGGCTCGCGGCCTCGCTCGAGCTCCGCTTCGTCCGCCGCCCCCGCCGCCGCGGGATCGACGCCAAGTGGCGGGACAACGAGCTCCCGGCCCGGGTCGCGAGCGACATCGCCGCGGTGCTGAAGGACGACGGGGCGCTGCTGCGGGCGTCGGCGGACGGCGCGCCGCGCCGGGTCCAGCCCCGGGATTGCGCCGTTCTGGTGCGCACCAACCGACAGGCGACGGCCATCCAGGACGCCCTCCGGAGGGTCGGCGTGCCCAGCGTCCTGCACGGTCCGGACAGCGTCTTCGGCACCGCCGAGGCCGAGGAGCTCGAGCGGCTCCTGGCCGCCATCCTCGAGCCCGCGCGGACACGGCTCGCGCGGACCGCGCTGGCGACGGAGCTCCTGGGCGGGACCGCGTGCTCCATCGCCGACGCGGCCGCGGACCCCGCGCGCTGGGAGGCCTGGGTCGGAGAGCTCCGCGGCTGGCAGAACGCCTGGCAGAAGCGCGGGATCGTGCACCTGCTGCGGACCCTGGTCGCCGGGCGGCTGTCGGCGGTGCTCTCGCGGGTGGACGGCGAGCGCTGCATGGCGAACCTCCTCCACCTCGCCGAGCTCCTCCACAACGCCGAGGTCCGGCACGAGCTCGATCCCGCCGGGGTCCTCGAGTGGCTGCGGCGCGCGCGGCGCGACGCCGGCGAGGACGATCCCGACGCGTCGCTGAGGCTCGAGAGCGACGCCGAGGCCGTCGAGATCGTCACCATCCACAAGAGCAAGGGCCTCGAGTACCCGCTGGTCTGGTGCCCCTACCTGGGGCTCCCCGACAGCGGTCGGCAGGCGCCGGCGTATCTGCACTTCCGCGATCCCGACGACGGCCACGCCGAGAAGCTCGACGTGGCCCCCGAGCGCCGCGAGTGGGCGACCCACCAGGAGTTCGTCGACTACGAGCTCGCGGCCGAGGGGCTCCGCCTCCTCTACGTCGCGCTCACCCGGGCCAAGCACCGCGTGACCGTCTGGTGGGGGGCCTTCACCGACGCGCACAAGTCGCCGCTCTGGTACGCCCTCCATCGGCACGGGAGCGACGTCTTCGACGCCACGCGGCTCGCGAGCTTCCGCGAGCGGACCGCCTACGAGGTCGGTGACGACGAGCTCCTCGCGGACCTGCGCCGGCTCGCGGAGCGGTCCGACGGGACCATCGCCGTCGTCGAGGACCGTTCGCGGCAGGTCGCGCGCTTCGAGGTCCTGGCCGCGAGCGACGTCGACATCACGCCGCTCGTCTACGATCGCGCCGCGCCCCTCGACAACGGTTGGCGTCGGACGAGCTTCACCGGGCTCACGCGCCACGTCGACTACCACGCCGAGACGGCCCAGGCCGCCGAGGACGAGACCGTGGCGGAGGACGACGAGGCGCTCGAGGCGCCGCCGGTCGTCGCGGCGCCGTCGCCGCGGGTGCCGCTGGCGGAGCTCCCCGGGGGGCGCGGGACCGGCAACTTCCTCCACGAGCTGCTCGAGCACGCCGACTTCCAGGGCACCGAGGAGGCGCTCCGCGCGCTCGCCGCGGAGCGGCTCCCGCGCCACGGGCTCGACGCCTCCTGGGCGGAGCTCGTCAGCGCGTCGCTCGCTGGCGCGCTCGCCGTTCCGCTCGACCCGAAGGACCCGGGCTCCCGTCTCGCGGACCTGGCGACCGGGCAGCGCCTCAACGAGCTGGACTTCACCTTCCCGCTCGGCCAGGGGGCGCGCGGCGACGCGGCGGTC
>SBGO01000406.1 GCA_006226565.1 Deltaproteobacteria bacterium | reverse complement strand
AGTGCTCGTCGCCGCCGGGCTCGGTCCGCGGCAGCGCGTCGATCCAGTAGATGGCGGCCTCGGCCCGCGCGAGGTGGTCGCGCTGGGCCGGGCTCAGCATGCGCGCGAGGGCCTCGCTGTCGGCGGCGCGGGCGTGGGTCAGGACGATGTCGTCCGGCGAGAGGCCCGCGAGGACGGTCCCGGGGTCGAGCGCGCTCGGGTGGGCGGCGATGACCAGGGTCGTCGTCGGGCCGAGGTCGGGCGCGGGCGCGTCGCGGAGCGCGCCGAGGACGCCCTCGAGGCGGTCGGCCCAGGGGCCCCCGGGGACGATGGAGAGGCTCAGCCGGCGCCAGTCTGCGTGCATGGCGATCACGGTCACACCTTGTAGTGGTCGAGCTCGCCGCGGACGGCTGCGAGCTTGGCGTTGCGCGGCGTCGCGAGCCCTTCGACGGTGTAGGCGTCGTAGCGCTGCGCCGCGGGGTTCACGTAGAAGAGCCCGACCGGCAGGACCTCGTCGTCGCGGGCGGCGAGGCGGCGCGCCGCGTCGAGGTCGTGCGGGTCGTGCGCGGTGCGGTTCGGGAAGAGCTTGGCGACCGCCGGATCGATCGGGACGCCGTCGGCGTGCTCGAGCAGGAGGAGCCGCTTGGGGTCGCGCTGGGCCGCCTCGTAGACGTCGCCGGTGTAGTGCGGGCAGCGCTGCAGGACGCGGACGAAGGCCAGCCCGGGGTGGTGGTAGGCGCGGGTCAGGGTCGCCGCGACGTGGACCGGGTTCCAGTCGACGGTCTGGGCGACGAAGGAGACGTTCGTCACGCCGAGGGTCGTCTGGATGGGGTCGATGGGCTCGAGCCAGGCGCCGCGCGGGTGGGTGTTCGACCGGTAGCCCGCTTGGGTCGTCGGCGACGTCTGCATCTTCGTCAGGCCGTAGATGCGATTGTCGAACATCATCACGACCATCCGCATGTTGTAGCGGATGGCGTGGATCCAGTGGCCGGCGCCGATGGAGCAGCAGTCCCCGTCGCCGGTGACGACGAAGAGGTGGAGGTCGGGGCGGCGCGAGCGGACCCCCTCGGCGACCGGGAGGGCGCGGCCGTGGAGCCCGTGGAAGCCGTAGGTCTTCATGTAGTGCGGGAAGCGGCTCGAGCAGCCGATGCCGGAGACGACGACCGTCTCCTCGGGCGGGAGCTGCTCGTCGCGGCACAGGCGCTGCAGCGCGGCGAGGACGGCGTGGTCGCCGCAGCCCGGGCACCAGCGCGGGGTGGCGCCCTGGTAGTCCTCGAGGGTGCAGGCGCGCGGCGCGTCGGCTGCGTCGTCGAACCAGAAGCGCGCGAGATCGTTCATCATCGTGCTCCCCTCCGGGCGGTGCGGCGGGTGTCGGGCAGGGTCCCGGAGAGCCGCTCGCGGAGCGCGCGGGCGATGTGCCCAGGCGGCAGCGGCGCGCCGGGGATGCGCGACCAGCAGTCGACGTCGACGAGGGTCTGGGCGCGCAGGAGCCAGGCGAGCTGGGCGTAGCGGCGCGAGCCGGGGGCGTCGGGTGGGTCGCTGTAGTTGAGCTCGACGGTCATGACGCGGTCGAAGCGCGCGAAGATCTCGGGGAGCCCTGGCTCGAGCGGTGACAGGAAGCGGAGGTGGATCGAGGAGACGCGGTGGCCGTCGGCGCGGAGGGCGTCGACGGCCTCCTCGATGGCGCCGCGGGTCGAGCCCCAGCCGACGACGAGGAGCTCGCCGTGGTCGTCACCGTGGACGACGGGCGGGCGCAGGCTCTCCTGGAGGGCGACGAGCTTGCGGCTCCGCCGCTCGGCCGCGCGCTGGTTGATGTCGGCTTCGTAGGCGACGCGGCTGCGCTCGTCGTGGGCGAGGCCGGTGAGGACGTACATGCCGCCGGGCTGCCCGGGGATGGGGCGCGGCGACAGGCCGGTCGCCTCGTCCCAGGCGTAGGGCGGGACGCCGGCCGGCCACGGCGTCTGGTCGACCGGCGGGGAGAGCCAGCGCTCGTCGAGCTCGGGGTAGGGGAAGGCGGTCTGGCCCGTCGCCAGGTTCGCGTCGGTCATCACGATGACCGGCGTGCGGAAGGTCTCGGCCAGGCTCCGCGCGGTCACCATGAAGTGGAAGCACTCGTCGATGCTGGAGGCCGCCATGACCACCTTCGGCGCGTCGCCGGGGGCGGCGTAGAGGGCGTGCAGGAGGTCGCCCTGCTCGACCTTGGTCGGGAGGCCGGTGGACGGGCCGCCGCGCTGGACGTCGACGATGACGAGCGGCACCTCGGTCATGACGGCGAGGCCGATCATCTCGGTCTTGAGCGCCATGCCGGGGCCGGAGGTGATGGTCATCGCCGTCTTGCCGGCGTACGAGGCGCCGATGGCGAAGCTGACGGCGGCGATCTCGTCCTCGGCCTGGTGGACGAAGCCGCCGGCCTTGTGGAAGGCGGCGCCGAGGTAGTGCGAGGCGGAGGTGGCCGGCGTGATGGGGTACATCGCGCAGAGCTCGATCCCGGCGGCCATCGCGCCCATGGCGACCGCGGCGTTGCCGTTCATGACCACCATGTCGCCGCGGGTCTCCATGGGCGGGACGCGGAAGCGCTCGGTGAAGGCCTCGCGCCCCCAGGCGTAGCCCGCGTCGAGCAGCGCGTGGTTCTGGGCGATGACCTCGGGGCCCTTGCGGCGGCGGGTGAAGATGCCCGCGACGTCGGCCTTGGCGACGTCGAGGTCGCGGTCGTAGAGGGCGCAGAGCAGCCCGACGACCCACATGTTCTGGCCGCGCCGCGCGTTGTCGACGAGGCGCAGCGTCTCCGCCTCCATCGGCACCTCGCGGACGACGTAGCCGCGGGCGCGGAGGTCCTCGACCCCGTCGCGGTAGGCGTCGCGCACGGCGGCCTCGGGGTGGGCCGCCCACTTGTCGTCGAGGAGCACGACGGTGCCGGGGCGCAGCGCGCCGGCGTCGATGCGGCCGTAGAGGACCTGCTCGTTGAAGGCGACGACGAGGTCGGCCTCGTCCCCCATGTTGGTCATGGGGCGACTCCCGAAGCGGACGCGCACGCCGCTGGCGCCGGCCTTCGAGCGCGGCGGCGGCTCGATCTCCGCGGGGATGATCTCGACCGTCCAGACCCCGTTGCCCATCTTCGCCGCCAGCGTTCCGAACAGCTGGCCGGCGGTCTGCGCCCCTTCGCCGGAGTCGCTCACGATCTCGATGATCTGCTCGTTGACGACGGACGTGCTCATGATCGGCTCCGTCGAGGCCGCGTACGCGACGCGCCCGCGGCCCCCGTGCTCGTGATGCAGGTATGCCGCCGCTCCGGGCACGCGCAGGGCGACCCGGAGCCTCGCGCGGCCGCAGGGCGCCATGAGCCCCCGGGCCGCGTGGGTTCAATCACACACCCGGCGCGTCGCGTGGCGCGCCGGGCGGGTCAGTCGCCGGTGCCGAGATCCAGGTAGTAGGTGTCGGCGACCGCGCCGCTCTCGATGCGCTCGTGGGCGTAGAGGTGGCGGACGAAGGTGTGGCGGGCCTGCCACATCGCGTGGAGGTCGTCCTCGACCCGGTGGATCCAGCGGGACAGCTCGTCCAGCTCGCGCTCGAGCTGGTGGTTGTCGGCCGCGAGGCGATCGATGGTGCCCGACATGTTCGGGTTGATCGTCCGCAGCTCGTCGTATAGGCCCCCGGGGGCCTCCTTGCCCTTGATGTGGTCGGGCACGACCTTCTGGAGCGTCTCCACGATGCCGCGGACGCGGGACAGGTCCCGTTGGCCCTCGAGCTCGTGCAGGAGACGGCGGATGACGCGTTGGGCGCTGACGGCGGCACGCTTGCCACCGCCCAGCTTCTCAGCCGTGGACGGTTCGGTCATGGCGGCCTCTCTTTTCCTTTGTAGAGAGCCGTGCAACCTCCGCGCCAGGTCGAATCGCACACCTCGAACGCTCCGACGATCGCGATGGGGACTTTCGCGCGGCGTGGTCGACCGGATGCGCCACGGGGGGCGAGATCGGGTCATCCGACCCACCTCGGTGCGCAATATCACGAACCGCCGGGGGCCTCGCGCCGCCAGCGCTCGGCGAGGACGCCGGCGATCATGAGCTGGAGCGGGTGGTAGACCATGATGGGCAGGAGGATGACGCCGAGCCCGGGGTGGGCGCCGAAGATGAGCTTCGCCATCGGGACGCCGGCGGCGAGGGTCTTCTTGGACCCGCAGAACATGGCCGCGATGCGGTCCTCGCGGGTGAAGCCGAGCGCGCGGGAGGCGCGGGCGAGGGCGAGCATGACGACGGCGAAGAGGAGGGCGGAGATGGCCAGGACCAGGAGGATCTGGAGGGCGCCCTGGCGCGCCCACACCCCGCCGGCGAAGGAGGCCGCGAAGGCCGTGTAGACCATCGTCAGGATGACGAGGCGGTCGACCACCGAGATGGCGCCCTTGCGGCGCTCCGCCCAGCCCGCCAGCCACGGCCGCGAGAGCTGGCCGAGGACGAGGGGGAGGATGAGCCACAGGACCAGGTCCACGATGACGTCGCCGAGGGGCGGGGCGTCGCTGACCGCGGTCCAGACGGCGGCCATCCAGAGCGGGGTCAGGACGACGCCGATCACGCTCGACAGGGTCGCGTTGAACACGGCGGCGGCGACGTTGCCGCGGGCGAGGCCGGTCATCGCGACCGACGAGGAGACGGTCGAGGGGAGGGCGCAGAGGAAGAAGAGGCCGAGCCGGAGCTCGTCGGGGACGTGGTCGCCGAGCGCGGCGAGGAGCGCCAGGCCGAGGAGCGGGAAGACGATGAAGGTCGCCGCCTGGGTGACGAGGTGCACGCGCCAGAGGAGGGCGCCGGCCCGGAGCGAGGCGAACGAGAGCGCGACGCCGTGGAGGTAGAAGACGAGCGCGACGCCGCCCTTCGTGAGGAGCTCGGGGTGGAGCCAGCCGCCCGGCGCCCCCGGCTCGGGGAAGGCCCAGGCCAGCAGCGTCGCGAGCACCATGCTCAGGAGAAACCAGTCGCGTGCGAGCTTCACGGGCCGGACGGTATTACGCGCCGCCCCCGAAGAAAATGTGAAAGTTTGGGGTCAGACCCCACTTCATCACACTTTCATCAGCTGAAGAAAATGTGAAAGTTTGGGGTCAGACCCCACTTCATCACACTTTCATCAGCTCGCGCTCGAGCGGGGTGCGGAAGCGCGGCGTCGCGCCGAGCCCGTCGGTCCAGGCCGTCAGCGCGGCGGCCTCGGCCTCGACGCGGTCGGTGGCCTCGCGCCCGATGTCCTCGAGGAGGGCGAAGACGACCTCCCCGTCGGGCCGCTGCGCCCACCCCCCGACCACGCGCCCGTCGACCCAGACCGTCGGCCCGGCGTTGCCGTTGCTGTCGAAGAGGCGGGCGGCGTGCGGGCCGAGGTACCAGTCGCGCTCCTTCCAGCCCATCGTCGTCGAGTCGAGCCCCGGCAAGAGCGCCACCTGCTCGGCGCGGGCCGCGTCGGGGGCGACGTCCCCGGGCAGCACGTACCCCACGAAGCCGCCGTCCAGCGCCACCTCGATGGCTCCGACCGCGGACAACGCCGCCTTCGCCCGGGCCGCCGTCCAGCCGGTCCACCAGCGCAGGTCGACCAGCGTCGCCGGCCCGTGGCTCCCCAGGTAGCGGCGCGCGAGCTCGGCCCGCGCCGTCGCGGGGTCGAGCGGGTCCTCCGCGCCGAAGCGCCCCGGCCGCCCCGCGAACCGCTCGCCGTGGGTCCAGTGGTACTGGCTCGAACGCCACGACCCCGCGGGGTGGGTCCGCGCCACCGTCCCCTCGTAGGCCATCACCATCATGAGGCGGCTCGACAGCGGCACCGTCGTCTGCCACTTCCCGGAGCCGACGGTGAGCGGGGTCGCGAGCCGCGGTACCGCCGACGTCAGGTCCGGGGTGCGCCGCTCGACGTCGCCGGCGAGCGCGGCCATCACCTCGCGCTCGACCTCGCCCAGCCACGCCGCGACGTCAGCCGTCCCGAGCGCCTCGGCGACCAGCTTCTCGAGCTGTCGGCGCTCCTTGGCAGCCAGCTCGGCGCCCGCGGCGGCGTCGAAGAGGGGGGCGTCCGCGGTCGGGACGACGAAGAGCGTCCGTCGCATGGCGTGGATCCGCCACAGCGACCGCTCCTCGTACATCGCGCGCTCCCAGCTCGCGACGGTGAGCTCGGGGACGCGGGCCCACGCGGCGACGGGCGGCGTCACCGGGTCGCTCGAGTGCTGCGCGACCACCGCGCGGACGGCGGACAGCACGTCGGGCGCCGTCCGGGCGAGGTGATGCCGGGCGACGACCCGCGCACGGCGCTCGGGGGCGGGGAGGGGGCGTGGTCGCATCGGGTCGACGCGCTACTTCTGAACGATGTCGACCAGCGACCGGGCCAGCGGGTCGATCTCCATGAGCCCGAAGGTCTTCATGATCCACGTGATGTTCGTGGTGTACTTCGAGTCCGTCGCGTAGCCGGCGTCGTGGACCTCGGCGATCATCTTCTTCGGGTCTTCGGTGTGCTTCATCGCGTCGCCGTAGACCGGGTTCTCCGAGATGAGCTTGCCGTGGTCGACGAAGGACTCGTAGCGGTTCTTGTAGGCGCGGAAGTGGGCGGTCGTCTTGACCTTGCGGCCGTTGACCTCCTCCCAGGTCGCCTCCCTGGTCGAGCCGGCCGTGCCGGAGCCCTTGATGCCGAAGAAGTTGTTCCCGCTCGAGGCGGACTTGCCGTAGCCCGTCTCCTGGGCGGCCTGTCCCATGGTGATGGAGGCCGGGACGCCGGTGAGGAGCTGCGCCGCCACCGAGTCCGCGATGATGTCGACGAAGAACGCCGTCTGGGACGGATAGCGCGCCGCGCCCTTGCTCTTCTCGATCACCTCGCGCATCGACTTGCCCACGGCCATCGCGCGGGTGAAGACGCCGGTCGCCTCGGGGGCGACGCCGGCGGAGGCCGCGGGCTCACCCTTGAGCGCGGCGAGGATCTGCTGGACGGTGAGCTTCTGCGCGGCCGCCTGCGGCTTCTTGGACGCGTCGTCGTGCGCGGGCGAGAGCCGCTGCTCCTGCTGGGCCAGGCCATCGACGCCGCGCAGCTGGTCGCGGGCGGAGCTGCGCTGCTGCGCCGGCCCCTGGGCGCCGTTCAGCGCGTCCACGGCCTGCTTCCCGATCGCCTTGAGCTGGTCCATGAATCCCAAGTGAAATCCTCCCAGTGTGTCGCGACACTAGCACGACCGCAGCTGCGATGTGGAGGCGCAAAAAGGAGACCGCTGTGACTTCCGCACAGCGGGCGCTCCGCGTCCGCTCCCCCGTCCCGACGGCGCGGCCGCCCGGCGACGGTCGCTTTCGCACCGCGAAGGCGCCCGCCCGCAGCTAAGGGGTTGCGCCCGGGCGCCGTCTTGCCAAAGAGTCCCCCCATGGCCGACGCACCCTCCGCTCCCGCTCCGCACCCGCCCTTCACCGAGCTCCCGCGCCTCCAGCGCGCGCTCGGATGGCGCGGAACCCGGGGGCTGGTCATCGCGCTCGCCGTCGCCTGCGCCGCGACCTCGGTCGCCACCGACTGGAGCACCGACGACCACTTCCTGCGCGCCAACCTCAACCACAGCGACGGCGCGACCAGCGACGGCGGCGCCCTCGACCTCTTTCGCTTCATCGACGGGGACGTCGCGCCGCGCATCGACCGCGGCGACCTCCCCTGGTGGACCTCCCCCGACGCGCGCCTCGTCTTCCTGCGCCCGATCGCGGGCCTGACCCACGCCCTCGACGAGGCCGTCGCCCCCGGCTCGGCGCCCTTCGCCCACCTGCACTCGCTCCTCTGGTTCGCCCTGCTCCTCGTCGCCGCCGGGAGGCTCTTCGACCGCCTCCTCGCCCCGCCCTGGCTCGCCAACCTGGCCCTCGTCGTCTACGGCCTCGACGACGCCCGCGGCCCGACCCTCGGCTGGATCGCCAACCGCAACGCGCTCATCGCCGGCGTGCTCGTCATCGTCGCCCTCGTCGCCCACGACCGCTGGCGCCGCGACGGCTGGCGCCCCGGCGCCTGGGTCGGCCCGCTCGCCTTCGCTCTGGGGCTCCTGTCCGGCGAGGTCGCCCTCGGCGGCGCGGGCTACCTCCTCGCCCACGCCCTCGTCTTCGAGGCGCGCGACCCGAAGCGCGTCCTCCGGGCCCTCGCCCCCTACGCCGCCATCGGCCTGACCTGGCTCGTCGCCTACAAGCTCGGCGGCTACGGCGTCCGCGGGGTCGGCGCCTACCTCGACCCGCTGGCGGCGCCGCTCGACTTCGTGGAGCGCGCCGCCCGCACCCTCCCGGCCATCCTCGGCGGCTCGCTCGGCGTCTGGTCGGACTTCGTGCCGCTCGTCAGCGGCACCGCCGCCACCATCTATCTGGCCGTCGACCTCGCCGTCATCGCCATCTTCGCCCTGCTCTTCCGCCCGGTCTGGCGCCTCAAGCCCGCCGCCCGGGCGCTCCTCCTCGGCGCCGTCCTCGCCGCGCTGCCGCTCATCGGGACGCTCGTCGCCGATCGCGCGCTGACGCTGGTTTCCCTCGGCGTCTCCGGGATCGCGGCGCTCTTCCTCGGGCAGTTCGTCGATCCGGCCGAGCGCGCGCCGATGGGACGCGCCTTCGCCAAGCACCTCGCCGGGCCGACGGCGGTCATCATCACGCTGCTGTGGATCATCGGCGGGCCGCTCGGCCTCGCCTCCCGCTCGGCCTCGATGGACGTCGTGTCGCGGCCCCTCGACGAGGTCATCGGCGTCGCCTCGAGCGCCCCGGGGCGGCCGGTCTTCGTGGTCAACCTGCCGAGCGACGGGCTCACGGCGTACGTCGGCCCGACCTGCGAGGACCGCGGTGAGCGCTGCGCCTCCGTCCACGCGCTGACGGCGACCCTCGACCCGGTCACGGTCTCGCGCCCGACCGCCGAGCGCCTCGTCCTACGCGTGCCCGCCGGCCTCTTCAAGACCCTCGGGGACCGGATGCTCACCCGGGCGGACCGCTTCGCCGTCGGGCAGCGCTTCCCCTTCGCCGGCGGCGCCGTCGCGACCATCGACCGGCTCGGGGACGACGGCCGGCCGACCGAGGTCCGCGTCGACTTCCCGACCCCGCTCGAGGACGGCCGCCGCCGCTTCGTCCGCTTCGACGCCGAGGGGCCGCACCCGTGGACGCCCCCCGCCGTGGGCGCCGAGGTCGACCTGCCCGGTATCGACGCGATGGCCTACGCCAAGCGCCTGATGAACGCCGAGCGATAGCGCCCGCCGGGCCCGCGCGCCGCCGCCCCGCCGCGGCTTGCCTCGCCGCCAGGGGACGCCTAACGTGGCGGCTGTGAGCGACCTCCACCCCACCCTCCGGACCGCGCTCGCCCAGATCGAGCAGGCCCTGGCGGCGCGCGACGCGTCGGCCGGGGACGAGCGTCGTGGGCGCCCCCTGCCCGAGCACTGGAAGGAGGACCCGGTGAAGGTCCTCATCGCGATGGTGCTGGCGCGGCCCGACCGCGAGGGCGTCGAGGTCGCGCTCGCGTGGTTCTACGGCCGCGGGATGCCGAACCCGGAGGCCGCGCCCGCCGCCGAGCCGGGCGTGATGGACGTCGGGGCGGTGGTCCTCGACGTGCTGCGCAAGGCCGTCGCCGCGGACGGGCTCGAGACCGTGCGCCAGCGCTTCTGGAAGGCGTTCGACGGGGCCGAGGGTGGCTGAGGCGGTCCGCGTCGAGGCGCGACGCGAAGCGGACGGCGCGCGGACGGTGACGGTCACGGGCGCCCTGACCCGGGACACCGTCGCGGCGGCGCGGAGCGCGCTCCGGCACGAGGT
>SBGO01000405.1 GCA_006226565.1 Deltaproteobacteria bacterium | reverse complement strand
CTCGACCGCGCCCGCCGGCACCGGCGTGCAGGGCGCGGTGCCGCGGTCCCAGGCGCTGAGGGCGGCCGTCGTCACCGTCGGCGCGCCCTCGGGCGGCGAGGCGTTGTCGTCGTCGGCGGGGGCGGTGTGGATGGCGATCACGCCGAAGACGCTGCCCGTCGGCCCGTCATCGTAGGCGCCGAGGAGCTTCACGGTGGTCGACTCGTCCTCCTCGTCGGGGTCGCGGACGAGCGCGAAGAGCGTGACCATCGCGTCGTCGCCGCCTCGCACCTCGACCTCGGCGTCGGCGACCGCGAGGTCCTTCGCCGGGACCACGCGGCACGGGCGCAGCGCGCCGTCCGGGTGGCCGACCTGCTCGCGGACCGCCGTGGCGACCGCGTCCGCGTCGAGCGCGTCGAGGTTCAGCGGGAGGACGTCCTTGTCGGCGTCCACGGAGGTCACGAAGAGCTCGCGGAAGGGCCCGTCGGCGTCCTTGCCGGTGACGACGAGGTACGCGGTGGCGCCATCGGGGCTCAGCCCCAGGCAGCCCCCCTCCTTCAGCGTCTTCTGCCACGCCTCGGGGAGCGGCGCCGCCGCGGCCTCGGCCGCCGTGTCTGCCTGCTCCTCGGGCCCGCCCTCGGCGTCGCCCGCCGCCTCGGCCGTCGCGGGGGGCGCCACGGTCGTCGCGGGAGGTGCCTCGGTCGTCGCCGAGCCGTCCGGCTGCGCCACGGTCGTCGGCGTGGGCGCGGGCCCCGCGGCGTCCGCCACCGCCGCCTTGTCCTTGCCGCCGCACGCGCCCACGAGGAGCCCGACGCAGAGGGCCCCGACCACGATCCCAAGTCGCCGCATGTTCACCTCGAGATGGACGAGAGGGGAGCCACCCTAGCGCAACTGCGCGGGCGCGACGAGCCTGTCGTGTGCACCGAATCCACAGCGGACGGGACGTCCTCCGGCCGGCTGGCCTGCGGTCGTCCCGACCGCGGTGGGTTCGCGGCGACACCGTCGGTGGGCTCTTGCGAGAGCGCGCTACGCCGCCGTCGCCGCCTGGCGGCGCTGGGTGCGGAACTCCGGGGTGTGCCGCGCGTGGCCGAGGAAGCGCTTGAGGCCCTTCAGCGGGTGGCGCAGCGCGCCGACGAGCTCGGCGGTGTCGGCCGCCGTCGAGGCGTAGCGGTGCGGGGCCTTGAAGGTCGCCCGGTTCACCAGCGGCAGGCGCGCGGCCAGCCGGCGCACCTCGTCCTCGCTCATCCCGTAGGCCTCGAGCACGTCGTCGAGCTCGCGCCGGGCCGCCTGGCGCGCCTTGAAGAGCATCATCTGGACGCGGCTGTAGACGTTGACCGCCCCGTCGCCGGTGGTCTCGATGGGCAGGAAGATGCCCTCCGGGTAGAGCTCGGTGATCGCGCTCTGCACGCCGTCGGACACGCCCGAGCTGGGCATGCAGCCGAAGGGCTTGATCGAGATGGTCATGTTGACCTTGGCGCGGGCGATGTTCGAGATGAGCTTGCCCACCTCGAGGAACGCCTCGCCGCCGCGGACGTCGTGGTTGTAGAAGCTCGACGAGATGTCGGCGAGCTCCTGGATGTCGGGCAGCCGGTAGCCGTGGAGCCCGAGGACGTTGCCGAAGCCCTGGAAGAGCCCGCGCAGCGCCAGGTCCGCCCCGCGCAGCATCAGCCGCTTCTTCCACGGGTCCTTGCCGGCGAGGCCCTTGCGCGCCGCGTCGTCCACGCGCAGCGTCTCACGGTGGGTCGTGTCGCGGTGCGCCTCCCAGACCATGTACTTGATCCACTGCGCGACCGTCTGGATGTCGACCTCGGCGCCCTCCTGCTCGAGGAAGTGCTGCATCTCGTAGCTGCCGTCGCCCTCGGTCGTCATCGCCCAGAACTCGCCGAGCAGCGACACCTTCGGCTTCACCGCGAGCCGGTCGACCTTCACCCTCGCCATCGTCGCCCGCGCGCGGAGGAGCGCCACGAGCAGGCTCGTCCGCTGCTCGAACGCGGCGTAGAGGATCCCCTTGGCGTCCTCGAGCGCCCGGTCGGTGGCGCCGGGCTCGACCTCGTAGGGGCGCAGGCGATAGCCGATGACGTTGAGGGCGTCGCCGATGAAGAGCGCCTTGGCGATGGCCCAGAAGAACTTCGGGTCGAAGACGAGCCCCTTGGGCGCCTCGTTCTCGTCCCCCGAGGCCTGCTTGATGCCGCCGTTCATCTGGAAGAGCATCACCCGGAAGCCCTCGAAGCCGGCGTCGCGCAGGGCCTTGCGGTACTCGGTCACGTACATCCCGAAGCGGCACGGGCCGCACGAGCCCGACGTCAGGAAGACGTAGCGCTCGATGATGTCCTCGGTCCGCATGCCGTGCCGGTCGCGCAGCTCCACGAGGTGCTTCACGAGGTTTCCGACCGTGAACCAGGTGGGGTTGCACTGCCCGCGGCTCCCGAACTCCTTGCCGTAGCGGAGCGCCACGTCGTCGGGGCAGGGGAGGCTCGCGACCTTGTAGCCGAGCCCGCTGAGCGCGCCCGCGACGAGGTGGTCCTGGGCCAGGGTGAGGCCGCTCACGAGGATGGTCGTGTGCTCCTTCGACGCCGTCGTCGGGTCGTCGAAGATCGGCTCCACGTAGTGGCGGACCTTGTCGTCGGCGGGCAGGCCGAGGCGCGCGCGCTCCTCGGCCTCGAAGGCGGCCAGCGCGGCGTCGACGTCGAGCTCGGCGACGTCGCGCCCCTTGCCCTTGCCGAGGGCGGAGAGCGGGACGAAGCGGCCGTGGTCGAAGGGCTGAGTGGACATGCGGTCTCCTGGCTGGAAGGAGGTCGGGATCAGGCGTTGGGCTGGGCGTAGCCGTCGCCGGCGACGGCCTCGACGCCGCGCCGCGCGATGGCGAGCTTGCCGAGGGAGATCATCGCGCCGCCCTGCGCCGGCTCCGGCAGCAGCGCCTTGTACTTCGCCTCGTACTCGCCCATGCGGCGGCGGGCGGTGGCGAGCTGCGCGGCCAGCTCCGGGTTGAGGCGCCCGGTGCGGGCGGTGATCTGCTCCTGCTTCAGCTCGAGCAGCATCACGCGCTTCTCCTCGACCCGCAGCGCCAGCTCCGCCTTGGCCCGCGCGACGTCCTCGAGGCGCTCCTCGTGGAGGCGGAGGCTGTGCGCGTAGGTCTTCACGCGGATCTTGATGGACCCGGTGGGCTTGTTGGCGTCGATGTCGTGGAGCGCCGAGTACGGCGTCCCGGCGGCGTTGATGACGTTGTCGATGATGGCGTAGGTGGGCGCGTCGTGGCCGCACTTGAAGCTCGACAGGTCGAGCACGGCCACGTTCGGGTGGCGCGCGGCGAAGCGGGCGGCCCAGACCTTCAGCGCCGAGTTCGTCGAGTAGTTCTCGGGCCAGAGGTCGTTGATGTCGAGCGGGTCGGCGATGGTCCCGTCCGCGAGCCCGTCGGCGTAGAAGCGGCGGAGCCAGGCCCGGTCCTTGGGCAGCGAGCGGATGGTCAGGATCGGGTAGCCGAGGACCTGGAACTCGTCCATGATCAGGTGGTTGAGGCCCGGGTCGAGGTGGTAGGGGCGCCCGAGCATCAGGAGCACGATGGAGTTGTCGGCCTCGGCGCGCTCGAGGAGCTCGCGGCCGCGCTCCTCCATCTGCCGGTCGAGCTCGGCGAGCGCCTTCCACGCCTCGTCGACCGCGAAGTCGCTCTCGTCCTGGGTCACGTCGAGCACGCCGCGGAAGGCCTCGAACATCTGCCGCTTGAGGAGGTTCGGCTCGTTGAGCGTCACCGCCGGCGCCAGGTAGGTGATGCCGCGGTCGGCGAAGAAGTCGACCTCCTTGGTGAAGGCCGCCTTCAGCACCTCCGGGGTGCCGTTGACGATGGGGCAGGCGGCGACGTCCTTGACCCCGGTCATCGGCCCCGGCAGGTGGGTGATGCAGGGGAAGAAGATGTAGTCGAGCGGCCGCTTCTCGTGCTTGTGGAAGAGCAGGTCGTGGATGTGCGCCTGGGCGACCTTCGCCGGATAGCAGGGGTCGATGGAGCCGTAGCGGCCGCCCTCGAGCCACAGCTCTTCGGAGGTGTCCTCGCTGAAGACGACGTTGCGCATGTTGACGCCGAGCGCCTCGAGGTACGTGCGCCAGAACGGCGCCGTGCTCCAGATGTTGAGCGCCTTGGGGATGCCGATGCGGATCTGGTTCCGGCGCCCGGTGGCGAGCGGCGAGCTGCGCCGGAAGCCGCGGCGGACCTGCTTCTTCTTCACCCGCCCGAGCCAGTCGCGGCTCACCTCGACGTCCTCGACGGGCGTCCCGGCGGCCGGCAGGGGGGCGGCGTCGTAGAAGTGCTTGAAGAGGAGCTTCGCCTCGACATCGATGAGGTTCGGGTAGTCCTTCTTGAGGCGCGCGCGCTCACGATTCAGCACGCGCAGCGCGTCGACGCTCTCCACCGTGCCCTTCTCGCAGGAGAAGCCCGAGATGTAGCGGCTCGTGCGCCCCTCGGGGGTGCGCGTGTCGATGAAGGTGCGGCTGCACTCGTTGGGGCAGAAGTGGCAGGTCGTCGACTCGTCCGTCCGCGAGGTGTACTCGAGGGCGATGGCGGCCTCGAGCCCGACGAAGCTCGACCGCCCGCGCCGCTGCACCACGCGCAGGGTCTCCATCGCGGCCCCGATGGCGCCGGCCTCGCCGGTGTGCGGGTGGAGGTAGACCTCGGCGCCGGGGACGCGCTCCTTGATGTAGTCGACCTGCGCCTTGAGGGCGGCCAGGTTCCGCTGGGTGCCGCCTTGCAGGACGAACTTCGTGCCGAGCGACGCCATGCGCGGGATCTGCACCACGTACTGCCAGACGTTCTTCGGCAGCACGAGGGCGAGCCCGGCGAGGAGCTCCTCCTTGGCGTAGCCCTCCTTCTGGAAGTTCACCCGGTCCGAGTCGAGGAAGACCGCGCAGCCGTAGGAGAAGTTCGGCGACAGCGTCGCGCCGAAGGCGGTGTCGGCGTACTCGGTCACCGGGACGCCGAACTGGTCGGCCATCGCCTGGAGCAGCATCCCGTTGCCGGCGGAGCACTGGTTCGACAGCCGGAAGTTCCGGATGTCGCCGTTCTGCATGAAGAGGACCTTGATGTCCTGGCCGCCGACGTCGCAGATGACGTCGACGTCCTCGCCGAAGAAGTGCACGGCGCTCATCATGTGGGCGACCGTCTCGACGATGTTCACGTCGGCGTCCAGCGACTCCTCGAGCACGTCGGCGGCGTAGCCGGTCGCCCCGAAGCCGATGACCTCGAGGGTCGCGCCCTGGGCCTCGACGCGCCCCTTCAGCGCGCCGAGCATGTCCTTCATGTCCTGGATGGGGTTGCCCTTGGAGAGGGTGTACTCCTTGAGCAGGATCTCGCCGTCCTCGCCCACCAGGACGCACTTCGACGAGGTCGAGCCGCCGTCGAGGCCGATGACGCCGCGGACGTGCTCGCCGGGGGCGAAGGTCGCCTCGGCGAAGGGGGGCGGCGTGTAGATGGCGCGGAAGTCGTCGAGCTCGCGCTGGTCCTTGACGAGCGGCGGCCCGGCGTGGTCGCCGAGGCGGGCCTTGCGGCCGAAGTCGATGAAGCGGCGCAGGTCGTCGAGGCCGCTGTAGGCGCCGACGTCGGCGGGCTCGTGCAGGCCGAAGAGGACGGCGCCGAGGGCCGCGTAGTACTGCGCGTTCTCCGGGACGAAGACGAGCTCCTCGATCGGGCGCGAGCGGTCGTACTCGTAGCGGCGTGCCTCCCAGGTCTCGGGGATGCGCATGCGCCAGCACTGCTGGAGGAAGGGCAGGTAGGTGTTGGGCCCGCCGAGCAGCAGCACGCGGTCGCGCAGCGTGTTGCCGCGGGTCAGGACCGAGAGGTTCTGCATGACGATCGCGTCGGCCAGCGAGCACATGATCTCGGGCGACGGGATGCCGGACTTCACCAGGTTGACGATGTCGGTCTCGGCGAAGACCCCGCACTTGGCGGCGACGTGGTGCAGGCGCGAGGGGTCGAAGTCGATGGCGGCCACCTCGTCGGCCGGCATCCCCACCTTGATCATGCACTTGTCGATGGTGGCGCCGGTCCCCGAGGCGCACTTGTCGTTCATCGACGTGATGGCCTGCTTGTCCCCGGTCTCCTCGTTGGCCTTGAAGATGATGATCTTGGCGTCCTGCCCGCCGAGCTCGATGACGCTGCCGACGTCCGGGTGGAGCGCCTCGACGGCCATCGTGACCGCGTTGACCTCCTGCACGAAGCGGGCGCCCACCTGCGGCGCGATGGGCCCCGCGCCCGAGCCGGTCATGAAGACGCGCCAGGTGTCGCGCGGGACGGCGGGGAAGCTCGCCTCGATCCGCTCGAGGAACTCGAGCACGCTCTCGGGCTGGCGCGTGTTGTGCCGCTGGTAGTCGCTCCAGAGGATCTCGCGCGTCGTCGGATCGACCACCGTCGCCTTCACGGTCGTCGATCCGACGTCGATGCCGATCACTACTGGATCTTCACGGGTCTCGTGCGCTCCCATGGGCGTCTCCCGGACGGCAGGATTGGACTAGACTAGCGGTACAGTCTAATTCGTCAAGCCCGAGACGACGCGATGGTGCGCGCATCCCCGTGCGCCGGTCGCCACCGGACCCCGGACCCGCCGGGCTGGGGAGGGCCGGGAGAGATTCGACGCTGTCGTGATCGCGGACGAGCGTACCTCGAAGCGTTCGGCGTGCCCATCGGCAGGCCGACGTCGAGAGCTCGGCGTCTGCGATGCGGCGCGTCGAGCGGACGCGAGCTCAGTCCGCGGGGGGCGGGGCGATCACGGCGTCGACGGCGGCCACCAGCTCCTGGGTGCTGAAGGGCTTGGCCAGGAAGCCGGCGAGGCCGTTGTGGGCGAAGTGGCCGACCACCTCGTGCTCGTTGTAGCCGCTCATCAGGATGACCGGGACGTCCTCGCGCATCGCCTTGACCCGGGAGAAGACCTCGGTCCCGCCCAGCTCGGGCATGGTCAGGTCCAGCACCACGGCGTCGTAGGCCATGGGCTGCTCGGCGAAGCAGGCGACCGCCTCGGCGCCGTCCTGGGCCGGGGTGACGAGGTAGCCGGCGCGGCGGAGCGCGCGCAGGCAGACGAGCCGCACGGCGTCGTCGTCGTCGGCGAGGAGCACGCGCCCGGCGCGGCCCGCCGCGGGGCGCTCGTTCCGGCTCGAGCGCGGGAGCTGTCTCGGCGCGCGCGCGCTGACCGGCACGTAGACCGAGAAGCTCGAGCCCGCGCCGAGGGTGGAGCGGACCGACATCGAGCCGCGGTGGCCGCGCACGACCCCGAGGACCGCCGCCAGCCCCAGCCCGCGCCCGGCGAACTTGGTCGAGAAGAAGGGCTCGAAGATGCGCTCGCGGGTCGCGGCGTCCATCCCGCGGCCGCTGTCGGACACCTCGAGGATGACGTAGCGTCCCGGCGTGAGGGGCTCGACGATGCCCTCGGGGCACGGCTCGTCGCCCTCGCAGGCCCAGACCCGCGTCGACACGTGGATGTCGCCGGCCTCTCCGTCGAGGGCCTCGGAGGCGTTGATGAGCAGGTTCATCACCACCTGCTGGAGCTGCGCGCGGTCCCCCTCCACGTGGGGCAGCGACGGCATCAGCTCGATCTGCACGCGCGCCTTCTTCGACAGGCTCACCTTCAGGATGGTCGCCATGTCCTCGACGAGGGCGTTGAGGTCGACCGCCTCGATGGTGAAGCGCCCCTTGCCGGAGTACGCCAGCAGCTGCGCGCACAGATCCGCGCCGCGCCGCGCGGCCCGCGCGATCTCGCCCAGCAGCGGCGAGCACTGGGCGCCGGCGTCCTCGGTCAGGAGGTTCACGTTGCCGAGGATCGCCGCGAGGAAGTTGTTGAAGTCGTGGGCGATGCCGCCGGCCAGGACCCCGAGGCTCTCGAGCTTCTGCGTGTGACGGAGCTGCTCCTCGAGCCGGTCCTCGGCGGTGATGTTGCGCGCGACCCACAGGACCTGATCGGGCGCCGCCGCCCCGAGCGGGGCGATGCGCGCGGAGAAGACCTCCTCCCCCCGGGGCATCGGCAGGCGGTAGCGCGGGTACGCGAGGACCTTGCCGCTCTCCAGGCACTCCACGACGCGCGCGACCAGCGCCGCGCCGTCCCGCGGGAAGACCTCCGTCAGGCGCTGGCCGACGAGGCGCGCGCGGACGCGCTCGAGGTTGTCGCGGTCGCTCGCGTGGACGGCGATGATGAGGCCGGTCCGGTCGATCTGGAAGATGATCTCGGGGACCGCCTCGAGCACGCTCTCCAGCCGCGCCTGGCTCGACGCCAGCTCGTCGAGGGCGGCCGCGGCGGCGAAGGCGCTCTCGATCCGCTGCACGACGTCGCGGAAGAGCTTGTCCTCGTCGTCGGACCACGCGTGCTCGGTCTCGATGTACTGCAGCGCGACCAGCCAGGAGGCGCCGCGCCCCGCGCGGAGCCGCGCCAGGACGACGCTGCGGACGCCCAGCTCCGCCACGTCGGGCGGCACCGGGCGCTCCTCGTCGGGGCCGAAGTGCAGGATCTGGGAGGGCGCCATCCCGTCGAGGGCGGCCGCGGACGGGAGGTGGAGCCGTCCGCCGAGCGGGGTCCGAGCTTCCCGTTCGCCGTTGCGATCGCGGACCCCCATCAGGTCGACGAAGGGGCTGCCGGGAACGTCGTGGTGGAGGAGCGCGACCCGGTCGGCCGCGAAGTGATCGAGCACGAAGCCGATGACGCGGTGCACGAGCTCGCGCGGCGAGAGATCCTCGCGCAGCAGCGCGTTGAGCCGCTCGAGGGCCTCGAGGTGGGCCAGCGCGCGCGCCACCTCGGCTTCGCGCGCCTTCTCGGCGGTGACGTCGAAGACCACCCCGCTCAGGAGGAGCCGCCCATCCGGGGCGCGCCAGCGCTCCTGGACCGTGACCGACATGTGCCGCTCGGCGCCGTCGACCCGGCGGATCCGGCAGTCGAACCGGGTCACCAGGCGCGCGTCCGTGAGCATGTCCTCGATCAGCCGCTGGACCTCCGCGACGTCGTCGGGGTGCAGCAGCCCCATCACGGTCTCGGCGTCCGGAGGCTCGGTCGCGCGCTCGAGGCCGATCAGCTCGAAGACGCGGGGCGACCACCAGAGCCGGCCGTTGCCGGGGTCGAAGCGCCACGTCCCGACCGAGGGCGGCTCGCTCAGCGCGGTCGGAGACGAGGGTGAGGGCGGCGGCAACGCGAGCTCGGCGCGGAGGCGCGCGACCTCCTCCTCGAGCGCGAGCAGCCTCGCCGCGCTGTCACCTGGCTGGTGCGCCTGGCTCGTTGCGGGCCTCACATGAAGTGGATCAAGGGAGGCGGAGCATACCCCACGCCCCGGCAACGATCGATACCCAAGCGCGTACCTCGTGAGATCCAATTGCGCCTGGCGCAAAGGTCAAAGGTGTAAGAATGGATTGCAGCCATGTGTAAGCAAGGTTTGCTTTCTTGGGACGTGGCGAGCGCCGCATGCCGAGCCCCGACACCGCGTCGGGACGCGCGCTGACGGGGGACGGCCGAAGACTCCGCGGTGCGGTGCGCCCTCGGCACGGGGCTTGCTCTTCGCCGTCACACCCCCGACGGAGACGCCCGCCATGACCCGACTCCTGCTCCCCGTGCTCTTCGGCTTCACCCTGGCCGCGTGCCTCGAGAACGGCGCCGGGCGCGCCTCACGGTCTTCCGCCGACCCGCGGTCCGTCACGCCGGTCGAAGGGCTCGCGCCCACCGTCCCCTCGGGCTCGACGACGCGCGCCGGCGCGAACCGGCCCGCGCGACCGACGACGC
>SBGO01000477.1 GCA_006226565.1 Deltaproteobacteria bacterium | reverse complement strand
GTGCCACGGCTCGCGCGCGAGCTCGGCGTCGGAGCCGTCGGCGGCGCGGATCACCGCGACCCCGTCGCCGGCCGGCGCCTCGAAGCGCACCGCCTCGCCGGGCGCGACGACGGCGCCGACGCGGCCGAGCGCCACCGCCACGGTCATCGCGTGCCCGCACGTCGGGCTCGTGTTCACGAAGCGCACGGCCCCCATCGGGCGCGGCGCGTCGACGGGCGCCGCCGGGCATGCGCTCAGCGCCAGGCTCACCCCCGCCAGAGTCAGCGCGATTGAAGGGCTCCTCATCGTGCCGCTATCTTTAGCGCGCCCCGAGCGCCCGGACAATCCGGCCCGCCGCGCGGCCGACGGCACGTGATGACCCGCCCCTCGCCCCACATCGACCGAGACCGCCTCGCCGCCGCCCGGGCCTGGGCCGAGGCGCGCTACCACGCCTGCGACGTCTGCGCCGAGCGCTGCCTGGTCGACCGCCACGCCGGCGAGCTGGGCCTCTGCGGGCTCCCGGCCGACGCCCGCGTCTACAAGGAGTACCTCCACCTCGGCGAGGAGGCGCGGCTCGTCCCGAGCCACACCATCTACCTCTCGGGCTGCAACTTCCGTTGCGCCTTCTGCAGCGACGATCCGCAGGTCCGCCGCCCCCTCGAGCACGGCGTGACGGTCCCGCCGGCGGCGCTCGCGAAGCGCATCGCCCAGCGCCGCGCGGAGGGGGCGCGCAACGTGAACTTCGTCGGCGGCCTGCCGGACGTGAACGTCCTCTACATCCTGAAGGTCCTCGAGCACTGCCCGCCGGACACGCCCGTCGTCTGGAACACGAACCTCTGGACCACGCCCGAGGCGATCGCCCACCTCGAGGGCGTCGTCTGGACCTGGCTCGTCGACTTCAAGTTCGGAAACGACCGCTGCGCGCGCAAGCTCGCCGGCGCCCGCGACTACCTCGCGACCCTGACGGACCTGCTCCCGCGCGCGGCCGCCGCCGGAGAGGTCCTGGTCCGCCACCTCCTGATGCCCGGGCACCTCGAGTGCTGCACGCGCCCGGTCCTCGACTGGCTCGCGACCCACCTCCCCGAGGTCCCGCTCAACGTGATGACCGGCTACCACCCCTACCGGATGGCCCGCGGGCGCGGGCCGATGTCCCGGGGGATCCCCGCGGCGGAGCGCGCCACGGCGCTCGCCGGCCTCGGCCCCGAGCGCTTCGCGGACCTGCTGTTCGACGGAACGGAATACCCTTTGATAGTCTCCGGTTCCGCGTCCTGACGTCGCACCCGGCAGGCGTCGTCCCCTCTCGCCACCGCCCCGAGGCACCATGCGCCTTCGCTCCAGCATCGCCGCCGCCCTGCTCCCGCTCCTGCTCCTCGGCCTGAGCGCGCCGGCGGGCGCCGTCCACTGGCCCTTCCCCGAGGCCAAGAGCGAAGACGGCAAGGCCGCCTCCCCGGTCCGCGTCTTCAAGCTCTCGGGCGAGGCGCACGACACGAAGAGCCCGTGGTCCATCTTCGGCGAGGACGACGCGGTCGTGATCCCCGAGCTGCTCGCCGCCATCGACCGGGCCGCCCACGACAAGGCCGTCAAGGCGCTGGTCTTCCGCATCGGCGACGTCGCCCTGGGCCTGGCCCAGATCGAGGAGCTCGCCGAGGCCCTGACCGCCGCCCGCGCGCTCAAGAAGCGCGTGATCGTCCACTTCGAGTCGGGCGGCAACGCCGATCTCCTGCTCGCGACCGCGGCCGACGAGGTCCACATGACCCCGGAGGGGACGGTCTTCCTGACCGGCCTCCGCGCCGAGGTGTCCTTCTACAAGGAGCTCCTCCAGACCCTCGGGATCGCCGCCGACATCGAGTCCCAGGGCCGCTACAAGAGCGCCCCCGAGCCGATGACCCGGACCACCATGTCCGACGCCGCGCGCGAGGAGCTCGAGGCGCTCCTCGACAGCATCTACGGGAGCTTCCTCGGCCGCCTCGCCGCCCAGCGCGGCCTCACCACCGACCAGGTCGCGAGCCTCGTCGACGTCGGCCTCTTCACCGCCGACCAGGCCAAGAAGGGCAAGCTCGTCGACCAGCTCACCTACTGGCGCGATCTCCTCGACACCCTCACCACCCGCTTCGGCGGCGCCCCCGCCCTCGCCTACCCGACCCCGGAGGAGACCCCGGAGATCGGCTCCATCTTCGGCCTCCTCGAGCTCCTGACCCGCTCGGACAACCCCGCCGAGACCGGGCGCCCGCGGGTCGCGGTCCTGACCGCCGAGGGCCCCATCGTCGGCGGCCGCGGCGAGGCCGACTTCATGTCCGACGCGCGGGTCGTGGCGAGCCAGGACTTCCTCGACGCCCTCGACGACATCGAGAAGGACCCGACCGTCAAGGCCATCGTGGTGCGCATCGACAGCCCCGGCGGCTCGGCGCTCGCCAGCGACGTGATGTGGCGCGCGCTCGTGCGGGTCGGCAAGTCGCGCCCCGTCGTGGCCTCGATGGGGGACGTGGCGGCCTCGGGCGGCTACTACATCGCCAGCGCCGCCAAGCGCATCTACGCGCTCGAGACCACGACCACCGGCTCCATCGGCGTCTTCGGCGGCAAGCTCGTCTTCGGCGACCTGCTCGACAAGCTCGGCGTCCACACCGTCGTCCTCGAGCGCGGCAAGCACGCCGGGCTCTTCTCGTCGCTCCAGCCCTTCAGCGACTCCGAGCGGGCGGTCTTCAAGGCCAACATGAAGCACACCTACGACACCTTCGTGAACCGCGTCGCGACCGGCCGCAGCATGTCCTACGACGCCGTCCACCGCATCGCCCAGGGGCGCGTCTGGACCGGCAAGCAGGCCCGCGCCGTCGGGCTCGTCGACGAGATCGGCGGCCTCGAGGACGCCGTCGCCGGCGCCGCCTCCCTCGCCCGCCTCGACCCCGACGACGTCGACGTCGTCATGTTCCCCCGCGACCGCTCCATCCTCGAGATGATCTCGGGCGACTCGAAGCGCCTCTACGCCCCGCGCCTCGAGCTCCAGACCCTCTTGGCGTCGCTGCCGAGGCCGGTGGCGAGCCGCGTCGGCGCCCTCGCGACCCTGCTCGACGGGCTCCTCTCGAAGGAGATGTCGCTCGCGATGATGCCCTTCAGCCTGACCATCGAGTGAGGCCGCCCCGGCGATCCGACGGTCCTCGGACCGCGCCGCCCCGCTAGCCGCCGATCGCTCGCCGCCGTCGCCCGTGGAGTAAGGCTACTCCACGGCGCACGCGCTTGCTCCGGGCCAGGTCCCCTGTGGGTGGAGCACAGCTGCTCCAACCCGCGCGCGCGGCTGGCGCGCGCGGATCTGCGCGATCCTTGGTTTGACGGCCCGCGCGTGTTAGCAACGCGCCGCTCTGCGGCCCCCACGCGTCTCCGAGACGCCGACGCGCGACCTGGCCGCCGCTGGCACGCCGCGTGCACACCCCGCGGCGCCAGAACCTCGCACCGAAGGAAGCGACATGGTCAGCACCGATCACCCGACAGTCCGGCCCCACAAGGGCAAGCTCCTCGTCCTCACCCCTGGGATGGGCGCCGTCGCGACGACGTTCATCGCCGGCGTCGAGGCCGTCCGCCGCGGCAACGCCCGGCCGATCGGCTCGCTGACCCAGATGCAGACCATCCGCATCGGCAAGCGCTCGGAGAACCAGGCCCCGCTGATCAAGGACTTCCTGCCCCTCGCGCAGCTCGAGGACCTCGAGTTCGCCGGCTGGGACGTCTACCCGGACGACGCCTACGACGCCGCCGCCCGCGCCAAGGTCCTCGACCGCCACGACCTCGAGCCGCTCGCCGACTTCCTGCACAGCGTCCAGCCGATGCAGGCGGCCTTCGACCCCGAGTACGTCAAGCGCCTCGACGGCCCCAACGTCAAGCCGACCAAGAACAAGCGTGAGCTCGCCGAGGCCCTGCGCCAGGACATCCGCGACAGCATCGCCCGCACCGGCGCCGACCGCGCCGTGATGGTCTGGTGCGGCTCGACCGAGGTGTACCTCCGCCCGGCCGCCTGCCACGCCAACATCGAGGCCTTCGAGGCGGGGCTCGACGCCAACGACCCGGCCATCTCGCCGTCGCAGCTCTACGCGTACGCCGCCATCATGGAGGGCGTGCCCTACGCCAACGGCGCGCCGAACCTCTCGGCCGACACCCCGGCCCTCGAGCAGCTCGCCCTCGCCAAGGGCGTGCCGATCGCCGGCAAGGACTTCAAGACGGGCCAGACCCTCATGAAGACCATCCTCGCCCCGGGCTTCAAGGCCCGCATGATCGGCATCGACGGCTGGTTCTCGACCAACATCCTCGGCAACCGCGACGGCGAGATCCTCGACGATCCGGAGAGCTTCAAGGCCAAGGAGGTCACCAAGTCGGGCGTGCTCGACATCCTCCAGGCCGACCTCTACCCGGAGCTGTACGGGAACCTCTACCACAAGGTCCGCATCAACTACTACCCGCCCCGCGGCGACGCCAAGGAGGGCTGGGACAACATCGACATCAAGGGGTGGCTCGGCTACCCGATGCAGATCAAGGTCGACTTCCTGTGCCGTGACTCGATCCTCGCGGCGCCGATCGTCCTCGACCTCGCCCTCTTCATGGACCTCGCCGGCCGCGCCGGCATGAAGGGCGTCCAGGAGTGGCTCTCCTTCTACTTCAAGGGCCCGCACGTCGAGCAGGGCCACGTCCAGGAGCACGACATCTTCATCCAGCACCTGCGGCTGAAGAACACGCTCCGCTGGCTCGGTGGCGAGGAGCCGCTGACCCACATGGACGAGAGCCTCTCGGAGGTTTGATCGATGCAGGGCCCCCGCACCGGCGTCATCCTCGCCGCGGGCTTCGGCTCGCGGCTCGAGGGCGTCTCTGACGAGACGCGCCTCAAGCCCCTCACGCCGGTCGCGGGGGAGCCCCTGCTGCTCCGCGCGATCGACAGCCTCGCCAAGGCGGGCTGCGCACGCGTGGTCGTCGTCGTCGGGCACGGCGGCGACGCGGTGGAGCGCGAGGTCGGAGGCGCCTATCGTGGCGACGTCGACCTCGTCTTCGCCAAGAACCCGCGCTTCGACCTGGCGAACGGCGTGTCCGTCCTGGCCGCGCGCCCCTACCTCCTCGGCCACGAGTTCGTCCTCACCATGGCGGACCACGTGCTCGGGGACGAGGTCATGGCCCTCGCCGCCGCCCACCACCCCGGGCCCGAGGCCGCGACCCTGCTCGTCGACGCCAAGCTCGACACGATCTTCGACATGGACGACGCGACCAAGGTCCTCGCCGAGGACGGCCGCATCGTGAAGATCGGCAAGCAGATCCCCGAGTACAACTGCGTCGACTGCGGCGTGTTCGTCTGCAGCGTGGCGCTGATGGACGCCATCAAGCTCGTCTTCGATCAGCGCGGCGACGCCTCGCTCTCCGACGGCGTGCAGGCCCTCGCCTCGGCCGGCCGGATGCACGTCCTCGACATCGGGGATGGCTTCTGGCAGGACGTGGACACCCCGGAGATGCTCGCCCACGCCGAGCAGGTCCTGAGCGCCCGGGCCGCGCGCAGCTGAGGCGCGCGGCGCGGCGCCGCAATCCGGGCCCCAGCCCACGCCGCGCACGAGCCTATGCTGCACATCACCGACGACGTCCGCATCGAGAGCCTCCGGCCGCTGCTGCCGGCGGCGATCCTCCTCGAAGAGATCCCGATCAGCGACGCCGGCGAGGCCTTCGTCGCCGCCAAGCGCGCCGAGCTCGGGCGCGTCCTGCGGGGTGAGGACGACCGCCTGGTGGTCGTCGTCGGCCCGTGCTCGGTGCACGACCCCGGCGCGGCGCTCGACTACGCCGACCGCCTGCGGGCGCTGTCGGATCGGCTCGCCGAGGACCTCCTCGTCGTCATGCGGGTCTACTTCGAGAAGCCCCGGACGACGGTCGGCTGGAAGGGGCTCATCAACGATCCGCGCCTCGACGGGACCTTCGAGATCAACACCGGGCTCCGCCTCGCGCGCCGGCTGCTGCGCGACCTCAGCGAGCGCGGCGTGCCCGCCGGCTGCGAGTTCCTCGACACGATCACGCCGCAGTTCACGGCCGATCTGGTGACCTGGGGCGCCATCGGCGCGCGCACCACCGAGAGCCAGGTCCACCGCGAGCTGGCGAGCGGCCTGTCGGTCCCGGTCGGCTTCAAGAACGGCACCGGCGGCAGCATCAAGATGGCCGTGGACGCCGTGCGCGCCGCCCGCGACCCGCACCACTTCCTGTCGGTCACCAAGCAGGGCCTCGCCGCCATCGTCGCCACCCGCGGCAACCCCGAGTGCCACGTCATCCTGCGCGGCGCCTCGAGCGGCCCGAACTTCGACGCCGCCACGGTCGCGAGCACCGTGACGCTGCTCGAGGCGGTCGGCGCCGAGCCGCGCGTGATGGTCGACTGCAGCCACGGCAACAGCAGCAAGGACCACCGCCGCCAGCCCGAGGTGGCGCGCGACATCGCCACGCGGATCGCCGCCGGCGACCGGTCGATCTTCGGCCTCATGCTCGAGAGCCACCTCGTCGGTGGCCGTCAGGACCACCAGCCCGGCGTGGAGCTGACCTACGGCCAGAGCATCACCGACGCGTGCCTGGCGTGGGACGAGACGGTGCCGGTGCTCGAGGAGCTCGCCGCCGCTGTCCGCGCCCGTCGCGCCTGAGCGGAACGCCGCCGACCCCGGCCGAGGCGACGATCGACTGGACGCGATCGGCGCCAATCCCCTAAACATGCCCAGCGTGAAACCGCGGCCCGGAGCCCCTCCCATGCGCACGAACAGCCTGACGCTCGCACACCCCCTGCGTCTCTTCGCCACCCGCCTGCCGCTCGTCCTGGGCCTCGCGCTCGCGGCCGGCTGCTCGACCTCCTCGGGCGGGGAGGACACCGACACGACGAGCGACACCACCGTCGCGGACACCGACCACACGGACACCCCCGACGGCGGCGGCGGCGGCGGCAACGTCGTCGTCAACGAGGTCTTCACCACGGGCAACGACGACTGGGTCGAGCTCTACAACGCCGGCACCGAGGCGGCCGACCTGGGCGGCTGGACCCTCCGCGACGACGATCCGACCCACGTCTTCACCTTCCCGAGCGGCACCATCGTGCCGGCCGGCGTCTACTACCTCCTCTCCCGCGACCCGGACATCGGCTTCGACTTCGGCCTCGGGGCCGCCGACTCGGTGCTGCTGTACGACGGCGACACCCTGGTCGACGGCATCACCTGGCTCGACGGCGACATCCCCGACGACTTCAGCTACGGCCGCTTCCCCGATGGCACCGGCGCCTTCTCCATGCTCTTCACCCCGACGCCCGGCACGGCCAACGCGGAGAACCCCACCGTCGTCTGCGGCGACGGCGCGCGCGTCGGCCTCGAGGTCTGCGACAAGACCGACTTCGCCGGCGTGACCTGCGAGACCTTCGGCTTCGGCGGGGGCGAGCTGACCTGCGTCGACTGCGCGAGCATCTCGACCGACAGCTGCACCGCGCGCACGGCCGGGCTCGTCATCAACGAGGTCACCTCCGTCGGCGACGACCGCATCGAGCTCTTCAACGGCAGCGCCGCCGCGGTCGACCTGACCGGCTGGTCCCTGGTCGACGGCGCCGACAACCGCTGGGTCTTCTCGCCCGCGACCGAGGTCGCCGCCGGCGCCTACCTCGTCCTCACCAAGGGCGTCGACCACGACTTCGGCCTCGGCGCCGACGACCTCGTCGAGCTGCGCGACGACCAGGACGCGACCGTCGACTTCGCCGACTGGCCCGAAGGCGCCGCGGACCCGTCGTGGTGCCGCATCCCGAACGGCACCGGCGGCTTCGAGACCTGCACCGCCCCGAGCTTCGGCAGCCCCAACGCCCAGTAGTCGCGGGTGGGCGCGGGCGCCGCGCCCACCGTCCCCGCCTACTCGGCGATGATCGCCTCGATCGAGTTGATCCGCATCCCCAGGCTCATCGACTCCTCGATCTCGTCACCGTCGAGGTCGATGTCGGCCGGCAGGAACCCGAGGAGGCCCAGCGCGGCGTCCTTGTCGATCGGGAGATCGGTGGGCTTCAGCCCGCTGATGGCGGCCTCGAGCTGAAGCTTCGGGATCGCGCCGCCGATGACGGCGCTCAGCGAGGTGATCTTGCCGTTCTCCTCGGTGAAGCTCGCGCGCACCCGCGCCCACGCGATGGTGATCTTCAGCAGCGAGCCGCTCTGGAGCGGCAACACCATGCTGATGAGGCTGTTGGTCCCGCCGGCGACGAGCTCGCCGTTGACGATCCGGGCGTTGTCGAAGCTGAAGTAGGGCACGCAGTTCTGGTCGAAGGAGAGCTGGGCGATGTCGTACTCGCAGATCTCGTGCTGGAAGTCGCACTGGGCCTGCTCGGAGGCGAGGGTCAGCCCGCTGTCGTAGACGTTCAGGACGAAGGGCTCGCCGTCCCAGCGGAGGTCCTTGAGGTCGATGACCCACTTCATCGCGCCGATCTCGAGGCTCGTCGCGACGCTGTCGTTGAGGAGCGCGCCCACGACGCCGAGGGCGTTGTCCACGCCGCCGCTGCAGCTCGCGTCCGGGGCGCAGGTGCTCGGGTCGCCGTCGACGTCGAGGCCCGACCCGGCGAAGCCGTCGCTGGCGAGCTCGAGCCCGACGATCTTGTTGGCGTGGGTGGTCGGGGTCACCGGGCAGTAGGGGCACTGGTTGGTCTTGACGCCGAAGCACTCGCCGGCGACGCAGACGTCGTCGACGGTGCAGTCGGCGCCGTCGCTGCACACCGTGTCGGCGAAGAGGTGCAGACAGCCCTTGTCCGGGTGGCACGAGTCGAGGGTGCACGCGTTGTCGTCGTCGCACGTGTTGGCGGTGCCGCCGGCGCAGGTCCCGCCGACGTCGCAGACCTCCCCGATGGTGCAGGGGTTGCCGTCCTCGCAGGGCCCGGTGAAGGGGACGTTCTGGCAGTTGCCGCCCGCGAGGCAGGAGTCGTTGGTGCACGGATCGTGGTCGTTGCAGACCGCGTCGGGATCGTGGCTACAGCCCTCCCCGGGCACGCAGGCGTCGAGGGTGCAGGCGTCCTCGTCGTCGCAGTCGAGCGCCTCGGTCCCGGCCACGCACGCCCCGTCGGCGCAGCTGTCGCCCACGGTGCACGGGTCGCCGTCGTCGCACCCGCCGTCGACGTTCGTCGTCACGCAGCCGAGGACGGGGTCGCAGGTCGGCGCCACGCAGGGGTTGTCCGTCGTGCAGTCGAGGGTGCCCTTGGCGACGCACTGGCCGAGCTCGCACACCTCGTTCTTCGTGCAGGCGTCGCTGTCGTCGCAGGACGCCCCGTCGGTCAGGGTGTAGAAGGCCGGCCCGCCGCTCTGGTTGGCGTTGCAGACGCGGCAGCCGTTCTGCGGATCGGGGCCGTTGTGGGCGACGCACGCCGGCGCCTCGCCCTCGGTCAGGCAGAAGCCCGCCACGCGGGAGTGCGCGCACGAGCCGTCCGACTGGCAGCTGTCGACGGTGCACGAGAGGCCGTCGTCGCAGCTGACCGCGGTGCCCAGGCACGCGCCGCCGGCGTCGCACTGGTCGTTCTCGGTGCAGGGATCGCCGTCGTCGCAGACCGTCCCCTCGGGGCACGCCGAGACGGTGTCCTGCGCCGCGTCGGCCTCGCCGGTGTCCTCACCGGCGCTGTCGACCGTCGCCCCGACCGTGTCGGCGGCGTCGCTCGCCGCGGTGTCGTCCCCCGCGGCGGCGTCGCTGCCACAGCCGGCGGCGATCAGGGCGGCGGCGGCGAGCGCGGTCACGGCGCCGCGCCGCGCGCGGGTGGCGCGGTCGAGGCAGA
>SBGO01000442.1 GCA_006226565.1 Deltaproteobacteria bacterium | reverse complement strand
GCTCGCGGCGGCGCGGGTCACGGCGACGGCCGAGGCCGCCGGGGCGGAGCGCGCGCTGGCGCCGCTCGAGCCCTTCGAGGTGCGGCGGGTCGAGCTCGTGCTCGAGACCGGTCGGCGCCTGGTCGGGATCGTGGTCGATCCCCACGGCGAGCCGGTGCCCTACGCGACGCTGACCGCGACCGACTTCGCCGACACCGTGGTGGCGCGGGCGCGGTCGGACCGCCAGGGGCGCTTCTGGCTCAAGGAGGTGCCGTTCACGCCGGTGACGGTGGTCGCCGACGACGGCGACGGCGGCGTCGGCTCGCTCTACGTCGAGGCGAGCGGCGCTCACGCCGACCTGGTCGTGATGCTGCAGCCGGCGGGGCGCGTGACGGTCGACTATCGCGGGCCGTTCGTCGGGACCTTCGAGGTCTACGCCTTCGCCGAGGGCGACCAGGACCGCCCGAGCCCGGTGGCGCAGCTCCGCGGCAACGGCGACGTGGTCGTGCTGCCCGCGCCGCGCAAGTACTGGGTCGTCTACGGCGAGGAGCAGCGGCTCTGCGGCACGGTCCTCCTGACCCCGGGAGAGGTCGCCACGGTCCGCTGCGGCGAGGAGCGGCCGGCCACGGTGGTCGGGCGCCTGGTGGACGCCGATGGCGCCCCGGTCGCCGGTGGGAGCGTCGGGATGCGGGCGATGGACGGGCGCGTCGAGCGGACGACCGCCGGCCCGGACGGGCGCTTCGCGCTCTCGATGGCGGTCGGCGAGACCCTCGGGGTCGAGCTCGCCGCCTACGCCCACGCCGGGACCTACCTGCCGACGCGGCGCCGGAACGTCCCGCTCTCCCCGGGCGAGACGACGGACCTCGGCGACCTGCGGCTCGACCGGGTCGACGACTTCCCGGACCTCGGCTCGCGGACGCCCTTCGGCGGGCTCGGCGCGCAGATCCAGGCGGTCGAGGACGGCATCGCCCTCGGGCGCATCGTCAAGGGCGGGCCCCTCGACGTCGCCGGCGTCGAGGCCGGCGAGATCATCGTCGCCATCGACGAGGCGGCGAGCGGCTTCCTGCCCGCCCTCGACGCGGTGCGGCTCCTCCGCGGCGCGCCGGGGAGCAGCATCCGGCTCCGGCTCCGCAAGGCCGACGGCTCCACCCACGAGGTGGACGTCGAGCGCTCGGTCATCGACGTCGAGTCGGCCGGCTGGGTGAACTAGCGAAAGTGTGATGAGGCGGGGTCTGACCCCGTGGGCTCACACTTTTGGCGACGCGGACTGCCCCCCATTTCACCCTTGGCGGGGAGCGGCGGCCGACGGCCAAGCGACCCATTGCACCACGGAGGGCACGGAGGATACGGAGATAGCGGCCTCCGCGTCCTTCGTGCCCTCCGTGGTTCAAAACGGAGATGGCGCTCTGCCGAGCTTCCTGCGACCGCTCCGACGAGGCCGCGGTGGTGCGCCCTGGACCTACGGGCCCGGGGTGGGGGCGGGGGCGCCGCCGCCGGCGCCGCCGTCGCTGAACTCGTAGGGGAACCAGATGTTCCGGAAGCCGATGTCCTGGAGGACGCTCACGACGTCCATCATCGACTGGTAGCTCGTCGAGCGCTCGCCGCGGATGGCGATGGAGGCGTCGGGGCGTCGCTCCTGGAGCGTCTTGAGGCGCGCCTCGAGCTCCTTGGCGGTCACCTTCTTCGACGGGTCCACGTTGCCGCCGTCCACCGGGCGGTCGGCGGGCACCTCGAGGAGGTACATGTCGCCGTCCTTGGTGATGAAGACCGTCGTCTTGTCGGTCGACACGGTCACCTCCTTCACGCCGGAGGTGGGGAGGTCGATCACGAAGGCGTACTCGTTCTGTTTGAACGTCGTCGTCACCAACAGGAAGATGATCAGCAGGAAGACGACGTCGACGAGCGACGTGACCTCGAGCGTGACCTCCGCGCGGCGGCTCCGCTTTCTGGAGGAGCGGAAGTTCACCCGACCTGCTCCGGCGCCTTGGCGCGCTCCGCCGGCTCCCCGGCGATGCGGTCGAGGAGGAAGAGGCCGCGCTCCTCGAGCTCCTGGGCGTAGCGGTCGATCTTGGCCTCGATGAAGCGGTAGGCCACGAAGACCGGGATGCCCACCGTCAGGCCCGCGCCCGTCGTGTAGAGCGCCTCCTTGATGCCACCCGAGAGCCGCGCGATGTCGGGGTTGGTCGTCCCCTGGATCTGGTAGAAGACCTCGATCATGCCGGTCACGGTGCCGAGCAGCCCCAGGAGCGGCGCGATCGCCGCCACCGTGGACAGGACGCCCACCCAGCGCTCGAGCCGCCCGACCGCCACCGAGCCGGCCTCCTCCATCGCCTCCTTCGCCGCCGCGCGCCCCGAGGCGCTGTGGTCGAGCCCCGCGGCGATGACCCGCGCGAGCACCGCCGGGCTCTCGCGGCAGAGCTGCCGCGCCCGCGCCGCGTCGCGCGCGTCGAGGTGCGCGCGCAGGCTCTCGAACAGGGACGTCGGCACGATGAGCCCGCGCCGGAGCGCGATCAGGCGGTCGATGAACGCCGCCGCGGCGACGATCGACGCCGCGAGGATCACCCACATGAGCGGGCCGCCGCGTTCGAAGAGCTCTCCAAGATCCATCTGTCGCCTACCTCGTCCAGGTCGCGCGTGATTGTTCCGTATATGCCGCCACGCCCGGCGCAGTCACCTTCGTCGGGGCGCAGCGCGGCGCGGGCATGCGGCCCTGAGCGGCCTCAGGCCGGCGCGAGCCCGATCGTGAAGGTCGTGCCGTGGCCGGGGATCGAGGTGAGATCCAGCGTCCCGCCGTGCTCGTCGACGATCCGCTTGACGATGGCGAGCCCGAGCCCGGTGCCGTTCTTCTTGCCGTGGGTCGCGAAGGAGTCGAAGAGGCGCCCCTCCATCTCCGGCGGGATCCCCGGGCCGTCGTCGGCGAAGCTGAAGAGGACGCGGTCGTCCCGCGCCTCGATGTGCACGGTGAAGGTCCCGTGGCCGCGCTCGAGCATCGCCTCCTTGGCGTTGCGCGCGAGGTTGAAGGCCGCCCGCCGCATCTTCGGCGCGTCCATGCGCACGGCGCCCTTGTAGGGCGTCTCCACCACGAGCTCCACGCCGGTGCCGGCGAACTCCTCGCGGAGCGACTCGGCCAGCTCGGCGACGAAGTCCTTCACCCACACCTTGCGGACGAGCAGCTGGCTCTCGCCGCGGGAGAAGCGCAGGAGCTCCTGGATCATCCCGTTGATGGCGTCGATCTGCTTCTTGACGAGCTCGCGGTACTCCTGCCGCCGCTCCGCGTCGTCCTCGCGCGCGAGCGCCCGGGCGTAGCCGGAGATGATGGTCAGCGGGGTCTTCAGGTCGTGGACGACGCCGCTGAGGGTCTTGCCGATGGCGGCGAGGCGCTCGGCCTTGCGCTCCTCCTCCATCGCCCGCGCGAGCATCAGCGACAGCGCCATCCGGCTCGCGATGACCCCGAGGATCCGCACGTCGCGCTCCTCGAAGCCGCGCGGATCGCGGCGGTTCACGACGACGAGCACGCCGAAGGTGTCCTCGTTGTGCGTGATGGGCACGCAGACGGCGTTGCGCAGGTGCACCCCGTCCGGCACCGGCAGATCGAGCCCGGCGAGGAGCTGCGAGTCGGACTGGCGCAGGCAGCGGGCCGCCCGGCGCCCGAAGACCTCGCCGGCGAGCGTCCCGTCGAGGGAGATCCGCGCCTCCCCGAGCCACGCCGCGGCGGGCCCGACGGCGTGCTCGGCGACGAGCGCCCGGCGCTGGGCGTCGTGTAGCAGCACCACCGCGCCGTCGCTCGGGTACTCGGCGAGCATGCACTCGAGGACGCCCCCGAGGGCCTGCTCCTTGCTCATCGCCATGGCGGCCGCGCGCTCCACCCGGAACAGGAGCTCGACCTCGGCGGTCCGCTCCTCGAGCTTGAGCTGCGTGTCGAGCAGGTCGATGTTCTTGGTGACGACGTCGACGTAGAGCTGCGAGTTGAGGATGCAGACCGAGGCCTGCCCGCCGATGGCGCGGAGCAGCTGCTCGTCCGAGGTCGTGAAGTAGCCCTCGTGCTTGTTGAGGACCTGGATGACGCCGATGGTGTTGCCCTGCATGTCCTGCAGCGGCTGGCACAGGATCGACTTGGTCCGGTAGCCGCTGGCGCGGTCCACCTCGGCGTCGAAGCGCGCGTCCTTGTAGGCGTCCTTGACGTTGACCTGGCGCTTGTAGCGCGCCACCCAGCCGGCGATGCCCTGGCCGACCTTGAGCTCGATGGTCTTGATCTCGCCGCCGTGGGTGCTCTTCGACCACATCGTGTCGTGGTCGTCCGACAGGATGAAGAGCGTCGCCCGGTCCGCGCCCATGAGCGCCGTGGTGCGCTTGATGATCTCGGCGAGCATGCGGTCGTGGTTCTGCTCGCTCGCCAGGATCTGGCCGATCTCCTGGATGCCGCGCAGCTTCTTGTTCGCCAGCCGGAACTGCTCGCGCAGCGCCCGCAGCTCCGCCTCGAGCTGCTCTCGGGGGAGGGCGCTCACGTCGTCGTCGAGCACGGTGGGTCGGTGACTCAAGGGGCCTCTGTCGTCAGTGCGCCTGCAACCAGTTCTTGCCGAGGGCGGCGTTCACCTCGAGCGGCACGTCGAGGGCGAAGACCGAGGACATCTCCTCGCGGGCGAGCGCGACGAGCGCCTCGGCGTCGCCCTCGGGGACCTCGAAGACGAGCTCGTCGTGGACCTGCAACAGCAGCCGCGCGGCGGGCAGCTCGCGGCCGAGGCGCGCGTGGATCTTGACCATCGCCGCCTTGATGATGTCGGCCGCCGTCCCCTGGACCGGGGTGTTGATGGCGACGCGCTCGGCCGCGCGCCGGGCGATGCCGTTCTTCGACGAGAGGTCGCCCACCCCGCGGATGCGTCCGAACATCGTTGATACGTAACCGCTGGTCCTGCCGCGCTGCAATATCCCGTCCTTCCACGCGCGGATCTTCGGGTAGCGCGCGTAGTAGTCGTCGATGTACTGCTGCGCCTCACCCCGCGAGATGCCCTGCTCGCGCGAGAGCCGGAAGGCGCTCATGCCGTACAGGATGCCAAAGTTGATGGCTTTGGCCATGCTGCGCTGCTCGCGGGTGACGTCGTCGAAGGGGATCCCGAGGATCTCCGAGGCGGTGCGGCGGTGGATGTCGACGCCGTCGCGGAAGCCCTGCTGCATGCGCTCGTCCCCCGACAGGTGGGCGAGGATGCGCAGCTCGATCTGGCTGTAGTCGGCGTCGACGAGGACGTTGCCGGCGTCGGCGACGAAGGCGGCGCGGATCTTGCGCCCGTCCTCGGTGCGGATGGGGATGTTCTGGAGGTTCGGCGCCTCGCTCGACAGGCGCCCGGTCGCCGCGACCGCCTGGTTGAAGATGGTGTGGATGCGGCCGGTCTCGGGGCGGATGAGGGTCGGCAGGACGTCGGTGTAGGTCGACTTGAGCTTCGAGACGCGCCGCCACTCGAGGACGATGGACGGGAGCGGGTGCTGCTCGTCGAGCTCCTCGAGGACCGAGCTGTCGGTCGAGGGGCCGGTCTTGGTCTTCTTCACGACCGGGAGCCCCAGCTCGTCGAAGAGGACCTCGGCGAGCTGCTTCGGCGAGCCGACCGCGAAGGGCCGCCCGGCGGCGGCGTGGGCCTGGCGCTCGAGGTCGTCCGCGCGGGCGCCGAGCTCGATCGACAGCCGGCGCATGAGCTCGGTGTCGATCTTGACGCCGGTCGCCTCCATGTCGGCGAGCACCGCCGCGAGCGGCAGCTCCATGTCGCTCATCAGGCCGTCGAGCCGCTCGGCGACGAGGCGCGGGGCGAGCGCCTCCTCGAGGGCCAGGACGACCCGCGGCTCCTCGCAGGCGAAGGGCGCCATCTCGTCGACCGACAGCTCGTCGCGGCGCCTCTGCTTCTTCCCGCTGCCGGCGAGGTCGTCGTAGGTCGTGACGCGGTGCTCGAGCCAGGTGACCGCGACGTTCGCCAGGTTCTGCTGGTAGCGGCCGGCGTCGAGGAGGTAGCTCGCCAGCATCGGGTCGAAGGTGACGCCCGCGAGCTCGACGCCGGCGAAGCGGAAGACCTGGAGCGCGTCCTTGGCGTCGAAGACCGCCTTCGGGCGCGCCGGGTCGGAGAGCAGGGGGCGGAGCGCCGTCAGCACGGCGCCGAGGGACAGCTGCGACGGCGGGGCCGCCGGGGCCCCGAAGAGCGAGCCCTGGGCCGCGCCCTCGTCGCCGCCGCCGGCCACCGGCACGTACCAGGCGTGGCGCGGGTCGGTCGCGAAGGCGAGCCCGACGAGGCGCGCCGACACCGGGTGCGGATCGGTCGTCTGCACCGCGACGGCCACCCGCTCGGCGGCCTCGAGCGCCGACACCATGGCGGCGAGCGCGTCGCGCGTCCGGACGGTGGTCGTGATCGGGTCGTTCAGGTCGATGACGACCTGGCTCGTCTCGGTCGGCGCCTCCTCCTCGGCCGGGGCGTCGAGGTACTCGCGCTGCCAGACCTTGAACTCGAGGCGCCCGAAGAGCTGCGCGAGGGCCTTGCGGTCGGGGTCCCGGCGGGCGAGGTCGGCGAGGCCGAGCCCGAGGGGGACGTCCCGGCGGAGCGTCGCGAGCTCCCGCGAGAGGTAGGCGGCGTCCTTGTGGTCCGCGAGGGTCTGGCGGCGCTTGCCCTTGACCTCGTCGAGGTGCGCGTAGACGCCGTCGAGGCTCCCGAAGTCCTCGAGGAGGGTCTTGGCGGTCTTCGGCCCGATCCCGGGGACGCCCGGGATGTTGTCGGAGCTGTCGCCCATCAGCGCGAGGAGATCGAGCACCTGGCCCGGCGCGACGCCCATCTTCTCGGCCACCCCGGCGGCGTCGTAGCGGACGTTGCGCATGGTGTCGAGGAGCACGCACTCGTCGTCGACGAGCTGCATCAGGTCCTTGTCCGACGACACGATGACGGTGTCGACGTCCTCGTCCTCGGCCATCTTGGCGAGGGTGGCGATGACGTCGTCGGCCTCGAAGCCCTCGAGCTCGAGGGCCGGGATGTTGTAGGCGCTGACGATCTCGCGCATCACCGGCAGCTGCGGGACGAGATCCTCCGGCTTCGGCGGGCGGTTGGCCTTGTAGTCGGGGTAGATCTCGTGGCGGAAGCCGCGGCCGGGGGCGTCGAAGACCACCGCGAGGTAGTCGGGCTGCTCCTCGTCGACGAGGCGCACGAGCATCTGGGTGAAGCCGTAGAGCGCGTTCGTCGGGAAGCCGTCGCTGGTCGTGAGCGAGCGGATCGCGAAGTAGGCTCGGAAGATGTAGCCCGAGCCGTCGACGAGGTAGAGGGTCTGCTTCTTCGTCCTGCGCGCCATCCGTCACCCGGGTCGTTTCTTGAACCACTTGCAGGCGAGCGCCTCTTCGGGCGTCGCGGCGCGCTGGATGCACGCGATCTTCTTCTTGTCGTAGGCCTCGACGCAGGACTTGACGAAGCGCGCGCGCAGGTCGGCGTCGTGGGTGCGGCGGCCGATGGTGAGCAGGTGCTCGTAGGCCTCGCCGCACGCCACCTGGGGATCGTCGCCGCACGCCGCGAAGAGCGCGGTGGCGGCGAGGAGCGCGGCCGCCACGAGCCGCCGCGCGCGACCTCGCCCCGTCACGGTGGGGCGCGGCCGGAGCGGGGGGAGGGCGCAGGCCGGGTCCACGTCGGGCATGGGACGTTGCTACTGCCCGTGGCGCACCGCGGTCAAGGAGGATCGCGGGGAGGACCGGCGCGGCGCGCGCGCGGGGGCTCCAACAACGCGGCGGGACCTGCTATAACCGCGCCCGTGACGTCGCCAGCCGAGCGGTCCGCCCGCGTCAAGCAGCACGCCCGGGACGTGGGCTTCGACCTCGTGGGCATCGCGCCCCCCGAGGCCGGGCCGGCCTGGGAGCGCTACGTCGCGCAGATGGAGGCCGGCTACGGCGCCGAGATGGGCTGGCTGTCGGAGGCGCCGGAGCTGCGGCGCGACGCCCGCGCGGTCTGGCCCGAGGCGCGCTCGGTCGTCGTCCTCGCCGTGAGCTACGCGTCCGAGGGGCCGGGCTACCTCGAGGCGCCGCCCGCGGCCGACGAGGGGTGGATCTCCCGCTACGCCCAGGGGCGCGACTACCACCGCTACGTCAAGAAGCTCCTCCTCGCCCTGGCCGGGCGCCTGGCCGACGACCCGGCGCTGGGCGGGCCGAGCACGGCCCACCGCCTCTTCGTCGACACCGGGCCGGTGCTCGAGAAGGCGTTCGCGCAGGCCGCGGGGCTCGGCTGGGTGGGGAAGAACACGCTGCTCATTCATCCGGGAGGGCCGGGAGGGCCGGGCGGGCCGGGAGGCTCTGGCGGGCCGGAAGGGAAGGGGAGCCGCGGCTCCTGGTACTTCCTGGCGGTGGTGCTGACGCCGCTCGAGCTCGCCTTCGACGCGCCGACGACCGACCACTGCGGGAGCTGCACGCGCTGCCTCGACGTCTGCCCGACGGACGCCTTCCCGCGCGCCTATGTGCTGGACGCGCGGCGCTGCATCGCCACCTGGACCATCGAGTCCCCGGAGCCGGCCCGGGTGGCCGACCCCGCGCTGCTCGGGCAGCACGTCTTCGGGTGCGACCTGTGCCAGGAGGTCTGCCCGTGGAACCGGCACGCCGAGCCGACCCGCCACGCGCCGCTGCGGCCGCGTCCGGAGAACGTCCGCCCGAAGCTGGCGGAGCTCGCTTCCCACGACGAGGAGGCGTTCCGCGCGCGCTTCCCGAGCTCGCCTGTGCGGCGCGTCAACGCAGCCCAGATGTCATCGGTCATCAAAATGATTCGAGATCGTGCAATGCAGCAAACGGGCAGCGGGGGCGGCGATGGGGGCTGACGCCTCGGTCGAGCCCGCGGTGACCCTGCAGGTGGTGCCCCCGGCGTCGTCGCGGCCCGCGCTCCCGGCCGAGGTGCCCGGGGAGGCGGACCGCGGGCTGGCCGCGCGGGCGCGCTTCAGGCTCGAGGGGATCCTGAGCGGCGCGCGGGCGCGGCGCATCGAGCGGCACCTGGCGGGGCTGCCCGGGGTCCTCGGGGCGCGGGTGGACGGCGAGGAGACGCTGACGGTCACGTATCTGGTGCAGCGCTGGACGGTGGCGGCGCTGGCCTACGAGGCGACGGTGGCGCCGGACCTGTCGGTCACGCCCCTCGACCAGCCGGAGCCGCCGGGGCCGCGCTGGCGGACCCTGCCGCGCCACGTGGTCGGGCGGACGTTGATGCTGTCGGCCGCGGGGCTCGTGGCCGGGCTCGTCCACGGGGTCGGCTACGGGCTCAGCGACGGGATCCGCGGGGTGGCGCTCGACGTCCAGGCGGTCATCACGACCGCGCTGGTGGTGTGGGCGGCGCGCCCGCTGATCCTCGGCGCGGTCCAGCACATCGCCGGGCGGCGCCTCGGCGAGCTCGCGCTCCCGCTGGTCTTCGGCGCCGGGCTCTACGTCCTGAGCATCGTCGCCTTCTTCAGCGGCGGCACGCCGGCCTTCGAGGCCAGCATCATCGCCATCGGCGGGGCGGCCTGGCTCGAGCTGGACGGCCGGCGCTTCCGGGCGCACCTCCACGAGCGGCTCGGCAAGCGGGCGGCGACCGGCGCGGGCAAGGCGCACCTCCTGACCGGGGACGAGGTCCACGACCTGCCGGCGGACGCGGTGATCGCCGGGGACCTGCTGGTCGTGCACGCCGGCGACGTGGTCGCCACCGACGCGACCGTGCGGCTCGGGCAGATCGAGCTGGCGAACGGCGCGCACGGGCCCGGGACGGCGGTGGCCGGGGGCGCGCGGGTCGAGTCCGGGGCGGCGGTGGTGGTGGCGCGGGTCGAC
>SBGO01000552.1 GCA_006226565.1 Deltaproteobacteria bacterium | reverse complement strand
GCCCGTCGGGCGCCGGCCGCTGCGCTCGACGTCGATCGCGGAGGTCGGGACGTCCTCGCCGACCCACTCGCGGCGTGGCCCGCGGGACCACCGCGAGCCCGCCTTGGAGCGGCCCCAGCGCGCGACGTCACGGCCGCGCTCGGCGTGCTGGCGCGTCTCGTGCTCGTTGCGGTACCAGCGGGAGACCTGGCGGTCGTGCATGTGCTGACGGTGGACCGAGCGCCAGCCGCGGTGGCCGTAGTGGTTCGGGCGGGGGCGATGCGGGTGCCACAGCGGGCCCCACGCGACGTAGTCGCCGTCGGTGCGCCAGTCGACCCAGGCGGGGCCCCAGTAGAGGTCCGGCACCCAGTGCCAGCGGCCGTCGAAGTACCAGCGGCCGTAGTGGCAGACGGCCCAGCCGTAGGGCCGGTTGGAGACCCAGGTCCAGCCGTAGCGCGTGTAGGTCCAGTAACCGTCCGAGTAGGGCTCCCAGGCGGCGTCGTGGGGCGTCCAGGTGTAGCCGAGCGCGGGGTCGTCGTACCACGAGCCGTAGGCCTCGAGGGGGGCGTAGAACTCGTCGAGCGAGTCGACCGGGTCGCCCTCGATGTCGTCGTAGTAGTCGTCCGCGTTGTCGTAGCCGGGCTCGACGTAGGCCGGCTGCGGCGGCGTGTACTCGTAGTAGCCGTAGGGGGCGCAGGCGGCGGCGGTGACCAGGCCCAGGGGGACGGCGAAGCGGAGGAGGGTGGCGAGCGGCGGGCGCATGGGGACCTCGAGGCTGAGACACGTCGACGGGGCCTTCGACGCAGCGCATGCGTGAGGATTCATCGCCCGGTGCGCGTCGGCAAGTCGAGAATCGGGTCCGGGCGACGCGCCCTGGCACGTGGTCGCACGGGGAGACCTTCGCTTGACCGGCGCGCGGCGGGCTCGTACAGCTTGCGTGACGCGCGCCGCGGCGCGCCCTCTGGAGGAAGGCGAGTGCACGATGTCGCCGCACGCGAGGTGGCGCAACCGGTGGTCAGCGACCCCGTCCTGAAGGGGCGGGTGAGCCCGCGGCTGGCCGTTCCGGCCCATATCCGGCGCCCCGACTACGCCGAGCGGGGGCGCCCCCGCGGCTTCCACCCGAGCCGCCCGTTCACCGACGGCGAGCTCCTCCGGATGCGTCACGCGTGCCGGGCCGCCGCCAAGGTGCTCGACGAGATCTCGGCGCTGGTGCGGCCGGGCGTCACCACCGACGTCATCGACGAGGCCGCCCACGCCGCCTACCTGCGGCTCGGGGGCTACCCGAGCACGCTCAACTACCACGGCTACCCGAAGTCGCTCTGCACCTCGGTGAACGAGGTCGTCTGCCACGGCATCCCCGACGACCGCCCGCTGCACGACGGCGACATCGTGAACCTCGACGTCACCATCTACCTCGACGGGATGCACGGCGACTGCAGCGCCACCTACGCGGTCGGTGACATCGATCCGGGCTCGGCGCACCTCGTCGCGGTCACCCGCGAGTGCCTCGAGCGCGGGATCGCCGCGGTCCGCCCGGGCCGACCGTTCCGGGCCATCGGGCAGGCCATCGAGCCGCACGCGGCGCGCCACGGCTTCAACGTGGTGCGGCGCTACGGCGGCCACGGCATCGGGCGCTCGTTCCACACCGAGCTCCACGTGCCGCACCACGACGATCCGCGCGCGACCCGGCTGATGGAGGCCGGCATGGTCTTCACCATCGAGCCGATGCTCACCGCCGGGACCTTCAGCGTCCGGGAGTGGGACGACGGCTGGACGGTCGTCACCGCCGACGGCAAGCGCAGCGCGCAGTTCGAGCACACCATCCTCGTCACCGAGACGGGCGCCGAGATCCTGACGATCACATGACGCTCGCTCCGCGGGCGCCTCGGTGAAACGCCTCGCGCATCCCACTGCGGGTTTCGCCGACGGCATCGGCTCGCACGCAGGATTCGCGGCGGCGAAACCCGCAGCGGGAACCCTCTGCGCGAGGCGTTTCAGGCGCCCACTCCGCTCGCTTCCCCCAACGCGGCTGCGCCGCGCCCCCGCTGGCGCGGGGGAGGGGTGTCGGCTTCGCCGACGGTTGGTGGGATGCGATCGGTACGCGGTTTCCGGCTTCCACAGCGCGCGCGGGGGAGGGGTGTCGGCTTCGCCGACGGTCGGGCTCAGGCGGACGTCAGGGGAATCGGGCAGGCAAGCGCCCTGGCTCGGCCTCACGGTTGCGCTTTCCCGCGTGTGACGCCCATCTGTAGATCCTTGGGGCGACCCCGGCGTATGACGGCGGACGTGGCGAGCGGTCGCGCCCCGAACGCCACGGGCGAAGCAAGGCCGTCAGGCGCGGAATCAGGAGAACCCGATGCGAACGATTGCTGTGCTGCTGGTCATGATTGGAGCGACCTCGGTGGGGGGCTGCTCGAAGAAGGCTCCGGTGGACGACGCCAAGCCCACCGTGACGACCGAGGCCCCGGCTGAGCCTGCCGCTGCTGAGCCTGCCGCGGCCGAGCCTGCCGCTGCTGAGCCCGCCGCCGCCGAGCCTGCCGCTGCCGAGCCTGCTGCTGCCGAGCCCGCCGCTGCCGAGCCCGCCGCGGTCGAGCCGGCGCCCGCCGAGGGCGCGGCGGCTGCGGACCCGACCCCGTCCGCGGACGAGATCCTCACGCCCCAGCCGGGCCTCTACGCGATCAAGGCGTCGGACGCCGACAAGTCGAAGCTCGTGCCGGACGAGGGCGACCTCGTGCTGATCGCGCAGTCGGCCGACGAGATGTGGCACCTCATCAGCCTCCGGAACGGCGTGCGCGCGACGCAGGTCGCGAGCGTGACGGCGGACGTCAAGATCGGCGGCACCACCTACACCCTGAACCTCGACGAGGACGGCAAGGCGAAGCTCGCCGAGCTGACCGCCGCGAACATCGGCAAGGCGCTCGTGTGGGTGAGCGGGGACGACGCGATGTTCACGCCGCAGGTGTCGGCGGTCATCGACTCCGGCATCGCGCAGATGAGCTGCCCCGGCCCGGACAAGCCGTGCACGGAGTTCTTCGAGGGGCTCCTGAAGGCCAAGCCGGCGAAGTGAGCCTCCACCGCTGAGGACGATGGCGACCTCGTGAGCGAGGGGGCGCGGGCCCCTTCGCTCACGAGGATGCCCACGCGCCGCGGGTCAGCCCGGGCCGGGACCCTGGCACCGTGGGCACCAGTAGGTCGTCCGGACCTGCGGTCCCTGGGGCGCGCTCCGGATCAGCGTCCGGCAGCGGGGGCAGGGGCGGCCGGCGCGGCGATAGACCCAGTGGCGGAGGCCGCCGTGGAGCGGCTGACCGTGCGGGGCCCGCTCGACCGCCGTGACCCGGGCGCCGACGCCCACGTTCTTCGCGAGGAGCTCGGCCGCGAGGCGATAGAGCGCCCGCAGCGCCTCGTCGGAGAGCGCCCCGACCGGTGACCACGGGTCGACGCGCGCGATGAAGAGGACCTCGCTCTTGTAGACGTTGCCGATGCCGGCGGCGACCCGCTGGTCGAGGAGCACGTCCGCGACGGCGCGCTCGGCGTGGGCTGGCGCGCGCGCACGGGCCAGGACGACGTCCAGGTCGAGGTCCGGCCCCAGGAGGTCGGGCCCCAGCGCGGCGACCGCCCGGTCCCGCGCCGCGTCCTCGGCCCGGGTGTAGAGCGCGTGCTGCGCGGGCTGGAAGCACACCAGCACCCAGCGGTCGGTGGTCAGCACGAGGTGCGGCGTGTCGTGCGGGCTCTTCCGCCACCGCTCCCCGTCGCGGTAGCGGTGCCACTCGCCGTTCATCCCGAGGTGGACGCGCAGCACCCGCGGCGTCTCGCCCGGCGCGCCGAAGGTCACGAAGAGGTGCTTGCCCCGCGCCTCGACCGCCAACCCGCGGGTCTCGGGCGCGACGGGGACGTCGCCGGTCGGGAGCTGCAGCGCCTGGATGGGCGCGCCGACGACCAGCGGACGCATCGCCCGCGCGACGCTGTGGATGGTGTCGCCCTCCGGCATGAAGGCTCTATAGCACGCCCGGAGCGCCGCGCGCCCCCACTGGCCTTGCCTCGGAGGGGCCCGGGGAGGATGCTGCGCCCGCCTCATCCCACGACCTCTCTGGAGGGTTCATGATGCGCTCGCGCATTTCGGCTGCTGTTCTCCTCGGGCTCCTCGCGTTCGCACCCGTCGCCGCCTGCGACGGCGACGGCGGCGGCGGCGGCGGTGGCACCGTCCCCGCGACGCAGCTCTACGAGACCTGGTCGGCCACGTTCTGCGACATCATCAGCAGCTGCGATCTGGAGGACGACGACTTCGCGTTCTTCGCGCTCCTGGCCAAGGCCAACAAGGCGGCGTGCGGGACCTTCCTGGCGCACAGCTTCGACAGCCGGCGCCCCGAGCTGCACATCGAGACGGCCATCTCCCTCGGGCGCATCGTCTATCACGCCGACCAGGTCGCGGCCTGCATGTCCGCCGCGCGCTCCCAGTGCGCGCTCGACCTCGCCGAGGTCTCGGCGTGCGCGAGCGTCCTCGAGGGCACCGTCGCGACCGGCGGCAGCTGCTGGCTCGAGGAGGAGTGCGCGGGCGACGCCTACTGCGACCAGAACGACTCGGACTGCGCGGGGACCTGCCAGCCCCGCCCGGCGCGCGGCGCGGCCTGCGACTACTCCGAGTGCAGCCAGAGCGAGGGCGCGACCGCCTGCGGCGGCGACGACACCTGTGTCCCGCGCGCGGTCGTCGACGGCGTCGTGGCCGGACAGCCCTGCGGCACCGACTACGGCACGACCGAGGTGACGGCCCGTCACTGCGCCAGCGGCCTCTACTGCGACTACTCGGACGACCCCGCCACCTGCAAGGCCTTCGCGGCCGTGGGGCAGCCCTGCGGCGAGGCCGGCGGCCGCTGCGAGAGCGGCCTCGTGTGCGTGCCGTCGGGGAGCGGCCCGGTCTGCGCTACCGTGTCCATCGCGTCCACCGCTGGCGCGGCCTGTAACGAGATCGATCGCACGCAGCCGCTCATCGGCTGCAACATCTTCGCCCGCCTGGCCTGCGAGGCCGGCACCTGCCAGGCGCTCGGGAGCGGCGCGGTCGGGACGGCCTGCGCGGCCGGCGTCGACCTCGAAGGCATCTGCGACTACGGCGCCTACTGCGACGGCGCGACCTCGACCTGCACGCCGGTCAAGGCCGACGGCGCCGAGTGCGAGGACGCGGGCGAGTGCGCCTCGGGGCTCTGCATCTCGGAGGACGACAGCCCCGGGACCTGCCGGCCCGTCGCCTGCCAGTGACGGCCGCCGCGGCCGGTCGGGCGCTGTGCGCTCGGCCGGCGCGCGGTCGCGCTCAGAACGCGACGACCTCGTCGATCGACGCGGCGTCGGTCAGCAGCATGATGACGCGGTCGATCCCGACGGCGATGCCCGCCGACGGCGGCATCCCGTCGGTCAGCGCCCCGAGGAAGGCCTCGTCGAGGGGCAGCTCGGGGCGGCCCTGCTCGCGGCGCTCGGCGTTCTCGGAGACGCAGCGCTCGCGCTGCTCGGCGGCGTCGGTGAGCTCGCCGAAGGCGTTGCCGAGCTCGAGCTCGGCGATGAAGAGCTCGAAGCGCTCGGCCACCCGCGGGTCGTGTGGCGCCCGGCGCGCCAGGGACGCCATCGTGATGGGCCACTCGATGAGGAACTCGGGCCGGTCGACGCCGAGGGTCCGCTCGACCCGGTCGACGAAGGCCATGAGCTGCTGATCGGGGTCGAGGCGCTCGGGCTCGACCACGTCCGCCCGCTCGCGCAGCGCGTCGAAGAAGCGGAGCCGCGGCCACGGCGGCGTCAGGTCGATGGCGCGCCCCTGGTAGACCAGGCGGTCGCTCCCGGCGAGGGTCCGGATCCACCCCTCGCAGTCCTCCATCAGCGCCTCGTAGCCCGCCCACGGGCGGTACCACTCGAGCATGGTGAACTCGGGGCGGTGGCGGTAGCCGCGCTCGCCGTCCCGGAAGACGCGCGCCAGCTGGAAGATGGGCGGGGAGCCGGCCGCCAGCAGCCGCTTCATGTGCAGCTCGGGCGAGGTGATGAGCCAGCGCGGCTCGGGCGCGGCGCCCGGGCGTGGGGTCAGCCGCGCCGGGACCGGGTCGAGGTGCACCTCGGTGCCCGGCGACTCCACCAGCAGCGGCGTCTCGACCTCGAGGAAGCCGGCGTCGCGGAACCAGGCGCGGGTCCGGTCGAGGAGCTCGGCCCGCCGGCGCAGCGCGTCGAAGCGGCCGCGCGCGAAGGCCATGCCGTCGCTCCCCGGCGCGGGGTAGTCCCCGCTCGGGTGACGGAAGACGATCTCGGCGGCCCAGCCGCCTGCGTCCAGGGGGCGTAACGCGACGAGGTCGCCGACGCGATGAGCACCGGCGACCTCGGAGATGCGCAGGACGCGGCCGTCCACGAGGAGCGTGAGCTCGCCCGCCGTGGCGGCGAGCACGCGCCCTCGCGGTGGCGTGATCACTTGTTGACGCGGCCCTGGTACTCGCCGGTCCGGGTGTCGATGCGGATCACGGTGTTCTGCTCGACGAAGAGCGGCACGAGCACGGTCGCGCCGGTCGACAGCGTCGCGAGCTTGGTCGCGTTGTTCGCCGTGTCGCCCTTCACCGCGGGCTCGCAGTAGGTGATCTCGAGCTCGACGAAGTTCGGCACGTCGACCGTGATCGCGCGACCCTCGTAGAAGAGGATCTGGCACTCCATGTTGTCGACGAGCCACTTGGCGTTCTCGCCCATGGCCGTCTCGCCGACGGGGAACTGCTCGTAGGACTCGCCGTCCATGAAGAAGAAGTGCTCGCCCTCTTGGTACATGAACTGGGCGGACCGCGTCTCCACGTCGACGGGCTCGAAGGTCTCACCCGTGCGGAAGTTGCGCTCGACCACCTGGCCGGTGAGGAGGTTCTTCATCTTGGTGCGCGTGAAGGCCGTGCCCTTGCCCGGCTTCACGAACTGGAACTCGACGACGTTCCAGGGCGAGCCGTCCATCTTGAACTTGAGCCCCTTCTTGATGTCGGAAGTCTGGTACATGTGCTTGCCTCTCTCACTCAAGGTCCGCAGCGTTTCGAGGCCGCGCTCTTATCACGAGCGTTTCGCGGACGCCAAGCCCTAGTACCGCCAAACCTGGAGCCCTGTGAGCGACCGAGCCCTGGAGACACTGTCGACCCTCGCGTCCCTCTGGGAGCGGGAGCGTCGCGCGGCCCGCGAGCGCTACGCCGCCGAGCGCCGCGCCCTGACGCCGGCCGAGCGGGTCAGCCGTGGGATCGCGCTCGCCGACCTGGCGATCGACGAGGCCGAGCCGGCCCCGGGCGGGCGCACGCGGCTGTGGCTCACGAGCCGCAGCGGGGGCCCCATCGACCGCCACCGGGTCAAGGTCGGCGCCGGCGACCCGGTCGTCCTCTGCTGGCGCGACCCCGAGGAGCCGGACGTGGTGCACGGCGTCGTCGCCCGCTTCCGACGCGGCGCGGTGGGCGTCGTGATCTCCGGCGACCCGGAGGACCGTCACTGGGCTGGCGGCTTCCGGCTCGAGCGGGTCGCGCCCGAGGTCACCTTCGACCGCGGCGCGCGGGCGCTCCGCGAGTGGCGGAGCGCCCCGGCCAAGAGCGACGTCGCCGACCTCCGTGAGCTCCTCTATGGATCGGCCGACGTGCACGTCGACGACCTCGCTCCGCTCTCGCTCTTCGACCCGCAGCTCGAGGACGCGCAGCGGGAGGCGGTCCGCCACGCGCTGGGCTGTCGGCCCGTCGCGCTCATCCACGGCCCCCCGGGGACCGGCAAGACGCGCACCCTCGTGGAGGTCGTGCGGCAGGCCGTGCGCCGGGGCGACCGGGTGCTCGTGACCGCCGCGAGCAACACCGCGGTCGACAACCTCGCCGAGCGCCTCATCCCGACCGAGGTCTCGGTGGTCCGCCTCGGCCACCCGGCGCGGGTGCTCGAGTCGGTCGAGGACCACACCCTCGACGCCCTCGTCGACGCCTCCGAGGCCGCCAAGCTCGCGAAGCGCTGGGTCGTCGAGGCCCACGCCATCCGGCGCAAGGCGGACGCGCGCTCGGCCCGGGGGACGCTGTCTCGCGCGGAGCGCTTCGAGCAGCTCGGCGAGATGCGGCGCCTCTTCGGCGACGCGCGTCACCACCTCCGCCGCGCCCAGGAGGCCATCCTCGCCCGCCACCAGGTCGTCTGCGCGACCGTCGCGGGGGCGCGGTCGTCGGCGCTCGAGGGGCTCGAGTTCGACCTCGTCGTGCTCGACGAGGCGACCCAGGCGCCCGATCCGCTGGCGCTGATCGCGCTCTCGCGCGCGCCCCGCGCCGTGCTCGCCGGTGACCCGCGACAGCTCCCGCCGACCGTGATCGACCGTGAGGCGGAGCAGGGCGGGCTCGGTGTCACGGCCTTCGAGCGCCTCGTCGCGCGGCTCGGCGACGAGGTCGTGCGGATGCTCGCGGTCCAGCACCGCATGCACGCGGATCTCATGCGCTTTCCGTCCGAGAGCATGTACGACGGGCGCCTCGTGGCGGCTCCCACGGTCGCCGGGCATCGCATCGAGCAGCTCGCCGGCGTGGCCGCGGACCCGCTGCGCGCCGAGCCGCTCGTCTTCGTCGACACGGCGGGGAAGGGCTGGGCGGAGCGGCGGCAGAGCGACGATCCCTCGACCGACAACCCCGAGCAGGCCGAGCGCGTCGCGCGTGAGGTGGCGCGCCTCCTCGGGCGCGGCGTCGCGGCCGGCGACATCGCCGTCATCACGCCCTACGACGCGCAGGTGCGGCAGCTCCGCGACCGGCTGGCGCCGGCGCTGGCCGACGGGCTCGAGATCGGGACGGTGGACGGGTTCCAGGGGCGGGAGAAGGAGGCGATCCTCCTCGATCTCGTCCGCTCCAACGACGCCGGTGAGATCGGATTCCTCAGTGATGTCCGTCGGATGAACGTCGCGATCACGCGCGCGCGGAGGCTCCTGATCGTGGTCGGCGACAGCGCCACCCTCGGGGGCCATTCCTATTATCGAGACTTCATGGCGACGGCCGAGGACCTCGGCGCGTGGACGAGCGCGTGGGCCGACGACGCCCCGCCCTTCGTCGCGGTCTGACCGAAAGGTTCGTTGCGATTCCCCAAAGGAATCACACGTGTGGCTGGTAACCTGGGCCCCGGGTCGGGTTGACGACGCGGGCGGATGCGTCGCATAACGGTGGTCCGGCTGTGGCTCGAGGGGAGGGCGGCGCGATGACGAAATCCCAGCTAATCGAAGCGATCGTCGCGTCCCGCGGCTTTCCTCGAAAGGCCGTGGAAGTGGCCGTCAACACGATCTTCGACGGCATGGTCGAGGCGCTCCAGCACGACGAGCGGATCGAGATCCGGGGCTTCGGGAACTTCACGGTTCGCCGCTACAAGGAGTACGTCGGCCGCAACCCGAAGACCGGGGACAAGGTCCACGTGCCCGAGAAGCTCATGCCGTTCTTCAAGGTCGGCAAGGAGCTGCGCGAGCGGATCAACGACGGCCAGGTCGACGACTACGACGACGACGACGAGTAGGCCCGGGCCGCCCGGGCGGCCGCCGCTCCGGACCCGCGACCGTCACCCGCGCGGGTGAAGGAGGCTGTCGGAAAGGCCTGCTGACGGTGCCGCTACGGACCCACCGCGCTCAGGACGAGCGCAGGCCAGCTGGCCGGCGGACGCGCGTTCGCTGTGGATTCGGTCCACGCACCAGCCTCGAAGGCGCTCAGCTCGCGGTCTGACGGGCGCGCCCGAGGCGCTCGAGCACGAGGACGATCACGATGCCGGCGACGAAGGTCGCCAGCGTGATGCCGACCGTCGTGTCGAAGCCGTCGGGCAGGGTG
>SBGO01000509.1 GCA_006226565.1 Deltaproteobacteria bacterium | reverse complement strand
CGGGCCGGACGTCGCGCCCGGCGGCGGTGGCGACGAGGAAGTCGCGGCCGGCGAGCACCTGGTCGTCCTGGCCGGCGTGGAAGGCGACGCCGTCGACCGTCCCGGGGTCGACGCGGGCGAAGAGATCCGGGCCCGCGAGCCGCGTGATGGGGGCGGCGACGCGGCGGGCCACGGCGGTCCACCGCGCGACCTCCGGCGTGGTGAAGAGGGGCAGGACGACCCCTTCGCTCAGCGCGAGCGGCTGGGGGCGGCCGTCGACGGCGTAGGTGTACCAGGCGGCGTCCCGGAAGCGCTCGCCCTCGCCGGGGCTCGGCGCGAGGATCCGGTGCTCGAGCTCGGCCACGGCGGTCGCCGGGTCGAGCGCCGCGAGCTGGGTCGCGAGGAGGTTGACGGCGTGGGGTTGGGCCACGTCGAAGGCGAGGCCGGCGCCGTGTGCCCGCGCGAGGGCGGGCAGCTCGAAGCCGAAGAAGCCGCGGTGGATCTCGGTCGGCGCCAGCAGGTCGGCCTGCGAGATGGCGACGACGAAGCGCTCGCCGCCGGGGCCGGTGTCGACGTGGGGCCGGCTCCCGTCCATCGGGACGCGCCAGCGGCGCCGCGCGATGTCGAGGAACGCCGCCTCGGGCTTCAGGCGGCCGGACTGGAGGGCGCCCACGAGCTCGGAGAAGGGTCGGGTCATGGCGCAACCCTAGCCGATCTCCCCGGCGAGCGGGGCGTCAGCGCGGGCCGACCCGGGCGAAGAACGGGAAGTAGTAGACGCCGTCGAGCGCGGCGGGGCCGTCGTCGAAGCTGCTCGGGACGTAGGTCACGACCAGCTGGCCGTCGCCGTCGAGCTCGGGGTGGGCCTTGGCGGCGTAGACGAAGGCGCCGTCGCGGTTCGCCTCGGGGGGCCGGAAGACGTCGGTCGGGTCGCTCCACGGGCCGGTCAGGCGCGGCGCCGCGCGCCACACGACCGAGGCCGCGCCGAAGCCGCTGCTCGCGACCCAGAGCCAGCGCTCGAGCGCGGCGTCCCAGTGGACCGAGAACTCGGGGGCGCCGATGGGGAAGAGGATCTGCGGGGTGCAGTCGGGGGCCCAGCGGTCGTCGCCGCAGTAGCGCTCGACCCCGGTGAGGTCGCCGGCCGCGGCCGCGGCGGCGGGGAAGCGCGCGAGGACGACCGCGTGGAGGTCGCCGCGGGTCCCGAAGGCGTAGAGGGTGTCGCCGTCGACGACGCAGGCCTCGCCGAGGACGAAGGCGTCGTCCTCGCGGCCGGCGTCGGTCGGCAGGGTGGCTGAGGTGATCTGCCAGGCGGGGACCGGGTCGTCGGGGTTGTCGACGACGAGCGCCGTCCAGCCGCCGCCGGCGAAGCTCCAGGGCCCGGGCTCGCCCTCGTTGTGGAGGAGCTCGAGGAAGAGGACGAGGGCGTCCCCGACCCGCGCGCCGTGGGCGGGCCAGAGCCAGGTCTCGGCGCTGGGCTCGGGGAAGAACGAGCGCGGCGCGTCGTCCTCGGTCCGCCAGTAGTGCCGGATGTAGGCGGTCCGTGGGTCGCGGCCGGTCTGGAGCGCGACGCTGTTGCGGATGAAGGCGGGGTCTCGTTGCGGATCGGCGTGGTCGCGGGCGACGAAGGTGTCGCCGAAGAGCCACAGGATCCGGTCGCCGCCGAGGTCGACGGAGTAGGCGCCGTCGGCCCCGGCGAAGCGCGCCTCGCGGTGGAAGAGCGCGTTCGCCTCGGGCCAGGCGGCGCCGTGCCCGGCGGGCGCTGGATCGGCGCACGCGGCCGCAGTGGCGGCCGCGGCGCCGAGCAGCGCCCAGCGGATCACAGGTCGGTCGCGTTCAGGCGGCTGCAGGGCAGGGTGCCGCCCTGGCTGGCCCCCTGGGCGGCGACGAAGACGGCGGTCGTCCACGCCGGCACGCTGAACGTGTCGGTGTCGTCGTCGAAGCTCGCGCCCTGGACGATCGCGTCGGCCGAGCCCGCGAGGAGCGGGTGGAGGGCGAAGCCGTCGAGCCCGGCGAGGGTCACGTCCTGCGCGTCGGGGCGCGCGTTGATGATGACCACGATGCCGTCGTAGTTGGGGTCGAGGTCGGCGCCGGCGCAGGTCCCGTCGCTGAGCGTCATGACCATGAGGCCCGGGAGGAGGTCGTCGCCGGTCATGTAGAAGTCGACGCGCTGCTTGATGTCCTCGGCGGTCCGGAGGCGGAAGAGGACGCTGCTCTTGCGGACGGCGACCATCTCCTCGAAGTGCGCGAGGGCGGCCTCGAGGTCGGCCTTCGCCGGGGAGAGGGCGGCGTCGCCGAGGATCTCGCCGATGAGCGTCCAGTTCGCCTCGTCCTTCTCGGCGTTCGGGAGCCCGACGTTCCAGTTGTTGCTCTCGAGGGTCCAGTCGACGGCGTTGAACCAGTCGCCGGAGTTGTAGCTGTCGCGCTCCATCGACTTCGAGCGGAGGATCTCGGCGCCCATGTGGATGAAGGGGATGCCCTGGGCGAGGAGCGCCGTGTCGAGGGACAGGTTCTGCATCCGCACGCGGACGGCCATGGTCGTGCCGGTCGGCGCCTTGTAGGCGATGTTGTCGAAGAGCGTCTGGTTGTCGTGGGCGCTGACGTAGTTGATGAGCTCCTGCGGGTCGGCGGTGTAGCCCGCGGGGGCGCCGTTGTAGCCGGTCAGGTAGCCGCTCTTGGTCAGGCCGAGGTGGTTCTTGAGCTTGTAGGTCGACAGCCCGCCGGCCATCGCGACCTGGATGAGGTCGGAGGCGACGCCGGCCGCGTCGAGGGTCGCCGTGTCGGCCTCGGCGAGCTCGTTGGGGGCGACGTACTGGCCGTTGCCGAAGCCCTGGTTGACGCGCAGGTCGCTGGCGGAGTCGAAGGCGCTGCCGCCGCGGACGGCGTCCCGGAGGCGGTCGTTGAAGGAGCCGATGCCGGTGCCGCTGAGGTTGAGCTGGCTGGCGTTCTCGCCGCGGGTGTTGGAGGCGACCTCGCCGAAGTCCCAGCCCTCGCCGTAGAGGTAGATCCTGGAGCCGTCGACGCCGTCGTCCGCGAGGGTCAGGGCGTCGAGGGCGGCGCGGACCGCCTCGATGTTCGAGACCATGTGGTGGCCCATGAGGTCGAAGCGGAAGCCGTCGATCTTGTAGGCGCGCGCCCAGGTCACCAGGGAGTCGACCATGAGGCGCTCCATCATGGCGTGCTCGGTGGCGGTGTTGGCGCAGCAGGTCGAGGTCTCGACGAGCCCGGTGTCGACGTTGAGGCGGTGGTAGTAGCCGGGGACGACCTTGTCGAGGACCGAGTGCTCACCGGTGCCGGCGGCGTTGGTGTGGTTGTAGACCACGTCCATGACGACGCGGAGGCCCGCGGCGTTGAGGGCGGCGACGGCCTCGCGCAGCTCGAGCACGCGGGCGCTGCCCTCGGGGTCGGTGGCGTAGCTGCCCTCGGGGGCGGTGTAGTGGTACGGGTCGTAGCCCCAGTTGAAGGGGTCGAGGCCGCCCATCCAGCTCGCGATCTCCTGGGCGTCGCCGGTGGACGGGTCGAGGCCGGCGAGGACCTCGCGGATGGGCGTCGTGCCGTGGGCGTCGCAGGTCGCCGCGGGGACGTTGGCGTTGAGGCTGCAGAGCGTGTCGAAGGTATCGTCGAGGGTGACCTGGTGGGCCGTGTCCTCGCCGACCGAGGCGATGTCGAAGATCGGCAGCAGGTGGATGTGGGTCACGCCGGCCGTGGCCAGGGCCTTCAGGTGGTCCATCCCGTCGGAGTCGTCGGTGAAGGCGAGGAACTTGCCGCGGTGGTCGGCCGGGACGGTCGCGTCGTTGGCGCTGAAGTCGCGGACGTGCGCCTCGTAGATGACGATGTCCTCGAAGGCGTCGAGGGCGGGCTTGGCGAGGGCTTCCCAGCCGGCGGGGACGAGGGCCGCGGCGTCGAGGTCGGCGAGGTGCGAGTAGGCGCTGTCGGTCGACAGGCTCACCGAGTAGGGGTCGGTGGTGAGGAGCGTCTCGACCTTGAGGGTGGTCGGGTGGAAGACGGTCAGCTCGTAGCGGTAGTAGCCGCCGCCCCAGGTGGAGTCGGCGCCGTCGTAGGTCCAGACGCCGTCGGTCTTCGTGAGGTCGAGGGTGTCGAGGACGGCCTTGTCGCTGGCGTTGTAGTGGATGAGCTTCACGGCCTGGGCGGTCGGGGCCCACAGCGCGAAGTGGGGGACGCCGGCGTCCCAGGTGACCCCGAGGGGGCCGGTGTAGGTGAAGAGGTCGTCGAGGACGCCGGGGATCTGCACGCGGGTGGCGTCGACGGCCAGGCCGTCGGCGTCGCGCGCGACCACGACGAGCTCGCCCTCGAGCGCGGTCGGGACCTGGGAGAGGTCGCCGGCGTCGAGCTTGAAGGCCTGGCGCGAGGCGAGGTGCGGCCACTTGGCCTTGAGGTCGGCGGAGAGCCCGGCCGCGTCCTTCGTGAGGGTCAGCACGGTGCCGCCCACGACGTCGGCCTCGGCGATCTCGATCGAGGCGTCGGCGGCGTAGCGCAGCTCGACCTGGGTCGCGCCGTCCTTGGGCGTCCAGGCGAGGGTGTCCTCGGTGAGCCAGTGGGCGCGCGCGCCGGTGATGGCGAAGTCGGGGATGGGGGTCGGGGCGCTGAAGATCTCGGTCGAGCCGGTGATGAGGAAGATGATGTTCCCGGTGTCGGCGAGCTTCACGAACATGTCGGGGCCGGGGTCCTTGGTGTCGCCCTTGTGGACGATGAGGCCCACCTCGGCCGCGTCGGGGAGGAGGTCGACGAGGAACCAGGCGCCGAGGGTCTCGTCGATGCCGCCCGGGCCCTGCGCGGCGGTCCAGGTCGGCGGGTTGGCGACGTCCTCCCAGAGGTGGAGGCCCCAGCCGGCGTAGCTGTCGTCGTCGCGGAGGTAGTAGACGGCGAGCTGGTCGGCGCCGGGGATCGCCGGGGGCTCGGTCGTGAGCGGCGGCTCGGCGCCCCCCGAGAAGTGCCAGATGCCGGCGGCGTCGGCGACGCTGACGGTGACGGCCTCGGCGGGGTCGGCCTCGCCGTCCTTGGTGAAGCTGTAGGTGACGCTGGCGGCGCCGTCGGTGAGCGGCAGGACGAAGGTCGCGCCGAAGCCGTCGGGGTCGCCTGCGGTGAGGGCCGCGCTGCCGTCCACGTCGCCGGTGACGTTCGCGGTCCAGCCCGCGTAGTCGCCGTCGGCGCGATGGTAGTGGAGGACGAAGGCGGTGGGCGTCGCGTCCTCGGAGGTGTCCGCGGTGCCGTCGGTCTCGACGGTGTCGGCGACCTCGGAGGTGTCGGCGGCGGTGTCCGCCTCGGTCTTGGGGTCGTCGCCACAGCCGACGAGGCCCAGGGGAACGATCACGAGCAGGGCGTGAAGGACGGGGAGGCTCAGGGAGAGGTGCTTCATGGGCTGGGAATGTACTCCCTCGCAACGATTGACGCATCCGAGAGTCACGCTTCCTTTTGTCTCAGGCCGCACCGTCGCCTATGCTCCCGGCGTCGCGGGGCGCGGGCCCCGCCCTCGTCGTGCGGAGAACCCCATGCGCCCGATCGTCGTCGCGTTGAGCACCCTTTCTCTCCTCGCCGCGAACGCCTGCGGAGATTCCTCGACCTCGGACGGCGCGGACGGCGCCACGGGGGACACGGCCGTCGGGGACACGGCCGGCGGGGACGGGACCGGCGAGGACACCGGCGCCGACACGACGACGACGGTCGTGACGAGCTGCCTCGCCCCGGAGGGGGCCGATCCGAGCGGGACGGACGCGCTGAGCGACCCGCTCGGCGAGGCGGCGGTCACCGTCGCCGACCGCGACGCCTGCCACCGGACCTACAGCCTGAGCTCGACCGCGACGCGGCGCGACGACCTGCCGGCGTCGCCCCGGGAGGTGGAGGAGCTCGAGGGCTTCCCGACCCTGCGATCCGGGCACGACCTGCTCGACGCGCTGTTCGCGCTGGCGCTGGCGGAGGCGCGCGAGAACATGGTCGAGACCATCCACGACGGCTCGTTCTCCCAGGGCGGGGCGACGGCGTGCGGCGACGGCGGCTGCTTCGAGACCGGGCGCAAGTGGACCTACGTGTGGACGCGAGACACGGCCTACGCGGTCGACCTCGGGCTGGCGGCGGTCGACCCGACGCGGGCGGCGAACTCGCTCCGCTTCAAGCTCTCCGCGCGGCGCGACGGGGGCGACGTGCAGGTCGTCCAGGACACGGGCTCCGGCGGGAGCTACCCGGTGTCGACCGACCGCGTGGTGTGGGCGCTGGGGGCGTGGGCGCTGCTGCAGCAGCTCGACGGGGACGCGCGCGACGGGTTCGCGGCGGACGCGGGCGAGGCCCTCGCGAACACGGTCGAGCACGACCGCGCGGTGGTCTACGACGTGGAGACGGGGCTCTACCGCGGGGAGACGTCGTTTCTCGACTGGCGCGAGCAGACGTACCCGGCGTGGACGCAGCTCGACGTGACCGACATCGCGACCGGCGCGGCGCTGAGCACGAACGTCTTGCACCTGCGGGCGCTCGAGGTCGCGGCGGCGCTGAGCGAGGGCGAGGCGGCGACGCGCTACCAGGGGTGGGCCGATGCGCTGCGGACGGCGATCCACGACCGCTTCTGGGACGAGGAGCGCGGCCTCTTCTCGGCGTTCCTGCCCAACACCCTCGATCTGGCGCCGGTGAACCGCTACGACCTGCTCGGCGAGGCGCTGGCGGTGCTGGCGGGGGTGGCGAGCCCGGCGGAGGCGCGGCGGGTGCTCGAGAGCTACCCGAGCTACGGGCCGGGGACGCCGGTCATCTGGCCGCAGCAGCAGCGCACGGCCATCTACCACAACCGGGCCGAGTGGCCGTTCGTCGACGCCTACTGGCTCCGGGCGGCGGCGGTCGCGAAGAACGACGCGGTGGCGGACAAGATGGTCGCGGCGCTGACGCGGGCGGCGGCGCTGAACCTGTCGAACATGGAGAACCTCGAGGCGTGGACCGGCGCGCCCTACGTCGAGGACGACCTCTACTCGGGGCCGGTGGTGAACTCGCAGCGGCAGCTGTGGTCGGTGGGCGCGTATCTGTCGCTCGTGCAGTCGACGCTCTTCGGGCTCGAGCCGACCCCCGAGGGGCTGAAGGTCGCGCCGTACATCACCCACGGGATGCGCCGGACGTGGCTCGCCGGGACCGACCAGATCGTGCTCAACGACTTCGGCTACCGCGGGCGGAAGGTGACGGTGGTGGTGAGCCTGCCGTCGCTCGGCGAGGCGACCGGGGGCGGGAGCTACCGCGTGAAGCGGCTCCTGCTCGACGGGCAGGTGCTCGAGGGGACGGTCATCACGCTGGCGCGGCTGGCGGCGTCGAATCGCGTCGACGTGGAGCTCGAGGACGACCCGGAGGCCCCCGCGGGGACGGCGCTCGAGGTCGACGGGAGCGACTGGCAGCTCGTCTTCGGGCCGCGGACGCCGCAGCTCAAGAGCGTGACGGCCGCCGGGGACCACCTGCAGCTCGAGCTCGGGCTCGGCGGCGAGAGCGAGGAAGGGCTCCTGCTCCACGTCTACCGCGACGGCGAGCTGGTCGCGACCGGGCTCCCCGGGTCGACGAGCACGTGGAGCGACCCGGACTCGGATCCGTCGGCGGCGGCGTCGCCGTGCTACGCGGTCGAGGCGTCCTTCACCCACGGCGGCAACCGCTCGCAGCACTCGCGCGCGGTGTGCTGGTGGGGCGGGACCGGCGAGGCGATTCAGGTGGTCGACGCGGGCAGCTTCACGGCGGTCGGCGGGTCGCCGGTGACGAACTACGGGCGGTTCCACTATCAGGAGTGGGGCGACCCGGGGGACACGCTGACGGCGAGCGGCTTCTCGCCGCTGAGGAGCGGGCCGGCGCTGGTGCAGGTGCGCTTCGGCAACGGGGCGGGGCCGATCAACACCGGCATCACCTGCGCGGTGAAGCGGGTGACGGTCTACGAGGAGCAGAGTGGCGCAGAGGTGGGCGGCGGGCTCCTGGTGATGCCGCAGCTCGGGTCGTGGGAGCGGTGGTCGCTCTCGTCCTTCGTCCCGGTCGTGCTCGACGGGGCGAAGACCTACCGCTTCGTCCTCTCGGCCGACGACCGGACCGTGAACATGTCGGCGTTCGCGCATTTCGCGCAGTACAACGGGACCGGGGGCGAGGACGGCCGCTTCGAGCGGGTCAACATCGCGGAGCTCCGCGTGCTCGTCCGCTGAGGCGGGCCGCGTCGACGTGAGGGGGGCGAGCGGCGTCGACCGCCCGGTCAGCGCGGCTGCGCGCATCTTGGGCGTTGCACCGAGCGGCGTCCCCATGGACCATAGGTGGCGACTCCAGTACGAGGATGGCCCCATGTTCCGTCACGCGCCACTCTTCGGCCTCACGGTCGTCCTGTTGCTCCTCGCCGCCCCGGAGACGCGGGCCGAGGGCGTGGCGTGGACCGTGGACCTCGGCGGCGACGTCGTCGACTCGGCGTGGACGCTGTCCCTCGCGGGCGGCGGGCGGATCGCGCACGAGCGCGGCGAGGCCCGCGCCCCCGAGGGGCTGGTGCGGCTGTCCCGGCCGCTGCCGGGCCCGGTCGAGCGGATCGAGGTGTCCTTCGTCGGCGGCCTGAGCGACGCCCAGCGTGCGTCGTCGCTGGCGTTGGTCCTGGCCGGCCAGGACAGGGCGCTGCGGGTCGACCACGCGCATGGCGGGGACGTCCCGGCCGGGGAGAGCGTCGTGCGGGTCGCGCTGCCCGAGGTCGGCCCGACGGACACCCCGAGCGCGACGCACGTCGAGCGGTTCCCGCCCTATCTCCACGAGGTGGTGCTGGCCGGGCGCGCGCTCAGCGTCACGATCACCGACCTCAGGACCGGCGCCGTCGTCGCGCGCATCGGTCGGGCGGACGTCGGGCTCGCGGCGGGCGACGTGAGCCTCGTCGCGGTCGAGGCGGCGCAGCGCGACGGCGCGGGCGTCACCTGGCTCGACGACGTCCACGTGGACCTCCTCCTCGACGGCTCGGTCGCCGCGGTGTGTGGTCCGGACGACCCGCCGACGAGCAACGACTGCGACGGCGCCTGCGACGCCATCGACCTGCCGGGGAGCCCCGACTGCGACGGCCTGTGCGGCCCCAACGACGACTTCCTCGGCCCCGACTGCGACCCGCAGTGGTACTGCAATCACAACCCCGGCGGGCCGTGCGACGACGGGGACCCGTGCACCGTCGACGACTCGTGCCGGGCGGGGGCGCAGTGCGTCGGCGACCCGCGGGACTGCTCGGGTTTGAACGACCAGTGCAACGTCGGGACGTGCGACGAGGACGGCGGCTTCTGCAAGGCCGTCCCCATCCGGATCAACGAGGCGTGCGACGACCAGAACCCGTGCACGGTGAACGACCACTGCGACACGAGCGGCGCCTGCGCGTCGGACCCGAAGGACTGCTCGACCTTCAACGACGTGTGCAACGCGGGCACCTGCAACTACCTCGGCGTGTGCGAGACCGAGCCCATCAACGCTGGGGGGAGCTGCGACGACGGCAATCCGTGCACGACGAACGATGTCTGCACCACGGTCGGCGGCTGCGCCGGGGCGCCGATGGACTGCTCGGGCCTCGACGAGGTCTGCGTGAAGGGGTACTGCGACGGCGGGACCTGCGCGAGCCAGCCCATCAACGTCGGGGTAGCGTGTGACGACGCCGACCCGTGCACGCTGCAGGACGTCTGTGGGAGCGACGGCGTCTGCGGCGGGGCCGCCATCGCCTGCGGGAGCCTCGACGACGCGTGTCACGCGGGCGTGTGCGAGGGCGGGACCTGTGTGGCCGTGCCGGCGAACGCCGGCGGCTCGTGCGACGACGGGGATCCGTGCACGGTCGGCGACGTGTGCGACGCCAGCGGCGGCTGCGCGGGCGGGCCGGTGAACTGCTCGGCGCTCGACGACGTCTGCCGCGTCGGGCAGTGCAACGCCAACGGCGCCTGCACGTCGGTCCCGGCGAACGCCGGCGGGGCGTGTGACGACGGCGACCCGTGTACGACCGGCGACGCGTGCAACGCCGGGACGTGCGTCGGCGCGGCGCTCGACTGCTCGGGCTACGACGGGGCGTGCCACGTCGGGATCTGCGACGGGGCCGGCGGGTGCGTGGCGGTGGCGGCGGAGGCGGGCGGCGCGTGCGACGACCTCGACCCGTGCACGAGGGGCGACGTCTGCGGCGACGACGGGACCTGCGCCGGGACGCCGGACACCTGCGACCAGCTCGACAGCGCCTGCACCGCCGGCATGTGCGACGAGAGCGGCGGGTGCGTTGCGGTGCCGACCCACGTGGGTGGAGGCTGCGACGACGGCGACCCATGCACGACGGGGGATGTCTGTGGCGCCGACGGGAGCTGCGGCGGCGCTGCCGTGGACTGCTCGGAGCTCGACGGGGCCTGTCAGGTCGGCGTGTGCGACGGCGCGGGCGCGTGTGTCGCGAGCCCCGCGAACCTCGGCGGCGCGTGCGACGACGGGGACCCGTGCACGACGAGCGACGCCTGCGACGCGGCCGGGGCGTGCGGCGGGCTGGCGAAGGACTGCTCGGACCTCTCCGATGCGTGCCACGACGGGATCTGCGAGGCCGGGACGGGCGCGTGCGTGGCGACGCCGGCCCGGGTGGGCGGGGCGTGCACGGACGGCGACGTGTGCACGCTCGGCGACGCGTGCGGCGAGGACGGCGGCTGCGCCGGGACGCCGATCGACTGCACGACGTCGACGAGCACGCTCTGCAACCTCACGGCCTGCAACCCCGCGCGCGACCTCGACGGCGACGGGGTCATCGACACGGCGGACGCCGACCTCGAGGACCCCAACGTGTGTGCGGACGCCGACGAGGACGGCTGCGACGACTGCGCGCTGACCGGGGCCGACGGGTCGGGGGGCGACGTCGAGGGCGACGGGGACGACGCGGACGGCGACGGGCTCTGCGACGTCGGCGACCCGGACATCGACGACGACGGGCTCGACAACGACGCCGAGGCCGACCTCGGGACCGACCCGTTCGACGACGACACCGATGGGGACGGGCTCTCCGACGCGGAGGAGGCGGCCGGGAGCACGAGCCCGATCGACGCCGACAGCGACGATGACGGGCTCTCGGACAAGGTCGAGCTGACCGGCGGCGGGCGGCTCGCGTCGTGGGGGGCGACCGACCCGAACGACCCGGACACGGACGGCGACGGGCTCCTCGACGGGCTCGAGGTCGGGGTGACCGAGCCGATCCCCGGCCACACGAGCGCGGGGCCGGAGCCGGTCGAGGCCGACGGCACGAACCTCGCCAACGGCGTGTTCCGGGCGGACGCCGACCCGTCGACCAACACCGACCCGACCTCGGCGGACACCGACGGCGGCACCGTGAGCGACGGCGTCGAGGACGTGAACCGCAACGGCGCCGTCGATCCCGGCGAGCGCAACCCGACCAACCCGACCGACGACGTCCCGGTGGTGGAGACGCCGCCCGGAGACGGCGGTGGCTGCGCTGGCGGGGAGGGGCAGGGCGCCCTCGCGTCGCTCGGGGCGCTGCTGGCGCTCGCCGCGACCCGACGTCGGCATCGGCACGCCGCGCGCTGAAAAATGTGAGAAGGCGGGGTCTGACCCCGCCTTCTCACATTTTCTGCGCGTGGGTCGAAAAATGTGAAGTCATGGGGTCTGATCCCGTGACTTCACATTTTCTACTTGAGCTCGATGAAGGCGAAGCCGCGGGCCCCGAGGGGCGGGATGGTGAGGGCGCCGGCGCGGGTGGCGAGTGGTCCGGTCAGCCCTTCGGAGAAGAGGACCTTGGGCGTGCCGGTCACGGGGGCGTCGAAGGCCTCGCTGGGCTCGCGGTCGAGGTTTACGACCACCAGCACGCGCTGCGCGGGCGCCTCGCGCAGGAAGGCGACCGCGCCCTTGCTGCCGTCGACCTCGACGCGGCGCAGCGCGCCCCACTTGAGCGCGGGGCTGCCGTGGCGCAGCGCGATGAGGCGCCGGTAGAGCTTGAGGAGCGAGCCCTCGTCGTCGTTCTGCGCGGCGACGGCGGTCTTCGGGGCCTCGTCGGGGACGGCGTACCACGGGGTGCCGGTCGTGAAGCCGAAGCCCGGGCCCTCCTGGTTCCAGCGCATGATGGTCCGCTTGTTCTCGTCGCCGCCGCCGGCGCCGCCCTGCATCCCGATCTCCTCGCCGTAGTAGACGAAGGGCGTGCCCTCCCAGGCCATCAGGAGCGCCGCGGCGAGGCGCATGCCGGCGGCGTCGCCGTCGAGCTGGCGCATGATGCGCGGCATGTCGTGGTTGGTGAGGAAGGGCGCCTCGAAGCCGGGATCCTTCGCGAAGACGGTCGGGACCTTGTCGAGGAGCTGGTTGAGCTCGGAGCGGACGCCGTCCTTCACGGCGGCCTTCAGCTTGTCCGCGGTCTCGAAGGAGAAGCCGAGGTGGAACTCGTCGCCGTCCCCGTAGTAGGCGACCTGGTCCTCCGCGCCGCTCCAGGCCTCGGCGACCATCATCGCCTTGGGGTACTCGGCGTCGAGGACCTTGCGGAAGCGCCCGAGGAACGGGTGGTTCGCCTCGTAATCGGCGAGCTTGCCCTCGGGGCTCTCGAAGAGGTGCCGCACGGCGTCGACGCGGAAGCCGTCCTGGCCACGCTTCAGCCAGAAGCGCGCGGCGTCCGTCATCGCCTTCTCGACCTCGGGGTTGCCGAGGTTGAGGTCGGGCATCTCGCTCCAGAAGAGCGCGTAGTAGTAGCTGTCGCCGCTCTTGTACCAGACCGACGCGCCGTCCCACGGGCGCTTCCACCCCTCGGGGGGCGTGTCGCGCCAGCTGTACCAGGCGCGCTTGGCCGCGTCGGGGCCGCTCTTGGCGTCGAGGAACCACGGGTGCTGGCTCGAGCTGTGGTTGAGGACGAAGTCGGTGATGACGCGGATCCCGCGCTTGTGGGCCTCCTCGATGAGCTTGTCGTAGGTCTCGAGGGTCCCGTAGTCGGGGTTCACCGCCTGGTAGTCGGTGACGTCGTAGCCGTGGTAGCTCGGCGAGGCGTTGATGGGCATGAGCCAGATGGCGTCCACGCCGAGGTCGTCGCCGCCGTTGGGGTCGCCGTCGTTGAGGTAGTCGAGCTTGTCGATGAGCCCCTGGAGGTCGCCGATCCCGTCGCCGTCGGAGTCGTTGAAGCTCCGGACGAAGATCTCGTAGAAGACCGCGCCGCGCCACCAGGCGTGCTCCTCGGCGGGCGCGGTCGTCGCGTTGTCGTCCGCGGGCGCGGCTGCGGCGTCCTCGGGGGCTGGAGCCGGTGTCCCGACGTCGACCGGCGCGGTCGTCGCGGGCGCCACGTCTTCGGCCGGCGCCGGGGCCGCGGTCTCGGCCGGTGGCTCCGGCTGAGCCGGCTTCTGCGGCGGCTCGCCCTTGCAGCCGGCGAAGGCCAGGGCCGCGGCCAGGCCGGTGGACCAGGCCACGGCGCGGGCGGTGGATGCAAGCGACCGGGTCGCGTGGCTGCGACCGACCTGCGGTTCGTCCCCACAAACGCTCATCTGTCCCCTCCGAGATGGCGCGGAGCCCGTTCGCGTCGGGATCTTCTCGTTGCGGTGGGCCCGCGACAGGGGCATCGTGTCTCGCGGCTTCGAGGGACGCAACCTCGATGGAGGCGACGATGCGGGAACGATGGCCCCTGTTGAACACCCTGGCTCTGGTCGGGGCCGTGACGCTGACGACCTTCCTCTCCGCCGCGTGCGGAGACGACGGCGCGGCGGGTGACGACACCGTCGCGACGGACGCCGCGGACGTCAGCCCGGACGACACCGCCGACGGGGCCGACACCGCCTCGACGGCCGGCGACGAGGTGTACTTCCCGGTGGCGCCGCCGGCGGAGGTCCCGGAGGCGCTCGACGGTGACCGCTGGATCACCCACTACGTGGACGACATCGCGCCCTATTGGGCGACCGCGGAGGCGCTCGGCACGCCGGTCGGGAACTTCCCGACCTATCGCGGGATGGACGGGCGGGTGCTGAGCCCGAGCGAGCGGCGGCCGCGGATGATCTCGCGGCAGATCCTGGGCTACGCGCTGGGCTACCTCCTGACCGGCGAGCGGAGCCTCCTCGAGCACGCCCAGGCCGGCGCCGACTGGCTCCGCGCCCACGCCATCGACCGCACCAAGGGCGGCTGCCGCGAGATCCTGACCGCCGACGGCGGCGCGTCGGGCTCGGTCCGGACGGCGCAGGACCTGTCGTACTGCATGACCGGGCTGGCGGCGCTCTTCTTCGTGACGCGGGATCCGGCCCTCGAGAGCGAGCTCGAGGCGGCGCGCGGCTGGCTCTTCGACCCGGCGAAGTACTGGGACGCCGAGAACGGGCGCGTGCGCGACGCGCTGGCGGACGACATGACGACGGAGGTCGACGTCGAGAGCGACGGCGGCTGGGAGCTCGTGGCCCAGCTCGACCCGGTCAACGCCTTCATGCTCCTCGCGCAGCCCGTGATGTCGACCGAGGCCGCGCGCAAGCGCTTCCTCGACGGCCTGAAGACGCTCGTCCAGGTGATGATCGACGACTTCTGGCAGGACGGCATCTTCTGGGGCGTCTCGACGAACAAGGGGCAGTACGGCACCAAGCACGTCGATTGGGGGCACACCCTCAAGAGCTATTGGATGGTGCTCCAGGTGGACAAGCGCCTGCCCGACCACCCGTTCCACGACCTCGTCTTCGACAACGTCTACACGCTCGTCGACCGGGCGTTCGACGCCGACAACGGGCGCTGGTCGAAGCGCCCGACCAGCGCCACGGCGGTCGAGTACGGGAGCGACTGGTGGATCTACGCCGAGGAGGACCAGGTCGCGGCGACGCTCGACCTCATCGACCACCGCTACACCGAGACCCTCGGGCAGACGGCCGGCCACTGGCTGACGGACTATGTCGACCAGGTCTACGACATCGGTGAGATCATCCCCGGGATCAAGCGCGACGGCTCGCCGGTCTGGAGCTGGCCGGCGACCGACAACGCCAAGTGCAACCAGTGGAAGAGCGCCTTCCACTCGAGCGAGCACGCGCTGGTGATGAGCATCCTCGGGCAGTACTACGGCGACGGCGAGGTGGAGCTCCACTTCGCGGTGCCGGCGGCCGACGTCGACACGTTCATCGCCAAGCCGTACACCTTCGACGGGCGCGTGGTCGCGCGCGAGGCGGGGGAGAGCTTCACGCTCGGCGGTCGCGAGCTAACCGAGGTGACGGTGAAGTTCCGCGACCTGTACTGAGGAGACGCGCGCGCCCCGGCGGCGGACCGTCGGGGCGCGGGTGGGTCAACGTGGTGCGTGGTCGGCGGCAGGCGCCGCGGAGTCGTCAGGGCAGGGCGCTGAGGACGTCGTCCACGAGGTTCTTGATGCGGTCGACGACGCTCTTGATGCCCTGGATGCCGCTGTTGACGGTGTTCACCAGGAAGCTCCAGGTCGAGTCCGCGACGCCGCGGATGCCGTTGATGGCGGTCATCACGGCGCCGGAGAGGAAGTTCCAGGTGTCGACGGCGACGGTGCGGATGGCGTTGGCGACGACGGCGAGGTCGTCGACGGTGTCCTGGACCTTCCCGATAGCCGTGTTGGCCGCGGAGACGCCGTCCTTGACGAGGGGGATGAGCAGCACCGCGTCCTTGAGGGCCTGCGCCTCGTCGACGAGCTCGAGGGGGCGGCAGAACTCGCCGAGGACCATCTTGACGTCGCTGGAGAGGCTGTCGTCGCTGCAGATCGAGGCGATGTTCTCGACGAGGTCGAGGGCGCCCTGGAGGTGGCTGGTCAGCGCCTCGTAGCTCTGGCTCAGGCGCTGGCGGGTCGCGGCCGGGAGCGGGGCGTCGGCGGCGAGCTGCTCGATGGTGTCGACCGAGCGGATGATGTCGACGGGGTTGCCGCTGGAGAGGCGCTCGCTGAGCTGGTCGACGGCGGCGGGGGCCTTGTCGAGGAGGCGCATGAGGCGCTGCGGGTCGAGGCCGACGAGGTGCGCCGCCTTGAGGAGCTTCGTCCGGAGCTCGATCGGGTCGAAGCTCTGGAAGGCCTGGACGATGGCGGCCTCGGCCTCGCTGCTCGGGCCTTGCTGCTCGAGGAACTCGGCGAGCTTGACGAGGTCGAAGCAGGCGGTGATGCGGACGTCGACCTGGCCGGAGGCGGTGGCTGAGCCGTCGATGGCGACCTTGGCCAGGCCGTCGCCGTCGAGCCCGTTGCCGTAGGCGTCGACCCCGACGCCGGCCTCACCGTCGAGGTCGGCGTCGATCTTGGCGCCGACGTTGACCCCGGCGTTGGTGGCGACGGCTCCGCAGATGGTGACGGAGAAGAAGCTCGACACCGTGGTGCGCGTGTCCGGCGCGGCGAGGGCGGTGGATGAGAAGCTCGCCGCACAAAGGCCGACGAGCACGGCGGTGGCCATGCGTGTGGGATGCATGTGGATCTCCAGGCTGGTGGTAGCGTCGTCGCCGGCTTCCTTTTCCGGGGTGACGACGCGCAACAAAATAGCAGCTTCCGTGCCACCCCGTGAGGGAGCGTCACTCATCACAGAGCCACGCGAGGGGGGGCCGGTCGCGCGGCCGCGCACCACAGGCCTCCGGGGTGTCCGGACGTCGCGGCGACGTCGACAGGCAGCGGGTGAGCGCGCGTCGGTCGCCGATCGCAGGGCGAGGGGCGAGACGGTCGCGCTACCGTAGCTCGGCGGTAGCGTGCGACGTCCGGTCAGTCCGCGACGTCCGGTCCGTCCAGGCGACGTCCGGTCCGTCCAGGCGACGTCCGGTCAGTCCAGGTAGGCGTCCCCCGGTCCGTCCGTGCGACGTCCGGTCAGTCCAGGCGACGTCCGGTCAGTCCAGGCGACGTCCGGTCTGCGACGTCCGGTCAGTCCAGGCGACGTCCGGTCAGTCGGCGTCCCCCGGTCCGTCCGTGCGACGTCCGGTCAGTCCAGGCGGGTGGGCGACGTCCGGTCCGTCCGTGCGGACGACGTCCCCCCAGTCCGTCCGTCGACGTCCGGTCAGTCCAGGCGACGTCCGGTCAGTCGGCGTCGTCCGGTCGGTTCAGGCGTCGTCCGGTCGGTTCAGGCGACGTCCGGTCAGTCCAGGTAGAGGCCGCCGGTACTCTCGAGCCAGTCGGCGATGCGGTCGGCGGCCACGTCGGGCGTGAGGGCCGAGACGTCGAGCTCGAGGTGCTCGAGGCGCGAGGCCCGGACCACGTCGCGGAGGCGCTCCTGCTCCTCGATGAAGAGCGAGAGGTCGTCGTACTGTGCCGGGTTGCCGCTCACCTTGAGGCGCTCGGTGCGGGCGGTCTCGAAGGTCTCGGGGCGGCGGGTCAGCAGCACGACGCGGAAGTTCAGGGCGTGGAGCCGCGCCTCGAGCTCGGAGAAGTCGTAGTCGATGCCGTGCTCGTGGTGCTGGTAGGCCTTCGCCGAGAGGTGGAAGCGGTCGATGATCCAGGAGTAGTAGCGCTGGAGCTCGAACAGCCGCGCCCAGGTCGCGTAGGCCTCCATCGCCTTGAAGGCCTCATCGGGCCGGAAGTTGATGAGCCCGCGACCCCACGGGTAGTTCGTGAAGCCGCACCACTCGGCCGAGATGACCGGCGAGTGGTAGCGGTACTTCCGGGGGCCGACGACGCGGGGGTGCTCGTTGAGGGCGAAGGCCGTGTCCGTCTTGAACGTCAGGCGGGTGCCTTCGAGGATGACCTTCGGGACGAGCTTCCCCCCCATGGTCAGCTCGCGAGCGCGGCGCTAGCCAGGCTGTAGCCGTCCTCGCGGCGGAGCGCCACGACGGTGAGACCCTGTCCGAGGAGGGTCGCCGCGAAGGAGGCGATGACCAGGAGGGTGGTGTGCCCGGCGAGCATCGTGACGATCGCCAGGAGCGCCCCGAGGGCCCACAGCCCGGCGGCCGCGAGGTGCATCGAGGTCCGCTCCTCGGAGCGGGCGAGGCCCCAGGCGCCGAGGAGTCCGGCCAGGAGGTTCAGCACGAGCAGGACGTCGACGGCGGTCGCGGCGGAGGTCGCGTCACCGAAGGACGGCCGCACGGAGGCGTAGATCCAGACCGTCACGAGCGGCGCGAGGAGCGCAATCCAGCCCGCGATGACGGCGCGGGAGAGCCCCGGCGGCGAGACGTGGTTGAGCCCGATGCCGGCCGCGATGGGGAGGCCCGAGAGCAGGATGATGGGGAGCGGCGCGGACGGCCCGCTGCCGAGGGCGATCTCGGCCAGGAACAGGCCATACGCGAGGAGCATGCCCGCCTGGCCGACGAGCAGCATGACGAGATCGCTCCGGGTACCGCGTGCTTTCTTCATGGCGTTGCCGTTGCTCATCGGTCAGCCCTTCACGCCGCCGGAGGTCAGACCGCCGACGAGGTTCTTCTGGAGCGCGAAGAAGAGGGCCATGATGGGGATCGAGACGATGATGGACGCGGCCGCGAACTTGCCCCACTCGACCGACTGCTCACCGACGTAGCTGTACACGGTGACGGGCAGGGTGAAGGCGGTCGGCTCCTCCATGAAGGTGAAGGCGAGGACGAACTCGTTCCAGGCCGTCATGAAGGAGAACAGCGCGGTGACGGCCACGGCCGGCATCGAGAGCGGCAGGATGATGCGCCAGAAGATCGTGAACTGGCTGGCGCCGTCCATGATGGCGCTCTCCTCGAGGTCCTTCGGGATGGTGTCGAAGTAGCCCTTGAGCATCCACACGCAGAACGGGATGGCGATGGTGGCGTAGACGACGACGAGGCCAAAGGAGGCGTTGAGGAGGCCGAGGGCCTCGAGGATGAGGTAGAGCGGCACCATCATGAGGACGCCCGGGAACATCTGGCTGACGAGGAAGGCCATGAGCCCCGCCTTGCGCCCCGGGAAGCGGAAGCGGCTGAAGGCGTAGGCGGCCGTGGTCGCCAGGAAGATGCCGAGGACCGTCGTCGCGATGGAGATGACCGCGGAGTTGAGGAGCTGGCGACCGAAGAGCCAGTCGCCCTGCGGGCTCGAGTTGGTGACCACCGCGACGAAGTTGTCGAAGCTGATCTCGCGCGGGATCGGGTTGAGCGACGGGCTCATCCCGGAGTCGCCCGGGGAGAGCGCGATGCGGAGCACGATGAGCAGCGGATACATCGTGACCAGGGTCACGAAGCCGAGGACCGCGTGGGTCGCGATGCTGCCCCAGGGGCTCTTGCCCGACTTGATCTTCGCCGGCTTGGTCACGGCGGGTGCCTCGTAGTCGCCGGTGTTCATTCGAAGGCCCCCTCAGTCGCTCGTGTGATTCGGTTCTGCATCCAGCCGTACAAGAGCAGCATCACGAAGATGAGCAGCGAGTAGGCCGCGGCCAGGCCGAAGCGGTTGAGCACCTTGAAGGCGTAGTAGGCCTCGGTGATGAGGATGTTCGTCTCGTTCTCGGGGGCGCCGCCGCTGACGAGGTAGATGACGTTGAACATGTTGAACGTCCAGACGACGCCCAGGATGATGGCCGGAATGAGGGCCGGCTTGAGCAGCGGCAGGGTGACCGTGCGGAAGCGCTGCCAGCGGCCGGCGCCGTCGATGTCGGCGGCCTCGTAGAGCTCCTTCGGGATGGACTGGAGCGCGCCGAGGGTGACGACCATCATGAACGGGAAGCCGAGCCAGGTGTTGGTCGTGAGGTCGGCGATGAAGTTCGAGGCGAAGCTCGAGCCGGGGCCGATCCAGTTGACCTGGTCGATGCCGAGCACATCCAGCAGGGAGTTCACCGCGCCGTACTGCTGGTTGAACATCGACTTCCAGATGAGGGCCGTGATGTAGTTGGGGACCGCCCACGGGATGATGAGCAGCACCCGGTACATGGCCTTGAGGCGGAGCTTCGGCCGGTTCAGCACCAGCGCGAGCGCGACGCCGAGCGACACGTGCAGGAGCACGTTCAGGACGGTCCAGAGGATGGTGACCGAGGTCGTCCAGTAGAAGTTCGGGTGGGTGGTGGCCGACGGGTTGAGGATCTCCTGGAAGTTCCCGAGCCCGGTGAAGTCGCCGTCCTTGGAGAAGAAGGCGATGGCCACGCCCATCGCGAAGGGCACGAAGACCAGCACGATCATGCCGATCATGGCCGGGACGACGTAGACGTAGGTGCGGGGCTGCTCGCGGACGCCGCGGAAGACGCTGGCGATGCCGGAGATGGCGACGCCGCCGAGGACGAGGCTCACGACGCCCGGCCAGAGGACCAGCGCCGCGTCGGCCTGGGCCATGAACGTCAGGCCGGTCGGGATGGCGACGGCGAGGCCATGGGCGACGCGCCGCTTGATCCCGGGGACGTAGGAGGCGGCGAAGCCGAGGATGACCGACAGGAGCAGCATCAGGAGGAGCTGCGAGGTCGGGGTGCTCGGCGCCGGGTTGGGCACGCGGGTGACGACGTGCACCATCCCGTCGTACTTGCCGTCCTTGACGACCTGGGCCGTGGCGGAGAAGGCGTTGTCGGTGTCGCTCAGCTTGACGACGCTGTAGCGGCGGTCCTTGGGGATCTCCTGCTTCTTGTCGAAGTAGTCCTGGAGCTCCGCCGAGCGGTTGAGGAGGCCCTGCTTGACGATCCCGGCGTCCGCGTTGACGACGCCCTTGTCGCGGACGTTCTGGGCCGCGACGTCGGAGCCGACGGCGATGCCGAAGTCGTCGACGCCGCCGGAGGTCACCACGTAGGCGGCCGCGACGTTGTCGGGGACCTGCTCGACGGCGCCGGGGCCGGCGGAGGCCACGCGCTGGGCGAGGTCGTCGGCGATGGCGCCGACCTGGGTCTCGACCGCGCGGCGGTGGTCGCGGGCGTCGTTGTAGCGGGTCAGCCCGAGGACCGACCCGGCCACGATCCCGACGACGAGCGCCGCGGCCAGGGCATCCGAGATGCGCGCGTAGAGCGGCGCTCTTGGGCCGAATTGGATCGCCGGGCCGGCGTCGACAGACATGAGTCTCGCCCCTCTCTGCTACTTGCCGCGCTTGGCGATGTCGCTGACCATCTTCTCCTGGGCCTTCTTCAGCTCGGCGGCCGGATCCCGGTCCTCGACGAAGATGCCCGCGGCGATGGCGATGTCGGCAGGGGTCCACAGGAGCTGCATCTCGGGCGACGCGTCCATGAGGACGGCGTTCTGAGCCTGATCGAGGAAGACCTTCATGGTCGCGTCCTCGGTGGCGCCGGCCTCGAGCGTGGCCTTGTGGCAGACGGGCTGCTTGCCCTCGCGCATGCGGATGCCGGCGGAGTCGGCCCCGGCGAGGTACTTGGCGGCCTCGAGCGCCTCCTCCTTGTGCTTGGAGGTCTTGGTGACGAAGATCGCCTCGATGCCGAGCATCGGCTTGGGCGTCTTGCCGTCGGCGAAGGCCGGGATGGTGGCGATGCCGTAGTTCAGGCCCTCGTTGATCTCGGGGCGGAACCAGGGGCCGTTGAAGACGAAGGGCGCCTTGCCCTCGTTGAAGAGGCTCGTGACCATGAAGCCGGAGATGCCCTTCGGGACGATCTTGTCCTCGAAGTGGAGCTTGCGGACGTACTGGAGGGCGGCGAGCTGCTCCGGGGTGTCGAAGGCCGGGTTGTGGTCGGCGTCGAAGATCTGGCCGCCGAAGGCGTAGATCCACATCGCGTGGAAGTAGAGGCCGCCGGCCTGGTAGACGATGCCCTCACGCTCGTCGCTCTTGAGCTCCTTGGCCTTGGCGACGAGGTCCTCCATGGTCTGCGGCGGCTCGGGCACCAGGTCCTTGTTGTAGAAGAGGACCAGCGACTTCATGGCGAGCGGGAGGCCGTACAGGTTCTTGCGGTAGACGAGCGCCTTGACCGACTCGGGCAGGTACTGCTTGAGGGTCTCGCCGTCGATCTGGCCGGAGATGGGCTCGAGCACGCCCTGCTCGACCCAGTTGCCGATCATGTTGTGGGCGAAGATGAAGAGGTCCGGACCCTGGCCGCGCGGCACCGTGATGGTGACCTTGTCGACGAAGGGGTCGTAGGGGACCGCCTGGGCGCGGATGTGGATCTTGTTCTGCGAGGCGTTGTACTGGTCGACGACCTTGGCGAAGGCGTCGGCCTCGCCCGCGCGGTAGGCGTGCCAGAGGACGATCTCGACCGGCTCGCCGGCGCCCGGGGCAGGGGCGGCGGTCGTGTTGTCGTCCTTCGGGGCGGGCGCCGGGGCCGCGGCGTCGGCGGTCGCCTCGGGCGCCTTGACGTCCTCGTCCGCGGCCGGGGCGGCGGTCTCGGCGGGGGCGGCCGTCTCGGGGGCCTTCGTCTCGGCGGGGGGCGCGTCCTTCTTGCCGCCACAGGCGGACAGGATCAGCGCGAGGCCGAGGGCGGCGAGGCCGGGGCGAAGGGTGGCGAGGTTCTTCTCAAGCAGCTGCATCGGATCCCCTCTGGGTCTCGCGGGTGAGGTTGACGCCGTCGGCGTCGAAGACGTGGAAGCGGTTGGCCTCGACCCCCACCGCGAGCGTATCGCCGACGGTCGCCAGGCGGTCGCCGGGGAGGCGCACGACCAGCGTGGTGTCCGGGTCGATGCGGGTGTGGGCGAAGGTCTCGGAGCCCATGTTCTCGGTGTGGGTGATCTCGCCGGTCCCGACGACTGCCTCGCCGTTGGATACGGCGTGGAGCTGCTGCGGCCGGAGCCCGAGGGTGACCTCGCAGCCGCTGGCGCTGGCGCAGGCGGCGGCGTGGGCCGGCGGGAGCAGGAGCTCGAGCCCGTGACCCTGGAAGACGAGGTCGTCGCCGCGCGCGCTGAGCTTGCCGGGAACGAAGTTCATCGCGGGGCTCCCGATGAAGCCTGCGACGAACTTGTTCTTCGGGTGGCGGTAGACCTCCATCGGCGTGCCGTACTGTTGGAGGTACCCCATCGACATGACCGCGATACGATCGGCCAACGTCATCGCCTCGACCTGGTCGTGGGTGACGTAGACCATCGTCGTCGCGAGGCTGCGATGGAGCGCCGCGATCTGCACGCGCATCTGCACGCGCAGCTTGGCGTCCAGGTTCGACAGCGGCTCGTCGAAGAGGAACACCGAGGGCTGGCGCACGATGGCGCGGCCCATGGCGACGCGCTGGCGCTGGCCGCCGGAGAGCGCCTTGGGCTTGCGCGCGAGGTACTCGGTCAGCCCGAGCATCTCGGCGGCGCCCTGGACGCGCTTGGCGATCTCGGCCTTCGGCATCTTCCGCAGCTTCAGACCGAACGCCATGTTCTCGGCGACGGTCATGTGCGGATAGAGCGCGTAGCTCTGGAAGACCATGGCGATATCGCGGTCCCGCGGGGCGACGTCGTTTACGACGCGACCTCCGATGGACATCGTACCGCCCGTGATCTCCTCGAGACCGGCGATCATGCGCAGCGTGGTTGACTTTCCGCACCCGGAGGGCCCGACCAGGACGACGAACTCGCCATCGTTGATGGTCAGGTTGACCTCGTTCACCGCCGGTTCGACGGCGCCCGGGTACCGCTTCGTGACTCTATCTAGGACGACTTCGGCCATGACGGCGCCATCCTGACACAGACCCCAGGTGGCGGAAAGCCGACCGGACGGCTATTTCATCGGGATTCTGGCCGGTTGGCAGGTTTGCGCAGAAAAGCGTGCGTTGGCGCGGGTCAACGCGGCGCGATGTGGCGATGCAAATTCGTGGAAATGTGGACCGCCCGGGTCCGTATTCGCGCGCGCTTGGGATCAGAATCGTGACTATAAGATGAGTCACGCTGGCGATGATCCCGATTGCTACTGCGTCGTAGGGCTTTTCGGGGCTACCGATCCGCCGTGGGGAGATCGAGGCCGAGCTGAGCGCCGACGGAGGCGCGTTTCGTGGCGAAGTACCAGGCGGCCTGACCGTCGTCCTCCATGTGCTCGTCCTCGCCGGTGTCGTTCGGGAGCCAGGGAGCGTAGAGGGCGGACTGCGCGGCGAAGACGCGGGCGTAGTCGGCGTAGTCGAAGAGGCCGGTGTCGGGGGCGACGAGGGCGGCGAGGATGGCGTCGTAGCGCGCGCGAACGGCGGGGACGGCGAGGAGCCCGTCGGCGAGGGGGTGGGTCGTGTGGGGGTTCCACCAGGCGGCGTTCAGGTTCTTCCAGGTGTGGACGTCGGCGGTGGCGATGCCCTCGTAGGACCACTCCGGGGTGGGCTCCCAGCCGCCGCCGAAGCCGTGGTCGTAGTCGTAGGGGATGAACTCGGTGAGCCCGCCGGCGGCGTCGAAGTAGAGGAAGTAGTTGTTGCCCATGGCCCAGTAGTCGTCGGGCATCCCGATGAGGACGTTCATCGCCAGGGCGCGGAGGAAGCGCTCGACGTCGAAGGTGGCGGCGAGCTCGGCGGCGAGCTGTTCGCCGTGGGTGTCGTGGAGCCGCGCGATGAAGGCGCGCAGGGCGGCGTGGTCGGAGGTCGACTCGTTCGTCTGGAGGTCGTAGGCGGGGCGGTAGTTGGTGGTCCAGTCCTTGACGCCGATGGCGTGCGGGTCGGTGACCGGCTCGAGGGTGGCGGGGCCGTAGTCCTGCCAGAGGCATTTGTAGAGGTCGCCGTCGTTGCCGTCCTTGCCCCGGCGCTTGGCGAGGAAGCCTTTGTCGATCTCTTCGATGGCGGTGTAGAGGCCGTAGTAGACGGGGGTTCCGTCGATCTCGAGCGTCAAGGCGACCGGCGCGGTGAGGGGGGCGGAGACGCCGGCGCGGCGGAGGAGGTCGTAGGCGTAGAGCTCGCGGATCTTCGAGGGGTCGTCCTCGGCGCTCCATTTGAGGTTGAGGGCGCGGAGGGTGCGGAAGCGGCGGGCGTTGCGGGCCTCTTCCGCGGGCGAGCCCGCCGGGAGGTCGAAGGTGGCGTTGAAGCGGACCTTGAAGTGGGCGCGATGGTAGGCGCCGTCTACGTCCTGCGGGACGACGCGCGTGGTGTTGCCGCGGGTGCGGAAGCCGACGTCCTCGACGACCTCCTCGGTGCCGTCGGGGGCGGTATAGACGAAGTCGGCGTGGTGGTAGCGGCCGGTGCGCATGAGGCCGTCGAGGGCGGCGTAGTCGAGCATCTCGGCGACGAGGCCGTCCCAGGCGTCGCGGGTCATGCGGACGGTGACGGGGTGGACGCGGTCGTGGCGGAAGAGCTCGAAGAAGCTGGCGTCGGCGGTGATGGGGACCGGCTCGAAGGTCACGCCCGGCGTATCGTCGGACGCGTCGGAGTCGACGTCCGGACGGTCGATTTCGCCAGATGTGTCGGTGACTTCGGGCGCTTCGGCGGCGTCGGACGTGCCCGCTTCAGTCGTGGTCCGGTCGGTTCCGCAGGCCCCGAGAGCGAGGAGCGACAACGTGAGGAGCAGGGCGAGGCGTTGGGCCGGGTGGCTTTCGGCGGTGTGGCGCTCGAGCATGGGACCTCCGGCGCGGAGCATAGCAGTTGTCGGTGGGGGGGCCCGAGGACTTCCGGGGGGCGGGCGGTGCAGGTAGGGTGCGTCGGCGATGGAGGGGCCGATGGGTGTTGTCGGAGTGCTGAAGCAGGGGTTGAAGGGGGCGTTGGACCGCGTGACGGGGCACGCGGCCGTCGTGGACGTGACGTGGTGGGGGCGGGCGGCGCCGGGGGAGGAGGCGAGCGCGCGGATCACCGTGACGTCGACGGGCGGGACGGTGAAGGCGGACGCGGCGGTCGTGGATCTGCATGGCGAGGACGACCTCGACGAGGGGATCCTCGACCGGGCGGCGGAGCTGCTGCCGGGGCGGGCCGACCCGGAGTACACCTTCCAGATCGTGGGGCCGTTCGAGCTGGCGCCGGACCAGTGCAAGACCTTCGAGGGGACGTTCCGCTTCCCGGACGACCTGGAGCCGGGGCGCACGTGGCTCATTCGGGCGCGGGTCGTGATGGCCGGGCACGACCCGCGGAGCGCCTTCGCGATCTTCCGCTAGGCGGCGGCACCTGGCATGGTGCCGGCCATGTCGCGATACATCGTCTCTAGCGCCGTCACTTCTGTTCTCGTCCTCACCACGCTCGGTGCGGCGTCGCTGTCCGCGAGGGCACAGCCGCCGTCGTCGGAGGCGGCGACCCGCGAGCTGACGTTGGAGCGGATCTTCGCCGATCCGCCGCTTGGGGGGCGGCCGCCGATGCAGCTGGCGTTGAGCGGGGATGCGACGGTGTTGGCGTACCTGCGGCCCAACGAGGCGGATTCGGAGGTGCTGGACCTTTGGGGGCGGCGGCTTCCGGGGGGCGCGCCGGAGCGGCTCGTCGCGACGGCCGACCTGCTGACGGCGGGCGGGGCGCAGAAGCTGACCGAGGCGGAGCGGATGGCGCTCCAGCGGAGGCGGGTGTACCAGCGCGGGATCACGTCGTTCATGTGGTGTGGGGAGGGGGCGGAGGCGCTGCTGTTTCCGTTCTCGGGGGACCTGTACTGGGCGCGGCTGGGCGGGCCCGGGGAGGCGCCGGAGGTCGTCCGGCTGACGCGCGATGACGACGCCCCGGAGCTTGCGCCGAAGTGCTCGCCGCAGGGGCACTGGGTGTCCTTCACGAAGGCCGGGGACGTGTACGTGCTCGACGTCCGGACACGCCGCGTGAAGCGGCTGACGCGCGGTGCGGGGGGGACGCGGACCTTCGGTTTGGCCGAGTTCATCGCAGAGGAGGAGATGGGGCGGCACGAGGGGCTTTGGTGGTCCGAGGACGAGCAGCAGGTCCTGGTGTTCGAAGTCGACGAGGGCCCGGTCGCCGTGAAGATGCGGTCGAAGATCTTCGCGGACCGGACGGAGCTGTTCGAGCAGCGCTATCCCGCCGCAGGAGAGGCGAACGCCCGGGTGACCGCGCATGTCATCGACGTCCGGACGGGGCGGCGCGTCACGTTGAAGACGCCGACGGAGGACGGGTATCTGGCGCGGGCCGGGTTTTTCGGTGACGGGGCGGCGTGGGTTCAGTGGCAGAGCCGGGACCAGAAGCGCCTGGTGCTCTACGAGGCAGACGCGAAGGGGCAGCTTCGGACGATCCTGGAGGACACCGACGACGCTTGGGTGGAGTTGCACGACGACCTGCGCGGGCTGCCCGACGGGAAGCTCCTGTGGTCGAACGAGGCGAGTGGGCGGCGGCAGCTGGAGATCGTGGACCGTGCGAGTGGGGCGCGCGTCGCGCTCACGGCGGAGCCCGATGCGGTCGATGCCGTGGTGGGAACGGACCGCGAGGCCGGGACGGTGTTTTACACGGTGGCGGCAGACCGGGGGAAGGAGCGGCAAGTGCGGGCGATCGCCCTGGCGGGCGGCGCGTCCTGGGCCGTGACGCGGGCGCCGGGGTGGCATCGGCCGACTTTCGCGCGGTCGGGGACGTGTTTCGTGGACGTCGTGTCGTCGTGGGGACGGCCGCCGCAAACGCTCCTAGGCTCCGCGGACGGGCGCGAGACGGTGGTGCTCGACGACAACCCGACGCCGGAGCTCGACGGGCTCCCTGCTCCGTCCCTGGAGTGGCGGGACTTTCGGGCGGAGGACGGGAGCGTGTTGAACGGGCTCCTGATGGAGCCGGTGGGGCGACGACCCGGGTGGAAATACCCCGTCGTCGCTTGGGTGTACGGCGGGCCGACCTACCAGATGGTCGCAAACCGATGGACGCGGTCGTATCCGCTCCTCGTGTGGCTGACGACGCACGGGTACGGCGTGCTGCTGGTCGACAACCGAGGGACGGGCGGCCGCGACCGGGCGTTCGACCGGGCGCATTACCACCGAGTGGGCGAGGTGGAGGTCCGGGACCTGTTCGGCGCGGTGCGCGAGGTCGCAGGGCTGGACTGGGTGGACCCTGCGCGTATTGGCGTGTGGGGCTGGAGCTACGGGGGGTATCTGGCGGCGCGCTCGGTGTTGGATGCGGACACGCCGTTCGCGGCCGCGGTCGCAGTCGCTCCCGTGACCGACTGGACGCTGTACGACACCCACTATACGGAGCGATACCTCGGGATGCCCGAGGGTGGGAAGGCTGCGCCGTACGTCGATTCGAATCTCGTGCGGCGCGCGAAGCTCCTGGCGCGGCCGCTGGTGGTCATCCACGGTACGGCGGACGACAACGTGCTGTTCGAGCACACGCTGCGGCTCGTGCAGGCGTTCGAGGACGAGAGCGCGCCGTTCGAGATGATGATCTACCCGGGCAAGGCGCACGGTATCTCGGGGCGGGCGGCGCAGCTGCACGTGTACAAGACGGCCTTTCGGTTCTTCGCGAGGACGCTCGGTGGCGCGGCGCTGTGGTGAGACGCAGCGCCTGTCCCGCGGTGTACCGCCCATGTGTCACGGCGAACCAAAGATTCCGAGCGGTTGCCGCTGGGCTGTCCCGCGGTGTGCCACGATGGGACGCAGGACGATGTTCGCGGGGCGGTAAGTTCCTGTAATTCGGATGTTCTTGGGTTGGCATTCGGGTTGCTTTGGCCCGTGGAATGACTCGTCCACGCCAGGTACTTCCCGAGAAGGTTGTGATGATCGTCCGACGCTGTCTGGAGCGGCGCTTCATGCTCCAGCCATCGCCGCTCGTGAATCTCGTATTCGAGTACTTGTTGGCCGTTGGCTGCCAGCGCTTCGGAATCGAGCCGGTGGCCCTGGTGGTCATGTCGGACCACTACCACTTGGTCGCGAACGACGTGTACGGACGGCATCCGAAGCTGACCGAGTGGCTGCACGCGCAGGTCGCGAAGGTCGTCAACGAGATACGGGGTCGGACGGACGCGTTCTGGGAGAGCCGTGCGCCGGTCGTGACGGAGCTCGTCGACGCTGGCGCCGTGCTCGAGATGTGCGCGTACACGCTGGCGAATCCGACCCAGGCCGGGTTGGTCGAGCACGGCTGGCAGTGGATTGGCATCCGGAGCGCGCCCGACGCGGTGCTCGGCGGGTTGCGGGTTGCGCGTCCGGACTTGCCGTACTTCCGTCGCGACAAGTGGCCGGAGGTGGTGGAGCTTCAGTTCCGAAAGCCCATGACCCATCGCCATTTGAGCGACGAGGCATGGGCGGCCGTGTTGACCGAGCGCACGGAGGCTCTCGAGGCCGGGGCGCGGCGGGCGTTCAAGGCGGCGGGTCGGACGTTCCTCGGAGTCGAGCGGCTTCGTCGGCGGCGTTGGACGGACCGTGCGCAGAGCGCGGAAGGGCACGGTCGCGGCCAGGTCCTCAAGCCAGAGGTCGCGGCGCGGGACGCGGAGGCGCGGCGCGGCGTGCTCGACCGCATTGCATCCTTCCGTGCTCAGTATCGTCGGGCGCTCGAGGCGTTCGTCGCGGGAGTCCGGGGCGTGCTCTTTCCAGAGGGGACCTACCAGATGGTCGAGCGATACGCGGTCGCCTGCCACCCGCCGCCCTAGCTCTTTGCGGACATGCGAACGGGCGCGCCGGCCGCCCTGTGGCGGGGCCCGTGGCGCGACTCTCGCTCTCGCTAGAGAGGGCTCGCCTCGTCATTCGGACGGAGCGTTCGTGCTCTCGGTGTAGGTCCGGCATGGCTGCCCGCGCAGCGAGGGGCACGGTGGATAGCCAGGAGCGACATCGACTCCCGACACGGTCGTCAGGTGCAGATTCGACGCCCGGTCCCCGCCGAACGCAACGTGTTGCCACGGTACGGTGTCCCCGTAGTCAGGGTTGATGAACTCCCAGAGCCCCTTGTCCCGACCTGGCGTCGCGATCACGACCCGGAGTCGCGAACCGGCGCGGAACGCGTGCGCCACCGAGTTGATGGGGACCCAGGTTTCGACGTACTCGCCGGCCGTGAGCGGCGTGAAGTCACGCTCCTTGAAGGTGTACGCGACGTAGTGGTCCCCCGACGCCTCGGCATCCACGCCGTCGTGGCCGACTCGCAGCCAGCCGGTCTGCACCAGATACTCGACCCCGTCCGACCGGACCTCGCTGATCGTGACCTGGAGGTTCAGTGCGTCGGCGTCGGATGCAACCCACAGATCGGCCCATCCGGGCCCGGCGAGGACGAGGTCGCCCTCTAGCGGCGCGCTGACATATGACAGGCTGTGTTCCGCCGGGTACTCGGTCCACTCCATGTCCCAGAGCCGCCTCATCTGATGGTACTCGTTGTTCGGGAAGAACGTGACCGCACCGGCGTCCTGGTCGAACATGAAGCGTTCCGAGTGTTCGTCGTTCGGAGCCTCGTCCGCGAGCGTTCCGTCGGGCGCGAGGTAGAACACCCGCGTCTCCGCCCCGGGCGGCGGCCATGCGTTCCAGCTCGCCTCGAACCGCGCCGCGGGCGCCGCCGGCTGCGCATCATCCCCGGCGCCATTCTCGAACAGGACGCGCACTTCCGGCTCCGCCTCGTACCGCGTCAGCGCCCCGGCGTAGTCTCCGTCTGCCAAGTCCGCGAAGCGGTCCGGCTCGAAGGTCAGGTTCTCGGAGTCGTAGGTCTGCGAGATCTCGGGCCCTGCGAGCTCCCGCACGAAGTCCGGCATCCGCGGCAGTCGTTGAGCGACGTAGAGCTCGAGGAACTCCCACCAGCGCGTGAGCGCGAGCGGGCTGAACCCGTCGACGTGGCGTCCATTGTAGAGCGTGAAGCGCCTCAACGGCGCCGACGTGAAGTCGCCGAGCATCTCCGCGAACTGTGGTCCGGTCTGCTCATCCTGCCAGGCCCCCGACAGATACACGGGCACCTCGATCTTCGGAACCAGTAGCGGCAGGCTGCGTTCCGTTGCCGCGGGCGGGTAGAACTCCAGCGCCTTGAAGAACTCCTCGAACGGGATGTTCTGGTTTCGCAGCTGCTGGTGGGCCTCGCAGTCGACGTCACCCCAGGCGATACGTCCGTCGGTCCAGCTCTGCCCGTTCGGCGCGGCCTGGCGGTCGCGCTCCGCCAGCCACTGTCGCGTGAAGCCGTTGTTGTAGATGCCTCCGGGCCAAAGGAGCTGCCACGGGTCCGCCATCACCGACACGGGGGTAATCGCCGCCAGATGAGGCGGCCGCGTCGCGGCCACGTAGAGCTGGGTGATTCCCGGGTACGAGATCCCGACCATCCCGACCTTGCCGTTGAGTACCCATGGCTGTCGCGCGACCGTCTCGATGACGTCGTAGCCATCGGCCTGCTGCGCCGGGCTGAACACGTCGAAGACCCCGCCCGAGCAACCCGTTCCGCGCATGTTCACGCCGACCGTCGCGTACCCGAGCAAGGTCGCGATCCGCGAGCCAGCATCGGGGCCATCAGGGTTCGACGGGGCATACCCCGAGTACTCCACCACGGTCGGCCACGGCCCCTCGCCCCAGATGGCCGGGTCCGGGAAACGCACCATCGCGCTCAGCAGCACGCCGTCCCGCGTCTCGATGTAGTTGAACCCGTCGTAGGGCACCTCGCCCTCCCCGAGCCCGAAGATCCCGTAGTGGATCCCTTGGAGCACCTGACCCTCGAAGAGCGAGGCGTCGGGGACATCGTCGATCGCCATCACCCGAAACTCCGGTGACGCCAGGGGCGGATCTTCGTCGTCCTGCCGAATCACGTAGCCATCGCCGGGCTTCAACACATCGCCGCGCCGGATGACCTCGGTATCGATGCTCGTCGTGAAGTCGACCACCTCGTACTCCGCCGGCACGTAGGCGAAGTGACATTGCCCAAACGCGTCCGCAGTCATCGTTACGACACGGTCCCCAGCACCGTCGTAGAGCGTCAGGAGCGCTCCGGCCGGCGCGTCGAAGACCGTCACCGTTTCGACCCCCGGTCGCACGATGAACGTCGCCGGAACCGTCCCTTCGAGCGCCGGATTGGGCACGCGGGTATCGCCCTGCGCCGTGTCCAATGCGGCGTCCTCGACGACGTCCGCGATCACGTCGATGGCGGCGTCCACTGTGTCGTCGCCGCCCCCGGAGGAGCTGTCGCAGGCCGTGAAGATCCAGACGGTGGCGATGAGCCACGAGACGAGGGCTGGGCGGATTCTCATGCGTCGGACTCTAGCAGGCCCCGGCAGTCGCCGGTAGGGACGAGGGCCGCGTCGCGTGATTCGACGCTCAGGCGCGTAGGAGCGCGCACACCTCGTGCACCGCCGCCGTGACCAGCTCGGCCTCCGCAAGCGGCGTGCACCAATGCGGCCCGATGCGTAGCCACCCGTCCGGCGCCGTCACGACCACGCCGCGCTCGGCCAACCCCAGCCGCACCGCGGAGAGGTCGAGGTCCGGAGGCGGCCGGAATGAAAGGATCCCCGAACGCCCCTCGGGTTCAGGCGTGCGTCCGTCTACGAATCCCAGCGCGACGAGTGCCGGCGCGACGCGCTCGTGAAACGCCGCGACGTGTCGCGCGATCGCCTCGACCCCGAGCTCCTCGACGAGCTCAACGGCTGCGCTCAGCGCCGCGAAGCCGACCGACGACGACGAGCCGCCCTCGACGAAGTCGATCCGCGCGCGAATCGGCCGGTCGTAGCGAAGGAGCCCCGGCCCTCCGAACAGGAAGCCCAGCGGGTCCTCGTGGCTCAACCACCCGGCGACGTTCGGCATCAGCGTGTCGACGTGCTGAGGTGCCGCATAGAGGAAGCCCGCTCCCTCCAGCGCGCCGAGCCACTTGTGTCCCCCACACGCGAGCAGGTCGATCCCCGTGGTCCGGACGTCGATTGGCGTCACCCCGGCGGCCTGGATCGCGTCCACGAAGAGGAGCGCCCCGTGCGCGTGCGCGAGATCCGCCATCGCCGCAAGCGGCATCGCCAGACCGCTCTGGAACTGGACCGCGCTCACCGCGACCAGCCGTACGGCCCCTTCCCGCAGCGTCGATTCGAGCCGCTCGAGGCCGGGACCTCCGGGGCGAAAGTCCTCCGCCTCCAGCCACCGGACGTCGAGCCCGTGCTGTCGCGCCGCCTGGAGCCACGGCGTCACGTTCGTCGGGAACTCGCCGCGAAGCAGCACGATCGCGTCCCCCGGGCGCCACGGCAGACACTGCGCCAACGCCACGATCCCCGCCGTCGTCCCGCCCGTGAGCGCGACGTCCTCGGGACGCCCGGCTCCAATCAACCGCGCCAGCCGCGTCCGAAGCCGCCCCCGCTCCTCGACCCACGGCCCGACCGCACCCAGCCCGAGCCGCCCATAGTCGCCCAGCGCGCGCTCCACCGCCGCCCGCACCGGCCGCGACAGCGGCGCCACCGCACAGTGGGCGAGGTAGCTCCGGGCCTCGAGATCCTCGAAGAGATCCCGCTCACCAAGCCGCGCGTGCGTCTCGCTCAATTCGTGTCACCCGGGGTCGTGTCGTCCGCCGCCGTGTCGTCACCCGGGGTCGTGTCGTCGCCCGGGGTCGCGTCGTCCCCAGCGGTGTCATCCACCGCCGTGTCGTCCACCGTCTCGGTGTCCGCCACGCTCCCCGTGTCCTCGGCCGCGTCGTCCTCGTTCGCCGAGTCGGCGACCGCCGTGTCGGTCGAAGTCGTGTCCGCGGTGCTGAGCGTGTCGGCGACCTCGCTCACCGTGTCCCGGACCGTGGCGTCCTGGAGCGGCGGCAAATCCGCCACCGTACACGCGGCCGCGGCGCCCGCAGCGGCCAGAATCATCAAGCGGAAGAGAGCCCTCATGGGGCGATAAGGCACCAAGGGGGCCGCCATTGCAACCGACCCCCGGATGCCGTTTGACCCCGACCGCGTCCGTCGCTACCACCTCGGAACCGCGCACCGACACCTCTCCGGGAGCTCCATGCGCCGCTACGTCGCGACCCTCGTGCCCGTCCTCCTGCTCGCCGCCGCGCTCCTCACGAGCTGCGCAGGCCGCGACCCCCTCGCGGACGTCCTCGTCCACCAAGAGGCGATCGTCGACCTCCTCGAGCGCCACGCCGAAGATCCTGCCGCCGCCGCGCAGGCGGTCACGAGCTACCTCGCCGACCACGAGGCCGAGCTCACGAGCGCCCTCTCCGCCGCTCGAGCGCTCCACGACGAGCTCGCCGACGACCCCCGCGCCGTCGCCGACCTCGCCGTCGCCCACCAAGAGGCGCTCCGCCGCATCGGCGAGCGCACCCTCGCGCTCCGGAAGAACCTCACGCTCATGGCCGAGCCCGCCGTCCAGGCCGCCCTCGACCGCGTCCTCCGGGGCGACTGACCCCGGACGTCAGTCCGCGCGCGCCCCCGCGTCGGTCTCGTCTCGGGGCGCGCCGCCCGCGTCCTCGTCGCTAGCCTTGCTGGCTGCCCCGCCGTCCGGCTCGACCGCCGCGCCCGCGTCGCTTGCGTCGGCTCCCGTGTCCGCCTCGGGGACCGGGCCGTCGTCCGCCACCGGCGTGTCCTCGTCCTCGGCCTCCGCCCCCTCGTCGCCCGGCGCCGCGGTCTTGCGGGGGATCCGGACCTCGCAGTGGAAGTGCGGCGGCCGCTTCTCCTCGATGACCCGCACGTGCCGGGCCGCCTCGACCGCCGCTCGGAACGCTCGCTTCTGCCGCCGCGTCATGTCGTAGCAGCGCACATCGAACGCATGCGCCCGCAGGTGGCGCGAGATGTAGACCCCGCGCGCCACCTGGCCCGCGATGATCTCCGTCATCGCGTCGATGACCCGCGCCTTCTTCCACCGCTTCTTCCGCCCGCGGTCGTAGGCCTCCCGAATCGGTCCGACCGACGCCTGGTCGCGATAGACCCACAGCCGGTCGCCCGCCCGGAGCTTGCCGTACATCGCCTCGGCCTGCTCTCGCGGCGACCGCGTCCCGCTCGTGACCAGGAACGTCCGCTTGGTCGCCTTGTGGTAGCGCTCGGCGATGTCCGCCAGCTTCTCCCGCACCTCCGGCGATAGCCGCACGCCCGGCTTGACCGTGTAGCGCGGCCCGGCAGCCCGAGCCGCGCCCCCCGCGACCCCCACCGCCACGACCGCCGCGGCCAGCGCCCACACCAGCGCCACGACCCGCGCTCGGCGGTACCGCGTCCGGACGTTGAGAGCGTGGCGTGACATGCGGCGTTCGGGGACCCTGGCTACGGGGACGATGAAGCACGGAACACCGCGCGGCGACGGGGACATTCCGTCGCCGTGCGGGTCGCTCGCGAGGACCGGCCTCAGCGCGGCGCCATCCTCAGCGCGCCGTCGAGGCGAATCACCTCGCCGTTGAGCATCGCGTTCTCGACGATGCTCTGCGCGAGCTGCCCGTACTCGTCGGGATCGCCGAGCCGCGCCGGGAAGGGCACCGTCTGCGCCAGCTCGTTCTGGACCTGGTCCGGCAGCCCCGCCAGCATCGGCGTCTTGAAGAGCCCCGGCGCGATGGTGCAGACGCGGATCCCCGAGCTCGCCAGGTCGCGCGCGATCGGGAGCGTCATCCCGACCACGGCCCCCTTCGACGCCGAGTAGGCCGCCTGCCCGATCTGCCCGTCGAACGCCGCTACGCTCGCCGTGTTGACGATCACGCCGCGCTCGCCCCCGGCGTTCGGCGTGTTGCCGGCCATCGCCGCCGCCGCGAGGCGGATCATGTTGAAGGTGCCGATCGTGTTGACCGTGACGACCTTGCTGAAGAGCTCGAGCGCGTGCGGCCCGCGCTTCGACACCGTCTTCACCGCGACGGCGATGCCCGCGCAGTTGACCAGCACGTTCACCGGCCCGAACGCCTCGCGCGCCTTCGCCAGCGTCGCGGTCGCGTCCGCCTCCGACGTCACGTCCGTCGGGCAGAAGATGACGTTGTCCCCGAGCTCCGCCGCGACCTCCTCGCCGGCGCTCGTCGGCAGGTCCGCGATGGCGACCTTCGCCCCCTGGCGCGCAAACCGCGCGGCCGTGGCCTTGCCGAGCCCCGAGGCGCCCCCGGTCACGATGGCGATGACGTTGTCGAGCTGCATGATGTCCTCCAGCGGTGACGCGCCGCGAGCGGCGGCCCCAGCGACAGGCGGCCCTCGCGGTGTCGTGTGTGTGCGGCGCGGCGCGACGCCGTGGCCGTGCTGCGCGCCCCCCGGCAGTAGCACGAAGGTCGCTCGCTGCCTACCTCAGCCGGCGAGGCCGAGCCGCGCCAGCAGCGCCACGAGGTCCGCCGCCAGCGGCGCCTCCAGCCGCCCCTCCGGCGGCCCCAGCTCCAACGCCCACGCGTGCAGCGCGTGCCGGGGGTGGAGCGTACATGGCGGCTCCCGGTGCATCGCCTCGCCCACCAGCGGGTGCCCGAGCGCCGCCAGGTGGAGCCGCACCTGGTGCGTCCGCCCGGTCTCCGGCCGCGCCTCGACCAGCGAGAACCCGCCCCCCACCGATCGCGGCAGGATCCGCGTCCGCGCCGGCTTCCCGTCCCGCGTCAGCGCAGGAAACGTCTTGCCGTCCGGACCACGCCGTCGGCCGATCGCCGCGTCCACCCTCCGCTCCGATCGCAGCTCGCCATGGCACACGGCGAGGTAGCGTTTCACCTCGCGCCCGCCGCCCGACGCCAGCCGCGCCGCCCACGGCGCGACCAGCCCCTTCCGCATCACGAAGAGGTTCAGCCCGCTCGTGTCCTTGTCGAGCTGGTGCACCGCCCACACGCGCCCGGGCCGCCCCAGCGCCAGCGCGACCTGGTGCTGCGCGCACTCCGGGTCGTCCAGGTCGCGCCCCGTCGACGGCAGCCCGGGCGGCTTGTTCACCACCACGAGCCCGTCGATGACGCGCAGGATCTCGACGCGGGCGGTCACGACGCCGCGGGTCAGCCGCTCAGGCGCGACGCCAGGGCGCGGAGCTTCTGCTGCGCCGCGGGCGACATCCAGCTGTCGAAGAACGCCTCGAAGCCGCGCGCGTCCGCCGCGCGGATCTCCTGCGCCAGCGCCGCCCCCGCGAGCCGCTTGGTCACGCTCACGCCGTCGCCCGGCTTCTCCGCCAGGACCCGCGCCAGCTTGATCGCCTCCGCCTGCGCGTTCGGGTGCACGATGCTCGCGTAGCCGATGGCCATCGCCTCCTCGGGGCCCAGCAGCGTCCCGAAGGTCGACAGCCGCAGCGACACCGACGGCGACGTCCGCGCCGCAACCAGCACCTGCGCGGGCGCCGGCACCGCGATGCCGATGTCCGCCTCGGTCAGCCCGAGCTTCAGGTCGGCGTCCTGCACCACCCGGAAGTCACACGCCGCCGCCAGCAGGAACCCACCCGCCACCGCCGTCCCGTGGATCGCCGCGATGGTGGGGCAGGGCAGCTCGGTGACGCGCGCCAGGATCTCGGCGAAGCGCTTGAAGAAGCGCCGCGTGTCGCGCGCGTCGAAGCTCATCAGCTCGACCAGGTCGAAGCCGCCGCTGAACAGCGCGGCGTTGCCACCGTCGAGGACCAGCGCCCGCGGCGGCGCCGCCTCGAGGTCACCCAGGACCCCCTCCAGCTCGTCCACCAGCTGCCGCGACAGAGCGTTCCCGCGCCCGTTGTCGAGAGACAGCCGCACGATCTGCGGGTCCAGATTCTCCCAGCTCAGGCACGGCTCCACGGCTACTCCTCGGTGAGGTCGAGGTCGGACGCGTCCAGTCCCAGCTCGGCCAGCGTGTCGGGGTCGATGGCCGGCCGCCCGGGGATGACGTACTCGCCGCGGAGCCACCGCGACAGATCCACCAAGCGGCAACGCTCGCTGCAGAACGGCCGGTTGCGCCGGTCCGCCTCGGGGTCGAAGGTCACCCCACAGATGGGGCACCGCGTGACGGCCTGCTCCGCGTTCATCGGCTCATCCTTCGCGGTCCGCTCCGGCGATGTCAAGGGGCTCGGTGCGCGCCCGAACCCCGCGCCGCCGCCCCGGGGCCGCAATCAACCGTTGGCGCCAGCCGCGTGCGCGCCTATCCTTCCGGTTCGTTCGTCCCCGATCCCCGGACGGCACGGTCCGCTCAACCGCCACCGCACCCGGCGCCCCGAGGTCCCCGCGTTGCTCACCGTCCTCTACATCGTCCTCATGATCGGCGGGCTGATCTTCGTGCACGAGCTCGGGCACTACCTCGCCGCGCGCCGACTCGGGGTCCACGTCGTCGAGTTCTCCATCGGCTTCGGCCCGCGCCTCTGGACCATCAAGGGCAAGCAGAAGAACCCGGCGCTCCCGCCGACCGAGTACATCATCGCCGCGCTCCCCGTGGGCGGCTACGTCCGGATGCTCGGCGCCGATCCGACCGAGGAGGTCCCCGACGAGGTCCACGCCTGGGCGCTCAACTACAAGCCCGTCTGGCGTCGCTTCGTCATCTCCCTCGCCGGCCCCGGCTTCAACCTGCTCCTGCCGCTCGTCGTCTTCTTCTTCGTGGGCCTCGCCACCGACGCGACCATGCCCAGCGTGGCCGGCACCGTCGACCCGGGCCACCCCGCCTGGGCCGCCGGCATCCGCCCCGGTGACCGCATCACCGAGGTCGCCGGCGAGCCGGTCCGCTACTTCGCCGAGGAGATGGCGCCGCTCATCGAGGACCACCCCGGCGAAGAGATCGACATCGCCTGGGAGCACCTCGGCGAAATCCGGCGCGGCAAGATCACCCCGCGCGCGCGTGTGCAGGAGCTCATCCCCGGCTCCTCGGTCATGGCGCGCACCGTCGGCAAGATCGGCGTCGGCGCCACCTTCGTCGAGCCCATCATCGCGGTGACCCCCGGCTCCCAGGCGGAAGCCGCCGGGCTCCGCACCTGGGACCGCATCGTCACCATCGACGGTGAGGCCGAGCCCTACCTCACCCGCGCCCTCCAGCGCATCGAGGCCGCCGCAGGCCGCGCGGTCGAGCTCGGCGTGGTCCGCTACCACCCCGAGGTCGCCGGCAACCTCGCCCTCGCCCTCGGCGACGTCGAGAAGGTCACCCTCCCGCCCGCCACGGGCGCGGCGGACCGCGGCGTCTTCAGCGCCGAGTGCGTCGTCGAGCACGCGATGCCCGGATCGCCCGCCGACAAGGCCGGCGTCCGCCGCGGGGACCGCATCCTCGCCGTCGACGCCCAGGCCTGCGACTCGTGGCTCTTCACCGGCGACTACCTCGACCGGAAGAAGGTCGGCGAGGACTTCACCCTGACCCTCGACCGCGCCGGCGAGCGCGTCACCGCGACCCTCGCCAAGGTCGAGGTCCCGTGGCCGATGGACCTGCAGCCCGACGCCAAGCGCGCCATCCACGGCATCGAGACGCGCTACGCGACGAGCGACCCCGCGCCCATCCCCGTCGAGAACCGCTTCTCCTACGCCATCGACACGATGCTGAGCCGCACCGGGCAGTCGCTCCAGACGACCGTCGGGATCCTCGGCGGCCTGTTCACCGGCAAGGTGAGCGTCAAGGAAGGCCTCGGCGGGCCGGTCCTCATCGCGCAGATCACCGCCCGCGCCGCCAGCAACGGCCTCGAGAGCTTCTTCAAGCTGATGGCCGTGCTGTCGGTCAGCCTCGGCCTCATCAACCTGCTCCCCATCCCGGTCCTCGACGGCGGCACGATGATGTTCCTCGCCATCGAGGGCATCCGGCGCAAGCCCGTCTCCATGCGCGTGCGGATGATCGCGACCTACATGGGCCTCGCCTTCATCGTGGTCCTCATGGTCATCGTGCTCCGCAACGACCTCAACCGCGGCTGCGGCGGCGTGGGCATGCTCGGAGGGTTCTGGCCGTGACCATCGCGCGCACCCGCGGCCGTCGCCTCGGCGGCGCCCGCGGACCGCTGGGGCCCTGGGTGCTCGGGCTCGAGACCGGCGGTGACGAGCTCGGCGTTGCCCTCTGGCGCCTCCCCGAGGCGCCCGGCACCCCGCCGACCGACTGGCGCCTCGTCGACGAGACCACGGCCCACCGCGGTCACCGCCACGCCGACAGCGTGCTGCTCATGGTCGACCAGATGCTCTGGCGCCACGGCCTCACACCGCGGGACCTCGCGCTGGTGGCGACCGGGCGCGGGCCCGGCGGCTTCACCGGCGTCCGCGTGGGGCTCGCCACCGCCGTCGGTCTCGGCCTCGGCCTCGGCGTCCCGGTGTGGCCGGTCCCGAGCCTCGAGGCCCTCGCCCAGCACGGCGCGGGCCGGGACGCGCTGATCGTCCCCCTCTTCGACGCCCGCCGTGGCGAGGTGTATGGCGCCGCCTATCGCGTCGGGACCTATGGGGAAACGGACACCGTGCTTGCGCCCCGCGTGGTGACGTGCGACTCACTCATGTCCGCGGTCCGGGAGGCCGCTGACGAGGCGAGCGCCCCCGCGCTGGTCTTCGGCTCGGGGGCGTTGACATACAACGTGGCGTCCTCCGTCCCCCCGGACTGGCACCGCGCCGCGGCGCGGCATGTCGCAGCGCTCGCCGCGCTGGCGTGGGATCGGGCCGGTCGGGACGCCGCGGCGGCGCCGGCGGTGGATCCGATCTACCTGCGCAAGAGCGACGCCGAGATCGAGCGCGAGGCCAAGGCCGACGTCTGACCGGCCGCGCGACATCCGAGACGGGAACGTCACACGAGCACCATTTGGGGGCGACGCGAGCGATGGGGTACAAGCACACCAAGTTCATCTTCGTGACCGGCGGCGTCGTGTCGTCGCTCGGCAAGGGGCTCACCGCCGCGGCCCTCGGCGCGCTGCTCGAGGCGCGCGGGCTCAACGTGACCATCCTCAAGATGGACCCGTACATCAACGTCGACCCCGGGACGATGAACCCGTTCCAGCACGGCGAGGTCTTCGTCACCGACGACGGCGCCGAGACCGACCTCGACCTCGGCCACTACGAGCGCTTCCTCTCGCTCACGACGTCGCGGAAGAACAACTTCACGTCCGGCCAGATCTACGACGCCGTCATCAAGAAGGAGCGGCGCGGCGACTACCTCGGCGGCACCGTGCAGGTCATCCCGCACGTCACCAACGAGATCAAGGACCGCATGATCGCCGCCAGCGAGGGCCGCGACATCTGCATCGTCGAGGTCGGCGGCACGGTCGGCGACATCGAGTCGCTGCCCTTCATGGAGGCCGTCCGCCAGCTCTCCTTCGACGTCGGCGAGGAGAACTCCGTGTTCATGCACCTCACCTACGTCCCGTACATCGCGGCGGCGGGTGAGCTGAAGACCAAGCCGACCCAGCACTCGGTGAAGGCGCTGCTCGAGATCGGCATCCAGCCGGACATCATCGTCTGCCGCACCGAGCGCCCGCTGGCCACGGACATCAAGAAGAAGATCAGCCTCTTCTGCAACGTGAAGACGAACTGCGTCATCACGGCCGAGGACCAGAAGACCATCTACTCCCTGCCGCTCGCCCTCCACGCCGAGGAGCTCGACCAGCGCGTCGTCGAGGCCCTCGGCATGTGGACCCGGATGCCCGAGCTCGGCGACTGGGAGCGCGTCGTCTCGCTCACCCTCCACCCGAGCGACCAGGTCCACATCGCCATCGTCGGCAAGTACGTCGACCTCGTCGAGAGCTACAAGTCCCTCAACGAGGCGCTGACCCACGGCGGGCTCGCCAACGAGTGCAAGGTCGTCCTCGACTACATCGACAGCGAGCGCTTCGAGGACGACGCCGAGAGCCTCAAGGAGGTCATCGGCCACGCCCACGGCATCCTCGTCCCCGGCGGCTTCGGCCAGCGCGGCATCGAGGGCAAGATCGCGGCGGTGCGCTACGCGCGCGAGAACGAGATCCCGTTCTTCGGCATCTGCCTCGGGATGCAGTGCGCGACCATCGAGTACGCGCGCAACGTGGCCGGCCTCGCGGGCGCCAACTCGACCGAGTTCGACCCCGACACGCCGCACCCGGTCATCCACCTGATGGAGGCCCAGAAGGACGTCGAGGACAAGGGCGCGACCATGCGGCTCGGGGCCTACCCGTGCAACGTCAAGCCCGACAGCCTCGTCCACGCGGCCTACGGCAAGCGCCTCATCAGCGAGCGCCACCGCCACCGCTTCGAGTTCAACAACGGCTATCGCGAGCGCCTGAACGAGGCCGGCCTGGTCGCCACCGGCACCTACCGGGACCTCGACCTCGTGGAGTGCGTCGAGGTGCCCGGTCACCCGTGGTTCGTCGGCGTGCAGTTCCACCCCGAGTACAAGTCGCGCCCGCTGAAGCCGCACCCGCTCTTCGCCGACTTCGTCAAGGCCGCCATCGCGCACCGGCAGGTGCGCAAGGGCTGAGCCGGGCGCCGCTCGTGGGCGTGCGATCGCGCGGCGGATGCGGTATCTGAGGGCACGGAGGTGTCCATGCCGCTCCCGCTCTCGATCCTCGACCTCGCGCCCCTCGGCGACGGCCAGACCAGCGCCGAGGCGCTCGCCCACAGCGTCGCGCTCGCGCGTCACGCGGAGGGTCTCGGCTACACCCGCGTGTGGTACGCCGAGCACCACAGCCTGCCCGGCGTGGCCTCGACGGCGCCCGACCTGATGATCGCCTACGTCGGCGCGCGCACCGAGCGGATCCGCCTCGGCGCCGGTGGCGTCATGCTCCCGAACCACGCGCCGCTGCGGATCGCCGAGGTCTACCGCCTCCTCGAGGCGATGTACCCCGGGCGCGTCGACCTTGGCCTCGGGCGCGCCCCGGGGACCGACGGGCGGACCGCGATGGCGCTGCGGGGCGATCCCAAGCTCGTGATGCGCAACGACTTCCCCGAGCAGCTCGACGAGCTCTACGCCTGGGACCGGGGGCGCGTCCCCGGCGTCGTCGCGCAGCCCGACGACGTGCGCCTGCCGCCCATCTGGCTCCTCGGCTCGAGCGACTTCAGCGCCCGCCTCGCCGCCGACCGCGGCTACCCCTATGCCTTCGCCGCGCACTTCAGCCCGGCGCCTCCTGAGGGCGCGATGCGCGCCTACCGAGACCGCTTCCGCCCCGGCGTCACCACGGCGCCTCAGTCGATGCTCGCCGTCGCCGCCTTCGTCGCCGAGACCGAGGAGGAGGCCGTCGACCTCGCGCGGCCGGCGCTCGTCGCCTTCACGCGGCTCCACACCGGGCGCCCCGTCCGGCCCCCGACCCCCGAGGCCGCGCGCGCCTACCGCTTCAGCCCCGCGGAGGAGGCCGTCGCCGAGCAGGTCCGGGCCACGCAGATCGTCGGCACGCCCGAGTCCGTCGCCACGCGCATCGCCGCGCTCGCCCGCGCGTCCCGCGCCGACGAGGTCATGGTCGCGAGCCACATCGTCGATCACGTAGGCCGGCTGCGGTCTTTCGAGCTTCTGATGGGCGCCTGGTCGGCGACCTGAGTCGACCCCGGGACAGGCGGCGCGAGTCGAATCGCGGCTGTCCGCGGGTCGACGTCGGGACTGCCCAACCGTTCAGGTCAAGATGTTGCGCGTCGTCCGATTCGGTGTAGGTTCGCGCGGTGGCGACGAACACCCCAGAGCACCGCTTTCGTATGCAGGAGCGCGTGGTCGGACGACGGTCCGACGAGGACCCGGTCATCCGCCTGGAGATCTACGGGATCCTCGTCCTGGCCTTCGCGATCGCGCTGCTGCTGGCGCTACTGACCTTCGACGGCGCGGACGTCGCGTCGGCCGCCCGCGGGCGGGCCAGCGGCGTCTCGAACCTCATCGGGCCGGTCGGGGCCCAGGTCGCCGACCTCTTCCTCGACGCCCTCGGCGGCGGCGCCTTCGTGCTCGCGCTGTCCTTCGGGTACTTCGGTGCGAGCTACCTGATCGGGCGGCGCGCGCGCGTCACCAAGCTCGATCTGCTCGGCTGGCTGGGCCTCCTCCTGAGCGGGGCGGTCCTCTGCCACGTGATGTTCGCCCCCGCGCAGCTCCTCGACCATCCGCCGGGCGGCGAGACCGGCGCCTGGGTCGGTGAGATCTCGAGCTCGCTCCTGTCGACCGCCGGCACGGCCATCGCGTTCTCGGCGATCTTCCTCATCTCGCTCATCGCCGTCACGCGGCGGAGCCTCTTCGAGCTCGCGCACCTCGTCGGCCGTGGTGGCAAGCGCGTGGCCGTGCTGGTGCGGCGTGGGGTGACCCACGGCGACGGCCCCGAGGACGAGGCGGTCGCGCCGGAGGACGCCGCCGAGGCGCGCCCGAAGCGGCGGTGGCCGTGGCGTCGGTCGGAGCCGGTGGAAGACGAGACCGAGGCCGAGCTCGGGTCCGAGGCCGCCGTCGAGGCGCGCGAGGAGAAGGACGCCGAGGCCGAGGGGCCGCGGATCGCGGAGCGCCGGCGGATGGTCACCGAGGAGGCGCCCGCCGAGGAGAGCGCGCCTGCGGCGGAGCGGACAGAGACGTCGGCCGAGGCGCCCGAGGCGACGCCGGTCGAGGACGACGGGCCCGTCATCGTGCCGCCGCCGACGCGCACCGCGCCGCCGGAGGACGTCGCCGACGAGCGCGACGCCGATGAGGACGTCGACGTCGAGCTCGTGGACGCGGTGGACGCGGACGCGGACGAGGACGTCGACGACGCCGCGGAGATCGTCGAGGTCGGCGAAGAGGACGGCGACGGGACGGCGCCCGCCGGGACCATCAAGATCGTCGAGTCGGCCGCCATGCGCCGGAGCCGGGACCTCGTCATCGGCGAGCAGCTCGAGCTCGGGACGAGCGCCGAGAGCGACGAGAAGCCCTACGTGATGCCGGGGCTGTCGCTGCTCGACTACCGGCCGCCCGAGACGACGGCCTACGACCGCGAGCTCCTGCGGAAGAACGCGCAGATCCTCGAGTCGAAGCTCCTCGACTACCGGGTGAAGGGGAAGGTGGTGGAGATCCACCCCGGCCCCGTCATCACGATGTACGAGTTCAAGCCCGCGCCGGGCGTGAAGATCTCGACCATCGCGAACCTCAGCGACGACCTCGCGATGGCGCTCTCGGCGCTGCGCATCCGCATCGTCGCGCCCATCCCGGGCAAGGACGTGGTCGGCATCGAGGTGCCGAACAAGTCGCGCGAGATCGTGTGGCTCAAGGAGATCCTGAGCGACACGACCTACACCAAGGCGCGCTCGCACCTGACCCTCGGGCTCGGCAAGGACATCGTCGGCAACCCGGCGGTGATGAACCTGGCCAAGGCGCCGCACCTCCTGGTCGCGGGCGCGACGGGCAGCGGCAAGTCCGTCGCCATCAACAGCTTCATCGTGTCGATGCTGTACAAGGCCTCGCCGGATGACGTGCGCCTCATCATGGTCGACCCGAAGATGCTGGAGCTCTCGATCTACGAGGGCATCCCGCACCTCCTCCTGCCGGTCGTGACCGACCCGAAGCAGGCGGCGGTGGCGCTCCGCTGGGCGGTCAAGGAGATGGAGCGCCGCTACCAGCTCATGGCCGACATGGGCGTGCGAAACCTCGCGAACTACAACACGAAGGTCGAGAGCCTCAAGGCCGACCCGACGCAGCGTCTGCCGGAGCGGCTCCGGCTCGCGAAGCTCAAGCGCGAGGCGAAGGGCGAGGCGGACCCGCCCGGGATCGTGCTCGACACGGACGGCAAGGAGATCGAGCACCTGCCGCTCATCGTGGTCATCATCGACGAGCTGGCAGACCTCATGATGGTCGCCTCGAAGGAGGTCGAGCACTCGATCGCGCGGCTCGCGCAGATGGCGCGCGCCTCGGGCATCCACCTCATCCTCGCGACGCAGCGCCCGTCGGTGGACGTCATCACCGGCCTCATCAAGGCCAACTTCCCGACGCGCATCTCTTTCCAGGTGGCCTCGAAGGTCGACTCGCGGACGATCCTCGACCGCGGCGGCGCCGAGAACCTCCTCGGCATGGGCGATATGCTCTACCTGCCGCCCGGCACCTCCGCGGTGCAGCGCGTCCACGGCGCGTACATCAGCGAGGACGAGGTCCATCGTCTGGTGTCGCACCTCAAGGAGCAGGGGCAGCCCGACTACGACATGGGCATCCTCACCCACGAGGACGAGGACGGCGCCGGCGACGGGCCGGCCCGTGAGGGCGACGAGTACGACGACCTCTACGACCGCGCGGTGCGCATCGTGGCGGAGACGCGCAACGCCTCGATCAGCTTCCTGCAGCGGAAGCTGAAGATCGGCTACAACCGCTCCGCGCGCATCATCGAGAAGATGGAGGAGGAGGGCATCGTCGGCCCCTCCGACGGCACCAGCCGCCCCCGCGAAGTCTTCATCGAGCCGGTCTGACAAGCGCCCACGCCTTCGCGTCCGCCCACGCCTCCGCGTTCGCCTTTGCTCACGTCCTGGAAGGCGACCTCGGTGCAAAGGCTATGCGAGACGATCACATGCGCTCGCTCCGGGGCGCCTTAATGGAACGCCTCGCGCATCCCACCGCACCTCCGCTCGCAGGCTCGCTACGGCGCGGCGGGAACCCTCGTGCGCGAGACGTTCCACCGGCGCCCCTGCGCTCGCTTGTCGGTGCCAGTCTCGCTGCCCGGTCAGCTCTACGCGGCGCGCCTAGAAGGTCAGGAGGCGGAGGTCGAAGCTCGCGCTGACGGGGCTACCGTCGACGGCGAGGGCGTCGCCGAAGACGATGTCGCCGCCTCGGAGGTAGCCGATGAGGTCGACCGTCTCGTTCGGCACCAGGCGGAAGATGAGGGCCTGGACGCCCGGCGCCGTCGTGTCGACGGGGCCGGGCTCGAACAGCGCCAGGGGCATCGAGATGTCGAGGACGGCGTAGACTCCCGGCTCGGAGGGCAGGGCGAGCTGCATCCGCGCGTTCCCCGGGGTGTCCGGGTCGGGCCCGGCCTTGCTGCCTCCGGGGCCGGGGAGGGCGCCGGTGTAGAAGTCCGTCTCGAAGCCGAGGGTCGCCGAGCCGGTCTGGAAGATGTTGTCCTCGAGCAGCGTCCCCCAGGTCGTGACCAGCCCGCCGTACACCCGGCCGTGGTCCACCAGGCACGGCCGCTCGCTGGGCGGGTAGGGCCAGTCGGGCGCGTTCGCCAGCTCCGCCTCGAGCACGGCGCGACGCCCGGCGATGTACTGACGCAGCTGCGCGAGGTCGTCCGGCGCGGCGGCCGCCTCGGTCGGGAGCCGCGCGTCGGCCGTCAGCGCCACGAGGCGGTCGATCTCCGCCAGCAACGCCTCCTCGTCGAAGGCGCTCGCGAGCACCTCGGCCAGGGCGGTGTGGTAGCGGGCACGCCCCTGCCAGGTGTTGTAGAGCCGGTGGGCGAGGATGCCGTTGGCGAAGACCGAGGTCGGCAGCTCCGCGGGCGCGCTCGGCGGCCGCAAGAACGCCCCGTCAGGCCCCCACGGGAGGAATCGCAGGCGCCCGTCGCGCGGGTCGGCGTAGACGAGGAAGTTGTTGCGGTTGTTGGCGTAGCCGTCCCAGTGGCCGATGACGACCTCGACGGCCCAGAACGTGAAGAGCTCGTCGAGGTCGACGACCTCCTCGAGCGCGTCGATGAGCTGGTCGTCGGGCACAGCCGCCGCCGCCGTCACGCGGTCGATGATGTCGCTCGCGGGGGTGTCTTCGTCGTACTTGCGCTCGAAGGTGCCGGTCCAGCCCGCACGAAAGTCGCTGACGTTGCCCTCGTAGAGCTCACCGAGCGGCTCGGGGAACCAGCGCCGCACGAAGTCCTTCTTCATGCTCTCGACGTGCGTGTAGACGCCGAGGTCCTCGCCGTTGACCGTCACGTGCGCGAAGGCACACCGCGGGGTCGGGATCCCCGCGGCGCGGAAGACCGAGTACGCCAGGCACGTGCGGAGCCGCGACGGGTCCTGGCGGTTGTTGTTCAGCGTGACGCGCTCGAGGCTGGCGACCTCCTGGCCGTCGACGTAGGCGTCGAGCTTCAGCTTGAGCGCCGGCCGGTCCGGGTCGAGGGAGCCGAGGAACCCCTTCTTGCGCACGCCGATGTCCTCGACCCGCTGGCCGTCGAGCGTCGCGCTCCCGCGGAACCACGTGAAGGGGTCGGGGACCGGCTGGTCGTCGCAGACCGCGTCGAGGATGTCGAAGAGCGTCCGACGCTGCCCGCGCAGGGCGTCGAAGTCCTCGGGCGCCAGCTCGATCGCGACCTCAATCAGGCGGTCGTTTGGAAAGAGGAGGTCGCTGAGGTCCTCGTCCGGCGCGCTCGTGTCCTCGACGCTGTCCACCGTCGCGACCTGGGTGTCCTCCGCCGCGTCCTCACCGACGTCGCCGCCCGCCGCGTCGACGGTGTCGCCCGACACCGCGTCGAGGGCCGTCGCCTCGTCCGCCGGGTCACTCGCGGAGTCGCCACACCCCGATCCGCCGAGCACCAGGAAGAGCGCGAGCGCCGCCATACGCGTGAGCCGTGTCATGGAGCGAGGATAAGCGGCGGACCATGCCCGGCGCCAGCCGGGGCGGTCCGCTCGCGTCCGAGATCACGTCCGGACGTCGATTCAGCTGACGTCCGGACGCCGATTCAGTTGACGTCCGGACCTCGCTGTTGGTGACGTCCGGACCTCGCTGAGATGACGTCCGGACCTCGCTGTTGGTGACGTCCGGACGTCGCTGAGAGGACGTCCGGACCTCGCTGAGATGACGTCCGGACGTCGATTCAGCTGACGTCCGGACCTCGCTGACGGTGACGTCCGGACGTCGCTGAGAGGACGTTCGGACGTCACCGACGTCGGCGCAGCCGACACACTTCCCCCGCGCGAGCGGGGGACCCGGCGTAGACGGGACAGGGGGCCAGCGAGCGAGGTGGCGCCTGCAACGTCTCACGCAGAGGGTTCCCATCTTGGGCCGAGCTTGCGAGGTCCAAGATGGGATGCGTGAGGCGTTGCACCAGAGGCGCCGCCGAGCGAGCGATGTGAAAGGGAGACGAACACGCGCATTTGCGGTAGATGGCCCCCGGGATGACGGACGCAGGACCGAAGCTGTTGATGCGGTCGCCGCTGGGCGCGGTGGCCGGCCTCGGGACGCCGCTGGCGCTGGCCGCGGTGTTCCAGTTCGCCTTCAACCTCACCGAGGTGTGGATCTTCGGTCAGATCGGCGACGGCGGCGCGTCCCTGGCCGGCGCCGCCGCCAGCGACATCGTCACCGGCATCTTCGCCCTTCTCGCCAACGGCCTCGGCAACGCCGCCGTCGCCGAGATCTCCTACTGCCACGGCGCCGGCGACGTCCGCGGCGAGCAGCGCCACGCCCGCCAGGCGCTCGCCCTGGGCGCCATCCTGAGCCTCCTCAGCGCCGTCGTCGGGATCCTCGCCGATCCCATCGGCGGCCTCGTCATGGCCGACGGCGCCACCCGCGCCGAAGGCACCGCGTTCCTGCGGATCATGGCGCTCGGCGGCTTCGGCACCATCTACATCGCCTTCACCATCGCCATCCTCCGCGCCCGCGGCGACAGCGTGCGCCCGCTCGCCCTCGTCGCCGTCATGTCCGTCGCGACGCTGGCCCTCGAGGCCATCTACGTCCTCGGCCTCTTCGGCGCCGACCCCGGCGGCGTCGTGGCCGCCG
>SBGO01000614.1 GCA_006226565.1 Deltaproteobacteria bacterium | reverse complement strand
GGACGGCGCCAGGGGCGAGCGCCGCGATCGCGGAGGCGCTCGCCGTGGCGCGGGCGCGGGCGCTGGCTCGGCGACGATCGGGTGAGACATGAGCGCGTCGCGATGGTACTTACCTCTCTCCCGCGAACCCGCCGGCGCCGCTGTCGCCGCGCCCGGCGCGATGAACCCACGGAGGCCCCTGGTGATGATGCGACTGCGCGTGATGGCAGCCGTGCTGACGTTCCCGCTCGCCGCGGCGGTGGCGGTCGGCTGTGGCGACACCCAACGGGGCATCCAGCCCGACGACACGGCCACCAGCGACACCGCCGATCAAGATACGAACGGCGCCGACGTGGAGACCGACACCTCGACGGTCGCGACGCTGCCGAACGCGTGCACCGATGACGGCGACTGCTCGGCGGATCACTGCCGATCGGGCGTCTGTGTGCCGGATCCGCCCACCGGCGTGTCGTCCGCGATCACCGATCCGACCGACAACCTCCTGACGACCAACCTGCCCGAGCTCGCGTGCGCGGATCAGAGCGACGCCCCGGTCACGCAGACGGCCACCGCGACCCTCTACGGGGCCGTGGCGCGCTTCGGGGACGGTCGGAAGACCGAGAACATGAAGGTCGACGTGCTGCTCGCCGAGGGCTTCGATCCGACGCCCTGTGAGGCGCTGTCGGGCGACGCGCAGCGCGACTGCTACATGGGCGACACGATCGGGACGGTGGTCGGGAGCGCGGTGAGCGTCCTGCCGCAGGAGCCGGACGTGGCGCCGGCCTGCGAGGAGCACCACCACGAGCAGTGCGACCTCGGCTCGCAGTGCGTCAAGGACAGCTCCGTGGTGTTCATCTGCGAGCTGCAGTTCGGGCTCTACGAGGTCGCGGAGGTGCCGCTCAACACGCCGCTCATCTTCCGGGTCCAGGCGCTGTCGAACCAGAGCCGCTGGCACGACACCTGGACGTTCAACGTGATCCTCTACGAGGACCAGGTCGTCGAAGGCCGCGTCCAGTACGACGCGACGATGGTGTCGGACGGGCAGTGGCTCCTGACCCCGAACACCGTCGGGCTGACGTCCGGCGTGACCGACGGGCACGGCGTCGTCGGCGGTCGTGTCCGCGACTGCCGCGGGGAGGACCGGGACAGCTGGCCGATCAGCGAGGTGTCGATCGCGCTCGCCGAGCCGGCGGTCAAGACCGTGTTCTTCAACAACCTCGAGGACGACACGGTGCCCTTGATCGATCGCCAGTCGACGAACATATTGGGGCGGTTCGCGGCGCTGGACATCGCGCCGGGTTGGAATCGGATCGCCGGCGCCGCGCGCGTCGGTGGGGAGGTCGTCTCGGTGGGTTCGGTGCCGGTCTACGTGTTCCCGAACGCGCTGACGATCGTCTCCTGGCCCGGACGGCTGCCCTTCTGGCGCCAGAACTAGCGAAGCCGTGACACGGAGACGAGGAGCCCTCGATATGCGGTTGCCGAGCCCCTTTCGCGCCACACCGTTCGCGCTCCCCGTCGTGATCGCGGCCGTCGTCGCGGGCACGGGGTGCAAGCAGGAGATCCCCCTGCCGCCCCCCGCGACGCGCGCGGACGCGAGCATCACGCTGCCCGCCACGCCGAACCTGACCGAGAAGCCCTACGCGAAGTTCCACCCCGACGGCGTCCTGACCGTCGAGGGGATCATGCGGAACCGCGACGAGTTCCTCGGCAAGACCATGATGGTCCGCGGCGTGGTGACGAAGCTCGTGCAGTGCCCGACGCCGCCGGCGCCGGAGCCGGATCCCGACGCCGGGCCGGTCGACGATGACGTCGTCGTGCCGCCGCCGCTGCCGCCGCGGCTCTGTGATCCGCCGCCGCAGGCGTACCTGGTGGACAAGGAGAAGGTCTCGCGGCGCGAGCTCCTCGTGTACGGGTCGATGCGGAGCGCGATCAAGGACTTCCAGGAGGGGGCCGAGGTGACGGTCGAGGGGCGCTTCGACATCGTCTCCAAGGACGGCGTCTTCCTGCGCCAGGCCGGGATGCTCGTGCTCGAGGATCTCGCGCCCCCCGAGCCGCCGCCGGCCGAAGGCGACGCCGTGGAGCCCGGGCCCACCGAGTAGCCGATCGCGGCGACGCGCGCGGACGGAGACAAAGAAGGCGCCCCACCGAGCTGGTGGGGCGCCTTTTTCGATCCTGCGGGCGTCGGCCTGATCCGCCGCCGGGCGGGCTGGCGCTCAGCCCTGGGGGCGAAGGAGCGGGCGGCCGACGCGGACGACCTCGCCCTCCATCGGGCCGGCGCTCGTCAGGGCCTCGGTCGAGAGCAGGACGACCGTCGAGCCGAGGTTGAAGGCGCCGATCTCGTCGCCGCGGGCGATCGTGTCGCCTGCGCGCAGATCGGTCGTGATCCGGCCGACGTTGGTCGCGCCGACCATCACCAGGGCGAGGGGGCCGAAGCGCTTGCTCTCGAGGTGGAAGACGACCCGCAGGTTCTTCGCCAGGAGCGCCGGGATCCGGCGCGTCCCGAGGGTGTTGACGGGGTAGTGGTGCCCGTCGAGGCGATCGATCCGGGTCACGACGGCGTCGATCGGCGCGTGGACGCGGTGATAGTCCCGCGGGCTCAGGTAGAGCACGGCGAAGGAGCCGTCGGTGAAGCGGAGCGGATCGCCGGTGCCGCCGAGGAGCGTCGCGACGCCGTAGTGCCGGCCCTTCACCTCGGGGATCGCGCCGTCGCGCCCGATCGCGCCGAGCTGGGTCAGGCGGGCGTCGGCGGGGGAGACGAGGACGTCCGGATCGGGATCGATCGGGCGCGCGCCCGGGCGGAGCGCGCGCGTGAAGAAGCTGTTGAAGGTCGGGTGAGCGCCGATCTCGTCCGCCGCGTCCTGCATGTCGACGTCGTAGAGGGCGACGTAGCGCGCGATGAGCGCGGCGAGGAGCGGCTTGGGCAGGCGCAGATCGGCGAGCCGCGCGGTCGCGCGCGAGATCGCCGGGTGCGACACCGCCTCGAGGAAGAGGCGCTCACCGCCGGCCACGAGCGGGCCGCTCGCCCGCCCCGAGATCCCGAGGAGCGCGTCGATGGCGCGCTGCCAGTGATCGGTCCGGGGCGGTGTCACCGCGCCGTGGCGGGCGCGCGAGCGGCGGCTCACAGCTTGGGCGAGTCGAAGCGGGTCAGGTTCGAGAACGCCTCGTAGCGGGCGCGGATGGCCGCCGAGTCGACGTGGCGCAGGCGCTCGACGCTGTAGCCCTCGACGCAGAAGGAGGCCATCAGGGCGCCGATGATCGCGGCGCGGCGCACGTTGGCCGGGCTCAGATCGTCGGTCGCCGCGAGGTAGCCCACGAAGCCGCCCGCGAAGGTGTCGCCGGCGCCGGTCGGGTCCACGACGTTCTCGAGCGGGAAGGCCGGGGCGTAGAAGATGTCGTCGCCGTTGAAGACCAGCGCGCCGTGCTCGCCGCGCTTGATCACGACGAGCTTCGGGCCCATCGCCTGGATGTCGCGGGCCGCGAGCACCATGGTCCGCTGCCCGGTGAGCTGCTCGGCCTCCTCGTCGTTGATGAACAGGGCGTCCATCCGCGAGAGCACGCTGATCAGCTCGTCCTTGGCGGTCGAGATCCACAGGTTCATCGTGTCCATCGCGACGAAGCGGGCGCTCTCGACCTGCTCGAGCACGCTCGCCTGCAGCTTCGGCAGGATGTTGCCGAGGAAGAGGAAGTCCGCGTTCTTCTGCGACTCCGACAGCTGCGGCGCGAAGTGCTCGAAGACGTTGAGCTCGGTGAAGAGCGTATCGCGGCCGTTCATGTCGGCGTGGTAGCGGCCGCCCCAGCGGAAGGTCTTGCCCTCCTCGCGGGTCAGGCCGGCGAGGTCGACGCCCTTGTCGGCGAGCAGCGCCTCGTCCTCGGGGCGGAAGTCCTTGCCGACGACCGCGACCAGCGAGGGCTGGGTGAAGGCCGCCGCGGCGAGGGAGAAGAAGGTCCCCGAGCCGCCGAGGACGTCGTCCCGGTGGCCGAGGGGCGTTTCGACGCTGTCGTACGCGACGGAACCGACGACGACGAGGCTCATGAGCGGGTCTCCTGTGCCGGCGGCAGGACCCTGTCGAGGAGCAGGCTCAGCTCGCGGCGCTTGGTTTCGTTGATGGCGTCAGGGGCGGTGAGGATGGCGAAGTCGAGGGCCGTCCACGCGGCGGAGTCCGGCGCGGCGTCGAGCCGCGGGATGGCCGCGCGCAGCACGCGCTGGGCCTTGACGACGTTGGCCTGCAGGACCGCGACGACGGCGTCGACGCTGACGTGGTCTTCGGTCTCGTGCCAGCAGTCGTAGTCGGTCGCCATGGCGATGGTGGCGTAGGCCATCTCCGCCTCGCGGGCGAGCTTGGCCTCGGGGAGGTTGGTCATGCCGATGACCGACGCGCCGAGGCCGCGGTACATGAACGACTCGGCGCGGGTCGAGAACTGCGGCCCCTCCATGCAGACGTAGGTGCCGCCGTCGTGGTGACGGACGCCGACCTCGTCGCAGGAGGCGAGCAGCACGCTGCGCAGGACCTCGCAGCAGGGGTGGCCGAAGCCGACGTGCGCGACGATCCCGCCCTCGAAGAACGTCGAGGCGCGCTGCCGGGTGCGGTCGAGGAACTGGTTGGCGATCACGAGGTCGCCGGGGACGATCTCGTCCTTGAGGCTGCCGACCGCGGACACGCTGATCAGCCACTGCACGCCGACCGACTTCAGCGCCCAGATGTTGGCGCGGTAGTTGATCTCGTGGGGCGCGAAGACGTGGCCGCGCCCGTGACGCGGGAGGAAGGCGACGGGCGTCCCGTCCACCTTGCCGATCATGATGGCGTCCGACGGCGGCCCGAAGGGCGTGTCGACCCGGACCTCCTCGAGGTCGGTGACGCCGTCCATGCCGTACAGACCGCTGCCGCCGATGATGCCGATCGCTGCGCGGGTCATACCGGTCTCGCCTCCGTAGGTCGTGCTCGCGTCGTGTCGGAGCTGGGTCGCGCGCGAGCGTTTAGCACTCCGCGGGTCGGTTTATCAATCACCTTGGCCCACTGCGGCGGCTTCGGGGGCCGCGCCGGGGACCGGCTGGACCGGCTCCTCGCTCGTCAGCGACGCCGCGAACGCCCCGCGGAGGTCGCTCCAGGCGGCGTGGACCGCCGGCTCGGCCGGCCCCTCGACGGTGAGGCGCACGCTCCAGCGCCCGGCGCCCCAGGCCGGGTAGGAGCCGATCTCGGTGTCCGGGTGGCGGGCGACGAGGGCGTCGAGCCGCTCGCAGATGTCGGCCTCCTCGGCCTCGAGGACGAGCGCGCCGAGCCAGGTCGTCGGGCCCTGGCCGAGGTGGCGGGCGAGGTCGTCGAACTTGGCGCGGACGAGCCACGGGACGCCGGGGAAGATCCAGACGTTGCCGAAGCGGAGGAGGGGCCAGGCGATGCGGCCGCCGGTCGGGAGCGGGACGGCGCCCTCGGGGATGCGGGCCATGCGCAGGTGGCCGGGGTGCATCCGCGGGCCGAGGGTGGCGGCGATGGCCGCGGCGAGCTCGGCGCTCTCGACGACGGGGACGCCGAAGCCGGCGGCGATGGACTCGATGGTGATGTCGTCGTGGGTCGGGCCGATGCCGCCGGTGGTGCAGACGATGTCGTAGCGCTCGGACATGCGACGGACGACGGCGCCGATGGCGGCGCGGTCGTCTTCGACGAAGGCCATCTCGCGCAGGCGGATGCCGATCTCGCGGAGGCGCGTGATGAAGAACGCGGCGTTCTGCTCGGCCACCTTCCCGCTGAGCACCTCGTTGCCGATGATGACGACGCCGGCCGAGCGCGCGGTGGGCGTGGCGGACTTCGCGGAGGCGTCTGGATCGGCGCTGGAGGCCATGCCGGAACGGTAGCGCGGGCGCCCGGCGAGCGGCAAGTGGCCGGAGCGGTGACGGAAGATCGATCTTCGCCCCAATCGCTCGGGGTGGACCTGGTATTCTACTCGGTGGCTCCTGCTCCGGAGGGACGCGTGCGCTGGATGGTCGTGTCGTCGATGGTGCTCTTGGCGGGGTGTCTCTCCGAGAGGCAGGGGACGGTCGGAACGCCGGGAGGCGACGTGACCGACACGGGAGGCGTGGCCGACGGGGCAGGGGACACGCTCGTCGCGACGGACACGGCGGTCGGCCCGGTCGACAGCCTCGGCTCCCCCGACACCGTCCATGTCTGGGACACGGGCGGCGGCGCGGTCGACACCGCGGGTGGCGGCGACACGCTCCCGACGGTGGACACGCGCGTCGTCGACACGGCGGGAGACGGCGAGGTGGTCACCCTCGGGTGTCCGGCGGCCGTCATCACGGTGGCCGAGGGCGCCGAGGTCCTCCCGCAGACCTTGCTTCACCTGAGCGGCGAGGGCAGCCACGGGCTCGCGCCGGTCGTCGGCTACCAGTGGACCGTGGAGCAGCCGTCGGGCGCGGCCTCCGTCTTCCTGCCCAGCGCGTCCTCACCGAACCCGATGTTCGAGGTCAACGTCGCCGGGACCTACCTCTTCCACCTCGGCGTCGTGGACGCCGAGGGGCGGGCGTCCTGCCAGGTCGCGACCTACCTCGTCACGGTCACGCCCGTGGCCGCCCTCCACATCGAGCTCCTCTGGACCTCCCCAGGCGATGACGACGAGACGGACACGGGCTACACCGCCTTCGGCGAGTCCGTCGGCACCGACGTCGACCTCCACCTCCTCGACTCCGGCGGCGTGCGCGAGGACGGTCAGCCGGCCTGGTTCGACACCCGCGTGGACTGCTATTGGCAGGCCCCCGCCCCGGGCGAGATCCGCTTCGACGCCTCCCTCGATCGCGATGACACCGACGGCGCCGGGCCGGAGAACATCAACTTCGGCTCGCCGGGGGACGGCGCGAGCTATCGGATCGGCGTCCACTACTGGGACGACTGGGGCTACGGCCTCTCGTACGCGACCGTGCGCGTCTACGTCCACGGCGCGCTGGTCTACGAGGTCGGGCCGACCGAGATCCGCAACTTCGACCTGTGGGAGGTCGGGACGATCGCGTGGCCGGAGGGCGTGGTGACGCCGACCGGCGGCGTCACCCCCGACTACCCGGTGCCGTTCTTCTGAGGCACCGAGGGCGTCTCAGAACGGGACGACCTTCTGGAAGCGGCCGCTCGCGTCGAGCTCCTGGGCGGAGCGGGCGAAGCGGAGCTCCCAGTTGCCCTCCCACTTCTGGACCATCATCGCCTTGAGCTGGCCCTGGGTCTTCTTGAGCCAGGAGAGGTCGTTGCCGCGCAGGGCCTCGACGAGCTGCTCCTTGTCGGCGAAGCGCTTGCGCTCGAAGTTGCCGCAGTTGGGGCAGTAGTCGATGAAGTCCCCCTCACGGGTGTAGAACGACGCCGTGCAGACGTAGCAGTTCATGTCCATGAGGTCGTTGATGGGGTTGCCCTTCGGGTCGAGGTAGACCCCGCCGCCCTGGTAGTCGAGCACGAAGTGCTTCGACTTGGTGAAGCACACCATCTCCATCCCTTCGAGGTTTCGCACGGCAGAGCCTCCTGAGTCGGCCGGGTCACGCCCGGGCGATGTTAGTCGTCTTCGAGGTGCAGCGGGAAGTCGCGCTTGCGCCCAAAGTCGTGAAAGGCGGTGATGTAGCGCACGGTGCCGGTGTGCGAGCGCATCACGACGGAGTGGCTGCGCGCGCCGTCGCCGGTGAAGCGGACGCCCTTGAGGAAGTCGCCGTCGGTCACGCCGGTCGCGGCGAAGATGACGTCGTCCCCGCCGGCGAGATCGGTCAGCCCGAAGATGCGGTCGGGGTCCTCGAGGCCCATCCGGATCGCGCGCTCGCGGTCGGCCTGGCTCCGGAAGCGGAGCTGGCCCTGCATCTCGCCGTCGAGCCCGCGCAGGGCGGCCGCCGCCAGGACCCCCTCGGGGGCGCCGCCGATGCCGATGAGGACGTCCACGGGCGAGGCCGAGATGGCCGAGGCGAGGGCCGCCGAGACGTCGCCGTCGCGGATGAGGCGGATGCGCGCGCCGGTGCGGCGGACCTCGGCGACGAGGTCGTCGTGGCGCGGGCGGTCGAGGATGCAGACGGTCAGCTCGGAGATCGGCATGCGCTTGCACTCGGCGACGCGCCCGAGGTTCTCGGTGGCGCTGAGGCGCAGGTCGAGGGCGCCCTTGCACTCCGGCCCGGCGGCGATCTTCGACATGTAGGTGTCGGGGGCGTGGAGCATGCTGTCGCGCCCGCCGATCGCCAGGCAGGCGAGGGCGTTGGGGCCGCCCGCGGCGGTGATGGTCGTGCCCTCGAGCGGATCGACGGCGATGTCGACCTGCGGCAGGTTCGGGGCGCCGCTGCCGACCCGCTCGCCGATGTAGAGCATCGGCGCCTCGTCGATCTCGCCCTCGCCGATCACCACGCGGCCGTCGATGTCGACGTGGCGGAACTCGGCGCGCATGGCCTCGACCGCGGCGGCGTCGGCGGCCTCCTTGTCCCCGCGGCCCATGAGGCGGGCGGCGGCGATCGCGGCGGCCTCGGTGACGCGGACCATCTCGAGGGACAGGAAGCGAAGCATGGCGACTCCAGTTGGGGGCGGGTGTGACGGGGCACCCGCGGTCATAGCACCCTCAGGGGGCGGCGCCGAGTCGCTGCGCGACGACGTCGAGGACCTGCCGCGCCCGCGGCACGTCGGCGAAGATCCAGCGGTCGAGGAGCGCGATGCGCGCGGCCTGATCGAGATCGCCGGCCGCGCCGACGGCGGCGTCGCGGCGCAGGCGCAGGTGCGACATCGCGACGGCGAAGGCGACGGAGATGTTGAGCGACTCCACGAAGCCGACCATCGGGATGAGGACGCGCAGGTCGGCGCGGCGCCGCAGGGTCTCGGAGATCCCGTCGTGCTCGTTGCCGAAGGCGACGCAGAGCGGCGCGTCGACGTCGAGGCCGGTCAGCGAGACGGGCGGGGCGTCGGCGTCGCCGAGGTCGGTCGCGGCGATCCGGTAGCCGGCGGCGTGGAGGGCGTCCACCGCCGCGTCGGTGTCGTCGTGGTAGTGGATCGTCAGCCAGCGGTCGGTGCCCCGCGAGACGTGGCGGCCGATGCGGACGCGGTCGGCGCCGGGCTCGGGGATGACGTGGAGGTCCTGGATGCCGAAGGCGTCGCAGCTGCGGGCGCAGGCGGCGACGTTGTGCGGGTCGTGGACGTGCTCGACGAGGGCGGTCAGGTGGCGGACGCGGCGGCCGAGGACGTCGTGCATGCGCGCGATGCGGCGCGGCTCGATGAACGGCGCGAGGTGGCGGGCGCAGGCGCCCGGGCGCTCGAGGTGCAGCGGCGGTCCGGCGGGGAGGTCGAGGGGGTCGAGGCGTCGCGCGACGCCGTCCTCAGAGCTTGAAGGGTCGCTCACCGGGGTCCTCGGCGCACCGCTCGTCCTCGGGCTCGCAGGCGAAGCGGACGTGGATGTGGGTGTCGTGGTTGGGCGCGTGTTGGATGAGCGCCTTGTCCTGGATGTCGCCCACGGCGGAGAAGAGGCGGTCGATGCGCGCGGCGTCGAGGCGCTTGCTCTCCTCGAGGTAGCGCGCCATCCGCTTCTGGATGGGCTGGTCCATGAAGACGCGGACGACCTCGTCCTCGGCGAGGTAGCAGAGGAGGAGCTCCCAGGTCTTCTCGTAGTCGACGTCGTGGGCCTTGAGCCGGTACATCGTCTCGTTCTGGACGTTGCCGACGATGTAGTAGCCGACGTCGGCGTCGCGCCCGGAGCGGTGGCTGACGTGGGGCGGGAAGTGGCCGCCGGTGGGCCGCGAGAGGTCGCCGATCAGGATGTCGGCCGTCCCCTTGAAGCGGCGCTTCATGCGGGCGCTGCAGCGCTGCAG
>SBGO01000046.1 GCA_006226565.1 Deltaproteobacteria bacterium | reverse complement strand
TGACCGTCGACGACGACGGCACGGTCTACGTCGTCCGCGGCAAGGGCCGCCTCGGGGCGCTCCCCGCGCAGGGGGAGGCGCGCTGGACCGACATCGCGGGCGCCCGAGGCACCGACGCCCTCGTGGCCCGCGGCGGCGTGCTGCTGTGGCGCGGCGGGACCGACGAGGCCAACCTCTACGCGGTGAGCCGCGACGGCGGCAAGACCTTCACGCAGCGGCCCACCTGGCCCATCGGCAGCTTCGACAACGTCGTGACCCTCGACGGCGCCGGCCAGCTCCACCTCCTCGCCGCCCACGAGGCGAGCTGCGGCGGCGGCTACCAGGAGCACCTGCGCGGGAGCGTGGACGCCGACGAGCTCCGGCCCCTGCGCTGGGAGGTCGACCAGCCCTTCGACCTCGCCGTCGACGAGGCCGATACGGCCTACTTCCTCGGCGACTGTGACGACGGTTCGCAGCCGACGCTCTGCGCCCAGACCGTGAAGGCGCTGGCGCCGGTGGCCCTCGACGCCGACCTCCCGGCGGACCGCTTCGTCGGGCTCCGCTTCGCGACCGACGGCGGCGACACCTGGCTCGCGTCGGGCACCCTCCTCCTGCGTGCGCGCGGGACGGCCGGCGTGGTGGTCGACCGCGCGCTCCCCGAGGGCGTCACCCGCGTCGCGATCGGCGGGAGCCACACCCCGTGGATCCTGTCACGGGGCCGCCTCCACCGGCTCGAGGGCGGCGCCTGGCGATCGGTCGCGGTCCGCTGAGAGCCTGCGAAAAACGCGCGCGTCTGTGCACGGAGGGGCGCTGAAGCTGTTGCTTCCTTGCGCTGGAGCCGGGTGCTATGCTGCATCGCAGCGTGGTTCCGCGCAGCCCTCACGCACACCGGAGACCTCATGACCCGACGGGTGGCCCTGGCCTCGTTGCTCGCGCTCTCGAGCGCCTGTGTGGGCACGACTGGCTCCTCCCCGACGTCCAGCGTCGCGATCGAGGTGGCACCGCTGCAGCTCGCCGGGATCTCCGACGCGACCTACACGCTTACCGTCCTCAACGGTGACCGCGAGGAGATCTGGTCACGGCAGGTCACCTCGTCGAGCTTCGGCGACGGCGCCGGCGGGGTCGTGTACGTCGGCACCTGCGACGCGGACCCGGCCGTGGCCGAGAACATCGTGCAGGTCGTCCTCGACCTCCTGACCGGCACCGGCGGCGACCTGACGAGCGGCGTGGACTTCATCAACCCGGCCCCCTCGGGGGCGCCGCTCGAGAAGACCGTCATCTGCGTCGAGGGCCAGAGCACCGGCGTCACCTTCGACGTCGCCTTCGCGCGCGCCGCTCAGCAAGGTTTCTTCGACGTCGCCGTGCAGTTCGAGGACCTCTTCTGCTCGGCCAAGTTCGACTGCCAGGACGAGGCCGGCCAGCCGCTGACCCTCCTCCACGACGCCAGCGGGACGCGCTCGGACACGGCGGTCCTGGCCTTCGCCTGCACCGGCGGCGCCGACGCCGACACCCACCTCTACCTCTCCGACCTGAGCCTCGACTGCGGCGGCGGCGACATCGTGACCCTCGACCCGGCCCTCGGCCCCGGCAACCTGAGCGGCGTCGTCGGCTCGGGGATCCCGAACGCGCACCTCTTCCAGGTGCTCGTCAGCCAGGGCGTCGAGCAGCTGGGGACGTACAACAAGCGCTACTGGAACGTGGCGCTGGGCCTCGAGAGCGTCGCGGGGTGCACACTCACGGCCCGGGGGACCGCGTCCGACGGCGCCTGGGACAGCCAGACGACGCCGAGCGGGGCGGTCTGGCCGTATCTCCAGTGGTCGGCGCCCATGGACACCTGCACGCGCCACGCCCTCAACGGCGCGGACGGCGTGGTGTCGACGGTCTACACCGACTTCGCGGGCCTGAGCTTCGCCCACTCCTACCCGGAGATCCTGGTGCCCATCCAGGGCGCGGCGACCCTCGCCGACCCCGCCCACTGGAAGGACGGCACGCTCCCCGCGGCCTGCGACGGCTACCGCAACCCGCCGGCCGGCTACCTCTACGGAGGCGAGGGCGACGGCATCTACACCATCGACCCGCTCCAGAACGCCAACCCCGTCGACGTCTACTGCGACATGACCACCGACGGCGGCGGCTGGACCCGCATCTTCGCCTACGTCAACGGCAACGGCGAGTTCAACACCCTCAACCGCCTGAGCGCGCTGAACGCCGGCCTCGCGGCGGCCGCGACCGACACCGGCTACGCGGCGCCGACCACGATCGCCCCGTGGTACGGCGCGGCCGCGTTCACGACCATGCGCTTCGAGTGCTTCAAGCCGGTCGTCGGGCGCCAGGTCGACCTCGCGACCTCCACCGCCGCGGTCATCACCTACCTCACCGGTGGCTCGTCGACCATGCCGGTGGCGCCCGGGACCGTCACCGCGCTGCCCGCCGACGCCTCGATCATGTCCGGGGCCACGTCGGGGGTCGCCAACGGCGGCCCGAGCTCGGGCGCGACCTTCAGCGGCCCGGCCGCCTGGGGCTACGATGGCACCAACTTCTACACCGGCCACTGGAGCCACGTCGGCATCGCCGCAGACGACCGCTTCAGCTACGCCCCGTTCTTCATCGGCTACACCGCGCACTTCCACCACGCCGGTGTCCGCACCGAGTGCGACGACTACGACGCGACGGGCGCGACCGGCCACGAGGGCTACTGGTACATCTGGGTCCGCTGAGCGAGAGGGGAGCATGTCACGGCATCACGTCAGAGCGCTCATTTCGGCCGCCGCCCTCCTCCTCGGCGCGTGTGGGACCTCCGCCGACGCCCCGGGACCGCAGGTCGCCATCCAGGTCGCCCCGCTGTCCCTCGACGGGATCTCGGACGCGACGTACACGCTGACGGTCCTCAACGGCAACGGCGAGACGGTGTGGTCGCGCCAGGTGACGTCGACGGCGTACGGCGACGGGGCGGGCTCGGTGAGCTACGTCGGGCCGTGTGACGCGGACCTGCCGGAGAACACGGTCCAGGTGGTGCTCGACAGCCTGACGGGCCCGGGCGGGCCGCTGACGGAGGGCGTGGACTACCAGAACCCGGCGCCGTCGACCGCGCCGCTGGAGCGGACCGTCACCTGCGTCCAGGGCCAGGACGTGCCGGTGACCTTCGACATCGCCTTCGCGCGCGCCGCTCAGCAGGGCTTCTTCGACGTCGCCGTGCAGTTCGAGGACCTCTTCTGCTCGGCCAAATTCGACTGCCAGGACGAGGGCGGTCAGCCGCTGACCCTCCTCCACGACGCCAGCGGAACGCGCTCGGACACGGCGGTCCTGGCCTTCGCCTGCACCGGCGGCGCCGGCGCCGACACGCACCTCTACCTCTCGGACCTGAGCCTCGACTGCGGCGGCGGCGACATCGTGACCGTCGACCCGACCCTCGGCCCCGGCAATCAGAGCGCCGTCGCCGGCTCGGGGATCCCGAACACGCACCTCTTCCAGGTGCTCGTCAGCCAGGGCGCCGAGCAGCTGGGGACGTACAACAAGCGCTACTGGAACGTGGCGCTGGGCCTCGAGAGCGTCGCGGGGTGCACGCTGACGGCCCGGGGGACGGCGTCCGACGGCGCCTGGGACACCCTGTCGACGCCGAGCGGCGCCATCTGGCCGTACCTCCAGTGGTCGGCGCCGATGGACACCTGCACGCGCCACGCGCTGAACGGTGCGGACGGCGTGGTGTCGACGGCCTACACCAGCTTCGCCGGCCTGGCCTTCGCCCACTCCGACCCGGAGATCGTGGTGCCGATCCTGGGCGCGGCGACCCTCGGTGACCCGGCGCACTGGCAGGATGGGACGCTCCCGGCCGCCTGCGACGGCTACCGCAACCCGCCGGCCGGCTACCTCTACGGCGGCCAGGGCGACGGCGTCTACACCATCGACCCGCTCCAGGACGCCAACCCCGTCGACGTCTACTGCGACATGACCACCGACGGCGGAGGCTGGACCCGCGTCTTCGCCATCTCGAACCCGACCAACGTCCGCGGCACGCTGCTCCAGGGCGCCACCCTGAACGCCGGGCTCGCCCAGGCCACCACCGAGACCGGCCACGCGCGCCCGGCCCACCTGCGCCCGTGGTACGTCGCCGGCGCCTTCGACACCCTGCGCTTCGACTGCAACAAGACCGCCGTCGGCCGGCAGATCGACATCACCACCGACGACCCGGCCACCCTCGACTTCTTCACCGAGCAGGCCGTGCCCTTCCCGTCAGCCGTCGGCAAGATCACCCTCCTCCCGGACGACACCTCGGTGCTGTCGGGCTTCACGAGCACCACGCAGACGACGGGCACCGGCTCGCCGGCGACCCGCAGCGGCCCGGTCGACTGGGGCAACGTCGGCGGCGTCTACTTCCAGGGGACCTGGGGCCACGAGGGCATGGCGGCCGACTCGCGCCTCTGGAACCACAGCTTCTTCATCGGCTGGACCGCGCACTGGCTCTACAACTCGACGAGCCGCACCGAGTGCGACGACTACGACGCCAGCGCGGCGAACTACCAGGGCTACTGGTACGTCTGGGTGCGCTGAGGCGCCGCGCTCCCCGGGCGGCCCCGCGCGACCCCGGCCCCTACGCCGCTACCGGATGCCGGAGCTCAGCACCTTGTAGCTCACGTTGGTGTGCCCGTTCTCGTTGAACGCGAGGCCGTGGTAGGTGCCGTTGTTCGGGTTGTAGTCGCCGTCGGGCCGGTAGTAGACGGTGCTGGTGTCGCCGCACCAGTTGTTGCACGCCTTCCAGCACGCGCCGGTGTAGCCGGTGACGAACAGCGCGACCTGCATCCACACCTCGTCGCAGATGTTGAGCTGGTACTTGTAGGCCGTCGTCGTGACCCCGTGGCCGGTGAAGGTCGCGTTGAGGTTCCGGTTCCAGTCCGCGCTCGTCGTCCCGGCGATGATCGGGACGCCGTCGTCCTTGGTGAACCACGCCTGCTGCCCGTTGCCCTCGTTGACGTAGAGGACGTCGGTGAAGGGGATGTTGCGGCAGTCCGAGCGGTAGCCGGCGGTCCCGTAGGGGAACGACGCGTTGTAGGTGATCTCGCTCCGCATGTGGACCTGACCGCCGCTGGTCCAGCACATGGTCCAGCCGCCGCCGTCGGTCTCCATGTCGCACCAGGCCTGGAAGGGGGCGAGGGGGCCGGTGTCGTCGGGGTCGAGGGTGTAGAGGCCGCTGGTGGTGACGCCGGCGGCGAGCAGCGCCTTGCAGCTCGTCCCGACGGTGACCGTCTGGCAGTGGTCGCCGCCCCAGCCGGCGGGGCAGTCGCAGGTGTTGGGGGCGATGCAGGTGCCGCCGTTGTCGCACGCGGGCACGCAGACGGGGGCGGCGGGCAGGCCGGGGGCGAAGCCGTAGCCCATGGCCGCGGCGGCCTCGCCGGTGGCGGTGTAGGCGGTCTGGACGTCGGTGGTGCCGTCGAAGCTGAGCGGCTCCTCGGCGCAGCTGCCGAGGTTCGCGCCCCAGGTGACGTAGGGGTAGACGGCGCCGGCGGCGATGACGCCGTCGACCACGCCGTCGAAGTCGTCGTTGGCGTCGTCGGCGGTGGCGCGGGTGCGGAGCTCGCAGGCGCTGACGGCGGCCTTCACGCCGAGGGCGAGGTTCCAGTAGACCTTGTTGGCGGTGACGCCGCCGCTCTGAAGGAGCTCCTCGCCGCGGAAGATGGCGACCTGGTAGAGGTAGTCGTCGGCGGGGACGGCGGTGACCTGGGTGACGGCGGCGCAGCCGGCCATGTCGCCGGCGGTGCACTGGTTCCCTGCGAGGCCGGCGGGGGAGACGGTGAAGTCGGCGCCGAAGCCGCTGCCGGGGTCGGAGCAGTCGAAGGCCAGGGCGTCCATGTAGAGCGTGGTGTCGACGCCGGCGCCGGTGCCGGCGGTGCAGGCGAAGCCGAGGACGAAGGTGCGGGCGCGGGCGCCGGTGTCGTCGAAGAGCAGCGCGATGTCCTCGTCGGGGGTCGCGCAGGTGCCGCTCGCGTCGGCGTCGTCGCAGCAGTCGAGCTTGGCGGAGCAGTAGATGTCGTTGAAGTTGACGGCGATGTCGAAGAAGCCCTGCTGGGCGGGGCGCATCAGGGCGACGTCGAACTGGACGGCGACGTCGGTGCCCTCGACGCAGGTGAAGGTCCGGGTGAGGGCGCCGGCGGCGCCGGGCGCGGTCGGGTTCTGGAAGGGGAGGGCGGTGCCGGTGACGCCGGTCGCGTCGCCCGAGGCGAAGGCGCCCGCGTCGGCGGTGGCGACGTCGGCGTCGTAGACCCCGACGACCCAGACGCGGACGGTGTTGGGGTTGGCCGCGGCGTCGGCGTCGCAGGGGCCGACGTAGCTGGCCGAGCCGGCGCTGTCGCCGTAGCCCGAGGAGGTGACGCGGCGCTGCCAGACCGTGCTCGGGGTGGTCGCCCCGTTGACGACCTCGAGGTCCCAGACCACGTCGCCCACGCCCTCGAGGTTCAAGGCCGCCGCGGTGATCTCCACGCCCGGGCCGTCGAAGTCGTCCGTGCCGTCCGGGGCGGTGCCGGTCGTGCAGCCCGCGACGACGAGGGCGACCAGCGGCAGCAAGGATGGCGCAGAGCGGCGCAGCATCATGGCGGCGTACCTGGCGAGTGGTTTGGGTGGGACGTCCCCGTGGCCGGGGAGAGCGCGGCGCGAGCGTGGTATTGCGCCGCGTCACGAGCTTACGTTTTCCGCGACTGAGGCACAAGATCAGAGCCAGCGCGGCGCCTCGCTGCAGGCGCTCAGCGCCAGCCGCTCGCCGGGGTCAGATCGGCGGCGTCGATCAGGTCGAGCATGGCGCGGAGCGCGGGGGAGACGTTGCGCGCGCTCGGGTAGACGGCGAAGACGGGCATCGGCGGCCGCGCGAGGTCGGCGAGCACCTCGACGAGGGCGCCCTCCTCGACCGCCGCCCGGGCGTAGCCGGTCGGGAGCTGCGCGAGGCCGACGCCGGCGACGGCGAGCGCCAGGACGACGGTGTAGCTGTTGACCAGGACGACCGGCTGGATGGACACGCGGCGCGCCTTGCGGGGCCCGGCGAAGGTCCACGTGGTCGGCGCGCGCGACCCGGTCATGCCGATGCAGCGGTGGTCCGCGAGGTCCTCCGCCCGCGCGGGTCGCCCGGCGCGCGCGAGGTAGTCGGGGCTGCCGTAGACCCGGCGCTGCTGTGGCTCCCCGAGGCGGCGGGCGACGAGCCGCGAGTCGTCGAGGGGGCCCACGCGGATCGCCAGATCGTAGCCTTCCTCGACGAGGTTGACGTGGCGGTCGAGGAGGTCGACCTCGAGGCGGACGTCGGGGTAGCGCCGCGCGTAGTCGGACAGCAGCGGACCGAAGACGCGCTGGCCGTACTCGTAGGGCGCGGTCATGCGCAGGCGGCCCGCGGGGTGGGCGCGGAGCGCGTCGACACGGCCCTCGGCGGCGCACAGGGCCGCGATCGCCGGGGCCGCCTCGCGCTGGAAGGCGGCCCCGACGTCCGTCAGCGCCACGCTCCGGGTCGTCCGGGCGAGGAGCTGGGCGCCGAGCCCGGCCTCGAGGGCGGCGACGCGCTGGCTGAGGGTCGAGCGCGGGATTCCGAGGGCGGCGGCGGCCCCGCGGAAGGAGCCGTGCTCGACCACGGCGAGGAAGGCGATGACGGCGTTCGGGTCGTTGCTCGGGATTGTCCACATCATCGGACAATGTGTTCAGTAGAACGCTATTGTCCAGCATCGGCCACGCGACGATGGTTGGACGGACCGCACAAGGAGCCCGTCATGAACCTCTTCGACCGTTACCGCCTGGGCCGCATCACCCTCCCGAACCGCGTCGTGATGGCGCCGATGACCCGGAGCCGCGCCATCGGCCACGTCCCCAACGACCTCATGCGCGACTATTACGCGCAGCGGGCCGGCGCCGGGCTCATCGTCACCGAGGGGGTCGCGCCGAGCGCCGACGGCCTCGGCTACGCGCGCATCCCCGGGCTCTTCAACGAGGCGCAGGTCGACGGCTGGCGGGCGGTCACCGACGCGGTCCACGCCGCCGGCGGGCACATCGTCGCCCAGCTCATGCACACCGGGCGCGTCTCCCACGCGGCGAACATGCCGGAGGGAGCCCGCGTCGTGGCGCCGAGCGCCGTCCGGGCCGAGGGCATGATGTACACCGACAGCGCCGGGATGATGCCCCTCCCCGAGCCGGTGGCGATGACCGCGGCCGACGTCGAGGCGGCCCGGGACGGCTTCGTCCAGGCGGCGGAGAACGCCATCGCGGCCGGCTTCGACGGCGTCGAGCTGCACGCGGCCAACGGCTACCTGCTCGAGCAGTTCCTCAACCCGCACACCAACCGCCGCGACGACACGTATGGCGGCGACGCCCTCGGGCGCGCGCGGTTCGTCGCCGAGGTCGCGCGCGGCGCGGCGGAGGCCATCGGCGCGGACCGCGTCGGCATTCGCCTCTCGCCCTTCAACACCTTCAACGACATGCCGCTCTACGACGGCGTCGCGGCCCAGTACGCGGTCGTCGCCGAGGCGCTGCGCGGGCTGATGTACGTGCACGTCGTCCGAAACCCGCACGAGGGCTTCCCCGAGGCCCTCGCCGCCATCCGCGCCGGCTTCGGCGGGCCGCTCATCCTCAACGGCGGCTTCGACCTGGCCCAGGCCGAGGCGACCCTCGCCGCCGGCGGCGCCGACCTCGTCGCCTTCGGCCGCCCCTTCATCTCCAACCCCGACCTCGTCGGGCGGCTCCGGGACGCGATGCCGCTCGCCGCCGCCGACCACACGACCTTCTACACCCCGGGGCCCGAGGGCTACGTGGACTACCCGACGCTCTGAGCGGCCTCGCGGCCTCGCGGCGTCGCCGGCGTCGAGGTCGCCTCGCCGGCCCTCATGGGCCAGCGCCAGGTCGGCGCCCGGGCGGGCGCTACTCGGCGCGGCCCGTGAGGACCAGGATCGCCGGTAGCACCACGGTGCTGGCGAGGAAGCTGAAGGCGATGCCGATGACCAGGAGGAGCCCGAGGCTCTTCATCGCGCCGTAGCCGCCGAAGGTCAGCGCCGCGAAGCCGAGCATGGTCGTCAGCGACGAGACGAGCACCGCCGTGCCGGTCCCGCGCACGAGGTGGTCGACCTTGGCGCGGCCGCCGTTGTCCGCGGCGCTCTCGCGGTAGCGGTGGATGATGTGGGCGCCGGCGTCGATGCCGATGCCGAGGAGCAGCGGCAGGGCGACCAGGTTGGCGATGTCGAAGCGTAGTCCGGCGGGCTTCATCACGCCGACCATCCACACCCAGCCGAGGATGAGCGGCGCCATGGCGAGCACGGCGTGGCGGAGGTTCCTGAAGGTCAGCAGGAGGAAGAGCGCGATGAGCAGCGCGGCCCAGCCCGCGGCCTCGATGAAGCCCGAGATGATCAGGTCCTGGTGGCGCACGATGTCGAGGGCGAGCCCGCTGGCGTCGGCGTCCATCCCCTCGACCGTCGCGACGAAGCGGCGCGCGAAGGCGTTGTCCCAGATGTCGCCCGAGGGGAAGGCGTAGAGCGCGACGAGCTGGCCGTCCTTCGACACCATCCGGTGGCGGAAGAGGGGCGGCAGGTCGTCGGCGGTGTAGGCGCCGCGCTGGGCGACCGCGGCGGCTGTCCCGACCATGCGCCGGGCGACGTCGAGCACGTCCCGCTCGATGGCGGCGAGGCGGGCCTGGCCGGCGTCGTCGAGGGTGGCGAGGGTCTTGCGCAGGTCGGAGAGGGCGGCCGAGGCGTCGCGCGCGGGCTTCGGGGACTGACCGCCCTGCTCGAGGGCGAAGGCGACCTCGTCGAAGGCGTCGAGGAGCGCGGTCGCGGCGTCCCGCAGCGCGGCGGCGCCGGTC
>SBGO01000483.1 GCA_006226565.1 Deltaproteobacteria bacterium | reverse complement strand
AGCCGGGGCAGGGGAAAGCGAGCGAGGTGCGCGCCTTCAACGCCTCCCGCTGAGGGTTCCCGCCGCGGGCCGAGCTCGCGAGGTCCGCGGTGGGATGCGGGAGGCGTTGAACTCAGCGCGCGCCGAGCGAGCGCATTCGATCGTCAGCCCAGGCCGATGAAGTGGAGCGCCTCCTCGTCGAGGCCGAGGTAGTGGCCCACCTCGTGGAGCACGGTGATCTCCACCTGCTCGATGGCCTCCTCCTCGGTGGAGCAGGTGCGCTCGATGTTCCAGCGGAAGATGTAGATCCGCGCCGGGCCGTCGAGCACCGCGTCGATGCTGTGCTCGGTCGCGATGTCCGGCCCGTCGAAGAGCCCCAGGATGCGCGGGTCGGCCACGTCGTCGTCGACGATCCACGCCTCGGGATAGTCCTCGACGATGATGGCGACGTTGCCGAGCGCGCGCCGCGCCACCGGCGGCATCCGCTCGAGGGTGTCCTCCACCGTCTCGATGAAGCGCTCCTCCGACAGGTACAGGCGCTGCGCCGGCTCGAGGTCGTGCTCGAGCTGCCACACCGCCTGGAAGGCGCGCTTACGGGTGTCCCACTCCTCGAGCCCCTCGGCGACGATCCCCAGCTCGTACCAGAGGTCGGCGTCCTCACCGTGCTCGACGGTGCCGTCGAGGAGGACGCTCAGCGCCTCCTGCGGCCGCTCGAGATCGCTCAGGATGTGCGCGAGCTCGAGCACCCCGTCCGGGTCGTCCGGGTACGCCCGCGTGATCGCCCGCGCGACCTCGAGCGCCTCCTCCTGCCGATCCTCGAGCCACAGGGCGCGCCAATCGAGCGCCATGAACTCGAGCGAGTCGGCGCCGCCCTCGGGGAGCATCCCGACCGCCGCGCGATGGCGCTGCACGCCGGGCAGATCGCCGTTGTCGTACGCGTTCAGGCCGAGGTGAAAGTGCGTCACCAGCGCCCGATTCCGAAGCAATCGGCGGTTGAGCCGCTTCGACCGTTGCATGCCGTCCGATTCCACCGCGTCATCTCCGCCGGGAGGCGGCCTCAGCCCCCGCCTTCGCCCGACGACTCGCCCTGGTCCACCTCGGTGTACACGTCGGGCTTGCCGTCGCCGTCTCGGTCCTCGCCGATCCGCACGAGCTTGCCGCCCTCGTAGTACTCGATGGTGTCCATCTTGCCGTCGCCGTTGGTGTCGCGCTCTTTCCGCGCGAGCTGAGCCTCGTTGTAGAACTTGATGATCGACGGGCTGCCCGCGAAGTTGAGGGCCAGGTCGCGCCGGAAGAGCGCCCCGTCGGAGTAATAGTCGATGGCGTCGAACTTCCCGTCGAAGTCGAGGTCCATCTCCTCGCGCACGACCGTCCCCTGCTCGTTGAAGTGCCGCCGCACGTCGGGGGTCGTGTCGAAGTTGAGATCCAGGTCCTGCCGGGCGAGCAGCCGCGGGCGCTGGTCCTTGGGCACGTCCTTGGCGCCCTTGCGCACGTAGTAGCGCCAGTCGTCGGCCTCACCGTCGCCGTTGAGGTCGTACTTCTCGACCTCGGCGTCGCCGCGCACCTCGAGCCCCAGCATCGAGGCCTCCGGCGACTTGCCCTCTTTCTGCTCCGGGGCGGAGCTGCACGCCCCGGCGGTGGCGACGGCGATGACAGCGGCGGCGGTCAGGAGCTTGCGCATCGGGCATCCACGTCGGCAGGGGTGAGGGCGCACAGGGCGTCGATCATGTTCGCATCCATCCACCGAGGTCAAGCACCTCCGCCCGAGTCACGCCTTGGCGCCGCCCGTGCCCATCGACGGGAAGAGCCCCAGCGCCTCCAGGGCGCGGAAGCCGACCTGCGCCGCCAGGTCACCGTCGGGGAGGATCGCGTCCTCCTCGTAGAGGACCTGGAGCCGACCGCGCTTCTCGGCGTCGCGGACCGCGGCGGCGATCGTCAGGGTCTGGAGGTTGCCGACCGCCATCAGGAGCGGCACCACGTGGACGCGCTGCACGCCCGCCATCTGGCCCGCCTTGAGGATGGTCTGGGCCAGCGGCTGCGGGGACATCCCGACGATCGCGCCGACCCAGGCGTGGTCCGCCCAGGCGAAACCGCCCCGCATGAGCCGCGTGCGCAGGGCGTGCATCAGCTCCTCCCAGCGCTCGTGGTGGATGGCCGAGCCGTAGGCGCACAGGACGACGGCCTCGTGCCCCGGGTGGCGGCGCGCCAGGCTCGTGCGGCGCATGATGTTGTTGTAGAGGAGGTCCTCGAGCGGGCCGACGGGGACGATCCGCACCGGCAGCCCCGGCGCGAGCGGCCGGTGGCCCTCGGCGACCAGGCGCCGGCGCACGTGCTCGGGGACCGGCAGGCCGAGCAGGCCCGGCAGATCCTCGCCGACGTGGGTCGAGACCGTCAGGAAGAGCGGCACCACCAGCACCTCGGGGCAGCCCGTCGAGAGCGCCATCCGCACGGCGTCGGGGATGCGCGGGGTGCTGTGCTCGATGAAGGCCGCCTCGACCGCGGTGAACGCGTCCTTCACCCCGGGCGTCGCGGCGACGTCCTCGGTGAAGGCGTGCACCGCCGCGGCCCATCCTTCGGACTTCGAGCCGTGGGCAGCGATCACGAGGGCGGGACGTGCACTGCTCATATGCGGAGCTTGGGCCTCCGCCGATCGCGGGTCAAGAGAGCGCACCGCCCCGCGACGTGGCCGCGGGCGGCGCGCGCCCTGCAAGCGGGCGACGGCCTCCGTTTTCGGAACTCAGGCGGCGGTCCGGCTGTTATGGTCCCCGGGCTCAGGCCCGGCGAGGCCCCGCCGGGACGTCGACAAGACCGCGCAGGGATCAGCATGAAGACCATCATCGAGCCGTTCCGGATCAAGGTCGTGGAGCCCATCCGCATGACCACGCGGGAGCAGCGCCAGGCCGCGCTCGCCGCCGCCCACTACAACGTCTTCGAGCTCGCCGCCGACGACGTGCTGATCGATCTGCTGACCGACAGCGGGACCGGCGCGATGAGCCAGGAGCAGTGGGCCGGGGTGATGCGCGGCGACGAGAGCTACGCCGGCAGCAAGTCCTTCTTCGCCTTCCGCGACGCCGTGCGGAACGTCTTCGGCTACGAGCACGTCATCCCGACCCACCAGGGGCGGGCCGCCGAGCGCATCCTCTTCGAGCTCGTCGCCGGCAAGGGGAGCGTCGTCCCCAACAACACCCACTTCGACACCACCCGCGCGAACGTCGAGCACACCGGCGCGCGGGCGATGGATCTGGTCGCCGACGTCGGCCGCGACGCGGCCGCCGAGCACCCCTTCAAGGGCGACATCGACGTCGCCAGGCTCGAGGCGCTCATCGAGGAGGTCGGCCCGGCGCGCATCCCCCTCGGGATGCTGACCATCACGAACAACGCCGGCGGCGGCCAGCCCGTCTCGATGGCCAACGCGCGCGCGGTGAGCGAGGTCCTCCACCGCCACGGCATCCCGCTCTTCTTCGACGCCTGCCGCTTCGCCGAGAACGCCTGGTTCATCAAGCAGCGCGAGCCCGGCTACGCCGACAAGTCCATCCTCGAGATCTGCCGCGAGATGTTCGCCCTCGGCGACGGCGCCACCATGAGCGCCAAGAAGGACGGGATGGCCAACATCGGCGGCTTCCTCGCCACCAACGACGGCGAGCTGGCGGCCAAGGCGCGCAACGTCCTCATCCTGACCGAGGGCTTCCCGACCTACGGCGGCCTGGCCGGGCGTGACCTCGAGGCCATCGCCCGCGGGCTCGAGGAGGTCCTCCACGAGGACTACCTCAACTACCGCATCGCCAGCACCGCCTACCTCTGCGACCACCTGCACGACAAGGGCGTCCCCGTGCTGCGCCCGGCGGGCGGCCACGCCGTCTACCTCGACGCCGCGCGCTTCCTGCCGCACATCCCGCGCCACGAGCTGCCGGGCCAGGCGCTGGCCTGCGCGCTCTACGAGGAGGCGGGCATCCGCGGCTGCGAGATCGGCACCGTGATGTTCGGCGAGAACGCCCAGATGGAGCTCGTGCGCCTCGCCATCCCGCGCCGCGTCTACACCCAGAGCCACATCGACTACGTGGTCGAGTCGGTCCTCGACGTCTTCGCCCGGCGCGAGGAGCTCCGCGGGATGCGCATCACCTGGGAGCCGCCCGCGCTCCGCCACTTCACCGCCCACTTCGAGCCGCTGCCGTGAGCCTCTCCCCCCTCGACGCGCCGCCCGCCGGTCTGCCGGCGGACGGCGAGCCCTACGGCCGCATGCCGCTGGTCGTCGACGCCGCGCACGAGATGATCCTCATGCGCTGGCGCCCGGGCGCGACCTGCGCTCCCCACGACCACGGGGAGGCGGCTGGGGTCATCCACCTCGTCGAGGGGGTCTTCACCGAGCGCACCTACGCCCGCGAGGGCGACCGCCTGGTCGTCGTCGCGACCCGCGAGGTGGCGGCGCCGGCGGTGCTCGAGGCGGGGCCCGGCGTGATCCACGACATGCGCTGCGATCGCGCCGGCGTCAGCCTCCACGTCTACGCCCCGCGCATCCACGGGATGCGGGTCTACGACCTCGCGCGGCGCGAGGTGCTCGTGGTAAGCGACGACTGCGGCGCCTGGGTCCCCAGCGACCCGGCGCAGGTCGTCGCGCGCGAGCCGGGCCCAGGCGCCTGAGCCGCGCGCCCCGTCCCCCTCGGAGCCCCGCCGCCGATGCATTGGATTGGATACACCACGCTGTACCGTGAGGGCGGCCCGCAGCTCGAGCAGGCCGCGCGCACCCTGGCGCGCGAGCACGAGGCGGCCGGGCACGAGGTGCGCCTCGCGCGGGTCGAGTCGAAGCGCGACCTCATCGACGAGATGGCGCGCCTGCGGGCCGAGGGCAAGCGGCTGACCGGGTTCCACTTCGTCGGGCACAGCGGGATGTACGGGCCGATGTTCCGGACGACCGCGATGCCCGAGCAGTTCAGCCCCCACGAGTGGCGGACGCTGGCGGCCGAGGGCGTCGTGCCCTTCGCCGAGGACGGCCAGGCCTGGTTCCACGCCTGCCGGACGGCGCGCTGGTTCGCCCCGTTCTTCGCGCGCACCTTCGGCGTCCCGGCCCACGGCTACCACTGGTACACGTCGTTCTCGACGCGCAGCGACCGCTTCCGCTGGCCCGGGCTCCGCTACCCGCTCGACGCGCCGCTCTACCTCATCGGCGTCAAGGGCAAGAAGTCCCACGGCGTCGTCGGGTCGGCCCTGAAGTACGCGGGGCTGGCCGAGGCCGAGGCGATGAAGCGCTACACGCCCGAGCCCGTCGCGGGCGACGCCAGCTACGACAGCGTGGCCGACCTCTACGACGCGGTCTTCGAGGACATCCGCGTGCGCGAGGACGAGTGGCGCTGGATCGAGGCGCACCTGCCGACCTCGCCGAAGCCGCGCGTCCTCGACATCGGCTGCGGCAACGGCGCGCTGCTCCGCCAGCTCGCGCCGCGCATCGCCCGCGGCGAGGGGGTCGACGGCTCGCGCGGGATGATCCGGGTCGCCGAGCGCCACCCGAACCCGGGGCACCTGGGCTTCACCCACGTCGAGAGCCCCACCCTGCCCTTCCCCGACGCCTCCTTCGACGTCGTCGTCTCCCTGCTCTCCTTCCGCTACCTCGACTGGGACCCGCTGATGAACGAGATCCGCCGGGTCCTCGCGCCCGGCGGCCGCATCCTCGTCATCGACATGGTCACCGCGCCGGTCGGCACGCGCGAGATGCCGCGCTTCGTCAAGGACACGGCGCGCGCCGTGCTCCAGCGGCAGACCCGGCCGGCGTACCGGCGCGCGCTGGCGCGGCTGGTCGCGGACTCCAACTGGCAGACGATGCTGAAGTACAACCCCATCCGCGCGCAGCACGAGATGGTCTGGTACCTCGAGAGCCGCTTCCCGGGCCGCCGCGTCGAGCTCCTCAACGTCGGCTGGCACGCGCGCGTCCTCGCCTTCGACTCCGGCCCCCTGGCGCCCGGCACGGTGGCACCCCAAAGCTACCCGTGAGCCTCCCCGCGACCACGCGCCTCGGGGTCCTCGACTGGGGCATCGGCGGGGTGGACGCCTTCCGCCGCCTGCGCGCCCGCTACCCGACGCTGCCGATGACCTACTGGTCCGACAGCGGCTTCACGCCCTACGGCAAGGTCCCCGCCCCGGCCCTCGCGGCGCGGATCGCGGAGGTCGCCGGTCGCATGGCGGTCACGCACCTCGTCGTGGCCTGCAACGCCGCGAGCACGGTCCTCGACGCGGCGCCGCTGCCGGTCCCGACGGTCGGGGTCATCGCGCCCGGGGTGGCGCTCGCGCTGCGCTCGCCGGCGCGGATCCTCGGGGTGGTGGGCGGCGAGCGGACCATCGCCTCGGGGGCGTGGGAGCGCCCGCTCGTGGCCGCCGGCCGCGAGGTCCGGGCGCGCGTGGCGCAGCCGCTCTCGGCCCACGTCGAGGCCGGGCGGCTCGACGGGCCGGAGCTCGAGCGCGATCTGGCGGACATCCTGGCCCCGCTCGTCGGCGTCGACGCGCTGATCCTCGCCTGCACCCACTACCCGGCCATCGCCGGCGCCTTCGCGCGCCGTCTGCCGGGCGTGACGCTCCTCGACCCGGTCGACGCGCTCCTCGACGCCGTCGCGGCCTGGCCCCTGGCGGATTCGGGCGGCGACGGCGACCTCCGGGTGCTCACGACCGGCGACCCGTCCGCGACCCGCGAGGCGGCGCGGCGCGCGTTCGGCGTGGATCTAGGCCCGGTCGAGGGCGTAACTCCAGTGTGATCGACGGGTTGGGCCGCGGACAACGACCGAGGTGGCCTTGCGTCTGCCGTGGGTCCGGGTATCGTGATTGACGCGGCGCGTTGTGGCCCGCGTCATTTGCGCCAGCACCCACTCGACCCACCCAGCGAGGACGCCATGGACGACGTCAAGGACCTCTACGATCTCGGGGAGATCCCCCCGCTCGGCGCGGTGCCGAAGCTCATGCACGCCATGCCCATCCGCCAGGAGCGGCACGGCCGACCGGCCACCGCCATGCAGCACGAGACCGTCCCCGTGCCCGAGGTAGGCCCCGGCGAGGTGCTCGTCTACGTCATGAGCGCGGGCGTCAACTACAACGGCGTCTGGGCCTCGCTCGGCAAGCCCCTGAGCCCCATGAAGCTGCACAAGCAGCCCTATCACATCGCCGGTAGCGACGCCTCGGGCGTGGTCTGGAAGGTCGGCGCCGGCGTCGTGAACTGGCACCCCGGCGACGAGGTGGTCGTCCACTGCAACCAGACCTGCGGCCAGTGCCACAACTGCAACGGCGGCGAGCCGATGCTGTGCCGCGAGCAGCAGATCTGGGGCTACGAGACGACCCACGGCAGCTTCGCGCAGTTCGCCAAGGTGCAGGCGCAGCAGCTCCTGCCCAAGCCGAAGCACCTCACCTGGGGCGAGGCGGGCTGCTACACGCTCGTCCACGCGACCTCGTGGCGCATGCTCTACGGCCACCCGCCGCACACGCTCAAGCCGGCCATGAACGTCCTCATCTGGGGCGCCTCCGGCGGGCTCGGGACGATGGCCATCCAGATCTGCAAGGCGGCGGGCGCCAACGCCATCGCCGTCGTCAGCTCCGAGGAGAAGGGCCGCTACTGCATGGACCTCGGCGCGAAGGCCTGGCTCAACCGCAAGGACTTCGACTGCTGGGGCGTCATGCCCGACCCGAACGACCCCGAGGCCTACGGCGGCTGGGTCAAGCGCGTCCGCAAGTTCGGCAAGGCCATCTGGGACATCACCGGCGGCGTCGACGTCGACATCGTCTTCGAGCACCCCGGTGAGCAGACCTTCCCGGTCAGCGCGTACGTCGTGCGCCGCGGCGGCATGGTCGTCTTCTGCGCCGGCACCACCGGCTACAACCTCACCTTCGACGCGCGCTACGTGTGGATGCGCCAGAAGCGCATCCAGGGCAGCCACTTCGCCTCGAAGTACGAGGCCGACCAGGCCAACCACCTGGTGATGGACGGCAAGATCGGGACCGGGCTCTCGCGCGAGTTCAGCTTCGAGGAGACGGCGGTCCCGCACGAGCTCATGCTCGACAACCGCCACCCGCCCGGCAACATGGTCATCAACGTCAACGCGACCGCGCCGGGCTGCCACAACCTCGAGGAGAGCCGCGCCGCCCAGGCGCGCTGAGCCGCGCCACCGGCGCCGCCCGCGCCCCTCGACCGCAACCATGGAGAACACGGAGCGCACGGAGGAGGACGACGCGTCCCCTCTGTGACCTCCGTGGCCTCCGTGGTAGAAAGTCTTGCTGTATCCTGGGGTTGAGACCGAGTGACCGGCATTGCGTCGCGCCCCGATGAACCCACGGAGGCCGTCATGACCGACAGCGTCGCCCCGATCCCCCGCAAGAAGGACCGCCCCTGGGTCATCCGCACGTACTCCGGCCACTCGTCGGCGGCGGCGTCCAACGCGCTCTACCGCGAGAACCTGGCGCGCGGGCAAACCGGGCTCTCGGTGGCCTTCGATCTCCCGACCCAGACCGGCTACGACGCCGACCACCCGCTCGCCGTGGGCGAGGTCGGCAAGGTCGGCGTCCCCATCGGCCACCTCGGGGACATGGAGGCGCTGTTCTCCGGCATCCCGCTCGGCGAGATGAACACCTCCATGACGATCAACGCGACGGCGCCGTGGCTCCTGGCGCTGTACGTCGCCGCGGCCGAGCGCCAGGGGGCCTCGCGCCAGGCCCTCCGCGGGACGACGCAGAACGACCTCGTGAAGGAGTTCCTCGCGCGCGGGACCTACATGCTCCCGCCCGAGGCGTCGATGGGCCTGCAGGCCGACGTCATCGCCTTCACCGTGCGCGAGATGCCGCACTGGAACCCGGTCAACGTGTGCAGCTACCACCTCCAGGAGGCCGGCGCGACGCCGGTCCTCGAGGTGAGCTACGCGCTCGCCGGGGCGCTGGCCCTGCTCGACCACGTGCGCGAGCGCGGCGACCTCGACGCCGCGACCTTCCCCGAGGTCTTCGGCCGCATCAGCTTCTTCGTGAACGCCGGCATGCGCTTCATCGAGGAGATGGTGAAGCTGCGCGTGATGGGCGAGCTGTGGGAGCGCCTCGGCCGCGAGCGCTACGGCGTGACCGACCCGAAGCTGCTCCGCTTCCGCTACGGCGTGCAGGTCAACAGCCTCGGCCTCACCGAGCAGCAGCCGGAGAACAACGTCTACCGTATCGCCCTCGAGATGCTCGGCGTCGTGCTCTCGAAGCACGCGCGGGCGCGGGCGGTGCAGCTCCCGGCCTGGAACGAGGCGCTGGGCCTGCCGCGGCCGTGGGACCAGCAGTGGTCGCTGCGGCTGCAGCAGATCATGGCCCACGAGACCGATCTCCTCGAGTACGGCGATCTCTTCGACGGGAGCGCGGTCGTCGGCCACCTCGAGGGCGACCTGATGGCCGCCGTCGAGCGCGAGATGGCGTGGATCGCCAGCGAGGGCGGGGTCGTCAAGGCGGTCCAGTCCGGGGCCATGAAGGAGCGCCTCGTCGCCGCCAACACCGAGCGCCTGGGGCGCATCGAGCGCGGCGAGCAGAAGGTCGTCGGCGTCAACTGCTTCACCGAGTCGGCGCCCTCGCCGCTGGTCGCCGGCGCCGACGGCGGCATCATGACTGTCGACCCGGCCGCCGAGCGCGAGCAGATCGAGCGCCTCCAGGCCTGGCGGGCCCAGCGCCCCGACGGCGAGGTCACGGCCGCGCTCACGGCCCTCCGCGACGCCGCGCAGGCCGGCCAGAGCGTGATGGAGCCCAGCATCCGCTGCGCGCTCGCCGGGGTCACGACCGGCGAGTGGGGCGCGGTCATGCGCGAGGTCTTCGGCGAGTACCGGGCGCCCAC
>SBGO01000625.1 GCA_006226565.1 Deltaproteobacteria bacterium | reverse complement strand
GGGCAGGGCGTCGACGACCGCGCGGGCGGCGGCCTCGTCGCGGGCGTGGGCGAGGACCGTGGCGCCGGCCTCGGAGAAGGCGCTGGCGAGGGCGCGCCCGATGCCGCGGTTGGCGCCGGTGATGGCGACCACCCAACCCGTGACTCTCGCTTGCATGTCCGTCGTCATGGGGGCCCTATAGCATCCTCGCTCGTACACGACCCGGGGAATGTTCGCGTGGAAACCGACGTCGAGAGCAGCTTCGCCACCTTCACTCCGACCCCCGAGCGGGTCGCGCAGGCCGTCGCGCAGCTCGTGCGCCTCGTGGACGTGGACAGCACGTCCGGGGCGGAGGAGCCGGCCGTCGCCGTCGCCGAGGCGATCTGCGGCGAGCTCGGGCTCCCGTGCCGGCGGATGCCGGTGGCGCCGGGGCGGGACAACCTGCTCGTCGGCGCGCCGGACGCGGCGGTGATGCTGTGCACCCACCTCGACACGGTGCCGCCGTTCATCGGGGCGAGCGTGGACGCGACCCACGTCCACGGGCGCGGCGCCTGCGACGCCAAGGGGGCGGCGGTGGCGATGCTGCACGCCCTGCGGCTGCTGCGCGACGAGGGCGCGGCCGGCGAGCGGGTCGGCTGCCTGCTCGTCGTGGGCGAGGAGGCCGACCACATCGGCGCGAAGGCGGCGGTCGCGACCGGGCTCCGGCCGGCCCACGTCATCCTCGGCGAGCCGTGCGGGATCGCGCCGGCGGTGGCGCAGAAGGGGCTCCTGAAGCTGGCGATCAGCGCCTCGGGGAGCGCCGGGCACTCGGCCTATCCGGAGCTCGGGACGTCGGCGGTGCACACGCTGATGGACGCGCTCTACGCGCTGCGGCACGAGACGCTGCCCCACGACGCCGCGCTGGGCGAGACGACGGTCAACGTCGGCGAGATCCACGGCGGGGTGGCGGCCAACGTCATCGCGCCCGAGGCGCGCGCCACCGTGCTCATCCGCTGCGCGGCGCCGGTCGACGCGGTGCTGGCGGCGGTCCGCGACCTGGTGCCGCCGCCGCTGACGATCGTCGAGCTGAGCCGCTCGGAGCCGCGCGAGTTCCTGACGGGCGGCGGCCCGGTCGGCCCGGCGGTGCCCTTCAACACCGACGCCAACTGGATGGCCGCCACCGGCGCGGCGATGATGCTCCTCGGCCCCGGCGACATGCGCTGCGCCCACGGCCCCCACGAGCACCTCGCCATCGCCGACCTCGCCGCCGGCATGACCGCCTACGCCCGCGAGGCCGCGCGGTTGCTGTAGCCGCGTCCGTCTTCGCGTCCGGGCTACAGCAGGCCCGGCTTGCCCCCGGCGAGGCGGGCGAGCTCGGTCCGCAGCATGACGACGTGCTCCTGCTCCTCGGCGGCGAGCTCCTGGTAGAGGAGCCGCTCGGCCGAGCCCTCGGCGAAGCGGTCCCCCTCCTTCAGGAAGAAGGCGCGGGCGCGCTTCTCGAGGGCCACGGCCAGGCGCACCAGCGCGATGCCGTCGTCCTCGGGCGCGTCGACCTCGGCGAAGACGGCGACCTGCGCCGGCGTGATGCCGTCGCCCTCGGCCGAGACCGCCGACTCGACGTGGTAGCGCCGCGAGAGCGTCTCGAGGTGCCCGGCCTCCATCTCCCGGAGCCCGGCGAAGAGCCGCCGCACCCGCTCGTCGGTCGCCCGCGCCGCGCCGCGCCCGTAGAACGCCATGCCGCCGAGCTCGATCTCCATCGCCTGGCGCACCGCCTGCTGCGCCGCCTCGCCCTCGGCCTCCGCGTCGTGCCCCGCGTGGAGCTTGCCGCCGCAGGTCGGGCAGAGCCCGTAGGGGTACGCGAACCCCTCGTAGACCTTGTGGCAGTCCTCGCAGCTCCACGTCAGCAGGGCGTCCGCGCAGCACACGTACTCGATCGCGTCGTCCTCGAGCGGCTTCTTGCACTTGGGGCAGACGTGCCCGGCCAGCGGCGCGGGGGCCTCGACCGGCGCGTCCGAGAGCGGCCAGCGGCGCGACTCGAGCCACTTCAGGATCCCCGTCGCGGCCCGCCGCCCGGCCCCCATCGCCAGGATGACCGTCGCCCCTCCGGTCACGATGTCGCCGCCGGCGAAGACGCCCGGCAGGCTCGTCGACTGCCAGCGCTCGTCGGCCACGATGTGGCCCCACTTGTTCGTGTCGAGCCCCGGCGTCGACTGCGCCACGATCGGGTTCGCCTGGGTCCCGAGCGCGTAGATGACCGTGTCCGCCTCGAAGGTCTCGAAGCGCCCCTCGACCGCCAGCGGCCGCCGCCGCCCGGACGCGTCGGGCTCGCCGAGCTCCATCACCTGCGTCGTCAGCCCGCGGACGTTGGCCTCGGCGTCCACCTGGATCTCGACCGGCGTCCGCAGCCAGTGGAAGGTGATGCCCTCCTCCTTGGCGTGCCGGATCTCCTCGATGCGCGCCGGCGCCTCGGACTCCGTCCGCCGGTAGATGCAGCGGACCTCCTCCGCGCCCAGCCGCCGCGCCACCCGCAGGCAGTCCATCGCCGTGTTGCCGGCCCCGATGACGCACACCCGCCGCCCGAGGTGGACCGGCGTGTCCTCGTAGGGGAAGCGGTCGCCGCCCATCAGGTTCACGCGCGTCAGGAACTCGTTGGCGCTGTAGACCTGGGCCGCGAACTCGCCGGGGATGCCCGGGAAGGTCGGGTAGCCGGCGCCCGTCCCGACGAAGACCGCGTCGTAGCCCATCTCGCCGAGGAGCTGCGCGACGCTGAAGGTCTTGCCGACGACCTTGTTGGTCAGGATCTCGACGCCGAGGTCGCGCACCTTCTGGATCTCGCGCGCGATGGTCTCGCGCGGCAGCCGGAAGGACGGGATCCCGTACTGCAGCACCCCGCCGACCACGTGCAGCGCCTCGAAGACGGTGACCTGCGCCCCCGCCTTGGCGACGTCCGCCGCGCACGCGAGCCCCGCCGGCCCGGAGCCGACCACGGCCACGCGCCCGATCGGCGCCTCGAGCTCGGGGACCGCGGGCACCGGCCGCGGCGCGTGGTCACCGACGAAGCGCTCGAGCCGCCCGATGGCGACCGGCTCGACCTTCTTGCCGATGATGCACTGCGCCTCGCACTGGCTCTCCTGGGGGCAGACCCGCCCGCACACCGACGGGAAGAGGTTCGACTCGTTGATCACGTCGAGCGCGCCCGCGAGGTCGCGCACGAGCAGGTGGCGGATGAAGCGCGGGATGTCGATCGACACCGGGCAGCCGGCGATGCACGTGGGCTTGTTGCACTGGATGCAGCGCTCGGCCTCGTTCAGCGCCTCCTGCAGCGTGTAGCCCAGGTTCACCTCGTCGAAGGTCCGCGAGCGGACCCGCGCGTCGCGCTCGGGCATCGCCGTCTGGTGGGTCTGGAGCTCCTTGATCTTCTTGTAGTTTCGCCGCTCGTTCTCGAACAGCTGGAGCTTCACCTCGCAGACCTTGCGGTAGTCGCCGAGCGCCTGCCCCTCGAGGCCGCGGAAGCGCCGCTGCCGCGACATCAGCTCCTCGAAGTCGACCTGGTGGGCGTCGAACTCCGGCCCGTCGACGCAGGCGAAGCGGATCGAGCCGCCGACCGTCACCCGGCACGAGCCGCACATGCCCGTCCCGTCGACCATGATGGCGTTGAGGCTGACCACCGTCGGCACGCCGAAGGGGCGCGACACCTCGGCGCACGCGCGCATCATCGGCAGCGGCCCGATGGCGATGACGAGGTCGGGCTTGGGCTCGCGCCGCAGGACCTCCTCGAGGGCCACCGTGACGAAGCCCTCTCGGCCGTAGCTGCCGTCGTCGGTGCACACGACGAGCTCGTCGGAGTAGCGCGCGAAGCGGTCCTCCCAGAAGACGAGCTCCCGCGAGCGGAAGCCCACGACGCTGGTCGTCCGGTTGCCGAGCTCCTTGAGCGCGCGCAGCTGCGGGAAGATCGGCGCGACGCCGAGCCCGCCGCCGACGAGCACCACGTGCCCGACCCGCTCGAGGTGGCTCTCCTGGCCGAGCGGCCCGACGAAGTCCTCGATGGTGTCGCCGGGCCCGAAGGCGTCCATCATCTCCTGGGTGGTCTTGCCGACGGCCTGCACGACCAGGGTGATGGTCCCCGCCTCGCGATCGAAGTCCGCGACGGTCAACGGGATCCGCTCGGCCCCGTCGCGCAGGCGCAGCATCACGAAGTGGCCCGGCTGGGCGGAGCGCGCGACGTCCGGGGCGTCGACCTCCCAGAGGAAGGTCTGCCCCGAGAACTTCTCGGTACGAACGATTCGGTACATCGCGTCCCCCCCGAGCACGCGCGGGCGCTGCCGCACCGCGTCTCCAGCGCACGATTCATATCATAGGATCGCCGCGGGAAGCCGGCCTCTTCGGTGCCGAGCGCGGCCTCGGGCTGCAAACCGTTGACTCGTCCGGCCCTCCGCGTATCCTCGGCCGTCCAGAAAACCCCGTCCGAGGCGCGTCCGATGCCGTTCGACAAGGTCCCCCAGAAGATCGACTTCCCCGCCGGAGAGAAAGCCGTGCTCGCCTTCTGGAAGGAGCACGGCATCTTCGACAAGACCCTCGCGAAGAACGCCGACGGCGAGACCTTCGTCTTCTTCGAGGGCCCGCCGACCGCCAACGGCACGCCCCACAACGGGCACGTCCTGACCCGCGTCATCAAGGACCTGTTCCCGCGCTACAAGACGATGCGCGGCTACAACGTCCCGCGGAAGGCCGGCTGGGACACCCACGGCCTGCCGGTCGAGGTCGAGGTCGAGAAAGAGCTCGGCATCCACGGCAAGGAGGCCATCCAGGAGTACGGCGTCGAGGCCTTCACCGAGAAGTGCATCGAGAGCGTCTTCCGCTACACCGACGCCTGGCGCGAGCTGACCGAGCGCATCGGCTTCTGGGTCGACCTCGACGACGCCTACGTCACCTACCACCAGAGCTACGTCGAGTCGGTCTGGTGGGCCCTGTCGCGGCTCTTCGAGAAGGGCCTCCTCTACCAGGGCCACAAGATCGTCTGGTGGTGGCCCCAGGGCGGCACGGCGCTGTCCGCCGGCGAGGTCGGGCTCGGCTACAAGGAGGTCGACGACCCGTCGATCTTCGTGCGCTTCCCGGTGATCGGCAAGGAGAACACCGCCATCCTCGCCTGGACGACGACCCCCTGGACGCTGCCGTCCAACACCGCCGTCGCCGTCCACCCCGAGATCGCCTACGCCTACGTCAAGCTCGGCGACGAGACCCTGATCATCGCCGCCGACCACGCCGAGAAGCTCGTCCCCGGCGGCGAGGTCCTCGCGACCGTGCCCGGCACCGAGCTCGTCGGCCTGCGCTACACGCCGCCGTTCAACTACGCCGAGCCCACCGGCGGCCGCGCCCACGAGGTCATCGCCGCCGACTTCGTCACCCAGGAGACCGGCTCGGGCCTCGTCCACATGGCGCCCGCCTTCGGCGAGGACGACTTCAAGTACGCCGCCGAGCACGGCATCGGGATGCTGCAGCTCATCACCTCCGAGGGGCGCTTCGACGAGCGGGTGACCGACTTCGCCGGCCGCTTCTGCAAGGAGGCGGACCGCGACATCATCCGCAACCTCAAGAGCCGCGGCATCCTCTTCCGCGAGGAGTCCTACCGGCACAACTACCCGTTCTGCTGGCGCGCCGACACCGACCCGCTCATCCAGTACGCCCGCCCCGCGTGGTTCATCCGCACCACCGAGGTCACCCAGCAGGCGATCGCCAACAACCAGCAGATCAACTGGATCCCCGAGCACATCAAGGACGGGCGCTTCGGCGACTGGCTGCGCAACAACGTCGACTGGGCGCTGTCGCGCGAGCGCTTCTGGGGCACCCCGCTCAACATCTGGATCTGCGACAGCTGCGACCACCGCGCGGCGCCTTCGTCGGCGGCCGACATCGAGCGCCGCAACCCCGACGCCTTCGCCGCCTTCGCCGAGGCCAAGGCGCAGAACCCGTCGCTGAGCGATCACCTCAAGGTCCACAAGCCCTGGATCGACAACGTCACGATCCCCTGCGAGGCGTGCGGCGGCACCATGCACCGCGTGCCCGAGGTCATCGACTGCTGGTTCGACTCGGGCTGCATGCCCTTCGCGCAGTGGGGCTACCCGCACCAGAACAAGGAGAAGTTCGAGCAGTCGTGGCCGGCCGACTTCATCAGCGAGGCGGTCGATCAGACCCGCGGCTGGTTCTACAGCCTGCTGATGATCTCGACGCTGCTCTTCGAGGAGCGCGAGCTCCCGCACCCCTTCAAGACCTGCATCGTGCTCGGCCACGTGACCGACAAGAACGGCAAGAAGGAGTCGAAGTCGAAGGGCAACTACACGCCCCCGGACAAGATCCTCGAGTCCGACGGCGCTGACGCGATGCGCTGGTACTTCTACGCGGCCAACCCGCCGTGGAACAACACGCGCTACTCGCCGGAGGCGGTGCGCCTCGGGCAGCAGGAGTTCCTGCTCAAGCTGCGCAACGTCTACGCGTTCTTCGAGATCTACGCGAACATCGACGGCTTCTGGCCGACCACCACGCCGAAGCGACCGGTTTCCGAGCGGGCGCAGCTCGACCGCTGGATCATCGGCGAGCTGCACATGACGCTCCGTGACGTCACGGCGCTCATGGACGACTACCGGCTCTACGACGCCGCGCAGCGCCTCATCGCGCTCGCCGACGGCCTGTCGAACTGGTACGTGCGCCGGAGCCGCGCGCGCTTCTGGGCCAAGGAGCAGTCCGCCGACAAGTGGGACGCCTACCACACCCTGTGGGAGGTGCTCACCGGCCTCGCGCACATCGCGGCGCCCTTCGTGCCGTTCATCAGCGAGCAGATCCACCAGAACCTGATGCGCAACCCGTACCCGGACGCGCCGGAGAGCATCCACCTCGCCGACTGGCCGGCCTACGACGAGGCGCTCATCGACGAGGCGCTGTCGCTCGAGATGAAGACCGTCCGCGACGTCGTGAGCCTCGGGCTCCAGACCCGCGCGACGTACAAGCTCAAGGTGCGCCAGCCGCTCAAGATGGTGGAGATCGTCCTCGGCCACGCCGACCTGACCGCGCGCATCGAGCCCTACGCCGAGCTCATCGCCGACGAGCTCAACGTCAAGCAGGTCGTCTTCACCCAGGACGCCGGCGACCTCGTCAGCTACATGGTCAAGCCGAACTACCGCGCCCTCGGGCCGGTCTTCGGAAAGCGCATGCCCGAGGTGCGCAAGGCCCTCGACGGCCTCGCCCCCGACGGGATCCGGCGCGAGCTGGCCGAGTCCGGCGAGTACCGGCTGCACCTCGGCGACGACGAGGTCTTCACCCTCAACAGCGAGCACGTCCAGGTGACCGTGCAGGCCAAGGAGGGCTACGCCGCGGCCGGCGGCGCCGCGGGCGTCGTGATCCTCGAGGAGGCGCTCGACGACGCGCTCATCGCCGAGGGCCACGCGCGCGAGGTGACCAGCCGCATCCAGGCGCTCCGCAAGCAGGCGGACCTCGACTACACCGACCGCATCAGCGTGCGGATCGCCGGCGACGCCACCGTCCTCGCCGCGTGCGAGACGTGGCGCGACTACATCGCCCGCGAGACCCTGGCCGACGACGTGACGATCGGCCAGGGCGCGGATGGTGCGGCGCACATGACCGAGTTCAAGGTCGACGGCGCCGACGTCGTCGCCGGGATCACCCCGGCGTAGGCAATGTCCGCCCCGGCTTTGGCCGGGGCCCGATAACCCTTTGCAAATCGTCTGGCGCCGCTGTTAGATTGCGCCCTCGTTCGAGAGGAGCCGATGGGACACAACGCACCGCAGTCGCTCGAAAACGCCCGCCACGCCGCCCGCCGCCCGAGCGGCCCGGTCGTGGCGCTCACGCTCGCCGCGTTCTTCGTCGCGACGCTCTTCAGTGGGTGCTTCAACACCTACCAGCTGAGCAAAGAAGAGTTCGCGCGCATGCAGTCGCAGGAGGAGATCCCGCTGACGGTGACCTCCGAGGCGGGCGAGAAGATCCTCGTCGACCGCGACACGCCGATCTACGTGCGCTCGGTCGGTGGCCGTCGCTACCCGGTGTCGCCGTTCAACTTCAAGATGACGTCGAGCCAGCTCGTCGCCTCGGATCGCGACACGCTGCTCGCCATCAACGAGATCGATCAGTTCGAGGTCGACCTCTTCAGCGACACCCAGACGATCCTCCTCATCAGCGCCGGGGTCGCCGCGGTCGCCGGGCTCATCGTGATCACCGCGGTGACCGCGGGCTCGAAGTCCTTCGGCGAGAACTGACGCCCACGCCGCGCCCTCGAATAGGGCGCGGCGCCGGGTTGTTCAAAGATGGCCTCGGCGGGGTTCATGAACCGCTCTCGCCTGGCGAGCACGCCGATCTCGGCCCCGCGAAACCTCGAATGGCGCCCAGCCGTCCTGCGGTTTCGCGAGACCGACCTCGACGCACTCGCCGGCCGCCGATACCGGTCCATGAACCCCGCCTCACCCATCTAGCGCGATGTCCGGCCTGATCCCGCAGCGCAGCGCCCCCGATGCGGCGCTCACGCCCTCCCACGGGGACGTGAGCGCGAAGCCGTCGCGCTTGCGCAAGGTCCTCTGGGTCTTCGCGCTCGTGGTGCTCTTCCTGGTCGCCGCGGCGGGCGGGTTCGTCCTCGGCTTCCCGGCCATGGTGGAGCGCGCTGGCCGGGGGGCCATCGGCCAGCTCGAGGCGCGCCTCGGCGTCGCCGTGAGCGCGCGCGCGGTCGACTGGTCCCTGAGCGGAGACGTCGACGTCGTGGACCTCGTCGTCCGCGACCCCGGCGCGCCCGCCGGCGAGGCGCCGCTGCTCGCCGCTCCGAGCGTTCGCGTCCGCGCCGACGTCGCGCTCTTCGACCAGAAGGTCACGCTCCGGGACATCCACCTCGAGGCGCCGGTCATCACCGTGGTCCGCCGCCCCGACGGCAGCGGCAACCTGCGCGTCCTGGCGCAGCGCCTCGCCGAGCTGCTCGGCGATCGCGCCGGCGGGACCGGGACGGGCGGCGGCGGGCCGCTCCGCTACCTCGAGCGGCGGGCCCCGGGGCTGTCGATGGCGCACGCCCGCGTGATCGTCGACGCGCCCATGCCGGAGCTCCCGCTCGGGCTCGCGATCCCCGACGTGGTCGCGCTGAACGACGGCGCGATCACGGTGACCGCCGACGTCCCCGACGCGCCCAGCGAGGTCGCGCTGAAGGCGGACTTCGCCGAGACCTCCCTCGACCCGGGCTTCGGGCTCGGCGTCGAGCTGGCCGTGGGCCTCGACGGCGCCCCGCACGTGGTCGGCGCGCGCTTCGATCGCCCGGTGCGCTTCTACCTCGGGCAGCGGGTCGCCGGCGTGAAGGGCTTCCGCTGGACCCCCGAGGGGTTCGCGGTGAGCGAGCTGCAGCTCTCGGTGCCCATCGACCCCGAGAAGAGCCGGGGCACCGTCGGCGCGGCGGCCACCGTGGCCCGCCTCGAGGTCGCGCCCGAGCCGCGCGAGATCCTGCGCCGCGCGCAGGCCGATCTCATCGAAGAGGGCGGCAAGCCCGGGCTCCGCGACTACCTCGCCTACGTCGACAAGCTCGTGGTCGTCGAGCCGGCTCTGGTGCTGCGGCTGGCGGCCGGGGGCCACCACAGCTTCGGCGACCTGGTGCCGGCGCTGCGCTGGGGCGACCGCAAGCGGACCGACCCGGCGGACCTCCTGGTCGCGGCCGCCCGCGCGGCGAGCGCGCAGCTCGGGACGACGAAGGAGGCGGCGCCCGAGGGGGGGACGCTCGGGGCGCGGGTCGGCCGGTCGGTGACCGCGCTCGATCGGCTCGCCAGCGTGCTCGCGCCGCGGGTCCTCCGCGTCCTCGACGGGCTGCCGCTCAAGGCGCTCGAGGTGCAGAGAGGCCACGTCTCGCTCAGCTCGCCC
>SBGO01000006.1 GCA_006226565.1 Deltaproteobacteria bacterium | reverse complement strand
GCGCCACCCGCGACTGGGGCACCGGCGGCGGCGGCTCCGGCGGCTCGATCCACCTCGACGTCGGCGCGCTCAGCGGTTCGGGCATCGTCCAGAGCCGCGGTGGCAACGCCGGCACCTCCACCTGGAGCTACCCCAACCGGGGCGGCGGCGGCGCCGGCGGGCGCACGTTCATCGCGGCCTCCTCGGCGGCCACCTGGGCCGGCCACCCGGTCAACGACAGCGACACCGCCTACGTCACCGGCGGCTCCTCCTCCGGCAACGGCCGCAGCGGCCAGGCCGGCACCATCTGCTTCGCCGATCGCCAGGGCCCGCCGCTCATCTCGCCGGCCATCCCCGACCAGGAGCTCCGCGACGGCGACGCCCTCGCCCTCGACCTGACCCCCTACGGCCAGGACTTCGAGGACCCGCCCGCGGCCCTCGTCTGGACCTTCACCGGCGGCGACCCGGGCCAGGCCGACATCGCCCTCGACCCGGTGACCCACGTCCTGACCGTCACCCCCCTCGACGCGAACCAGCCCTGGAGCGTGGTCCTCACCCTGACCGTCCACGACAGCGACGGCGGCAGCGACTCCCAGGCGGTCACCGTCACCCACGCCGTCACCCCGTACCGCGTGTCCCTGACCGCGACCCCGGACACCCTGCCGGCCGACGGCGCCAGCGCCGCGACCCTCACGGCCACGGTCACGAGCCCCATCGGCTACACCGTGGCCGGCAAGGCGATCAGCTTCGCGCTCGTCAGCGGCTCCGGGATGCTGACGACCGCCGTGGCCGTCACCGACCCGACCGGCGTCGCCACCGTCGGCTACGTCGCCGGCACCACCGCCGGCCCGACGACCGCCCGCGCCTCGCTCGCCTTCTCCGGCGAGACGGTCGCCGACACCACGGTCCTCGTCCTCACGGCGGCCGACCCCGACCTCGCCGTCTTCACCCTCGACATCACCTTCCACGACCCGGAGACCGGCGCCGAGATCGTCCCCGGCGACCTCGACCCGGTCCTCGCCGGCGAGGTGCTCGAGGTGCGCGCCAACGTCCGTAACATCGGCGGTCTGCCCGCGCCCGCCGGCCTCGGCGTGTCCTTCGAGGACACCGTCGTCAGCTTCTCGCCCCCCGGCCTCGGCGCGCCGGCCCTCGTGGGCGCCGCGACCCTCCCGGCCATCGACCCCGGCGAGAGCGCCGTCGTCAGCATCCAGGCGGCCTTCTTCAGCGAGGGCTTCCACGTGATGACCGTGCGCGTCGACCCCGACGACGCCCTCGCCGAGCTCGACGAGGAGAACAACCGCGGGGCCCAGGGCTTCTGGATCGGGGAGCCGGTCCTCGGGACCGACCTCGTCGTCACCCAGTGCGGCCTCGACACGGTGCTCGGCCTGACGACGCCGACCGGCACGCCGGCCACCCACCCCGGCGGCGCCGTCCGCGTCTGGGGCCGCGCCGACTACGGCCCGTTCCTGCCCTTCGACCCGACCGGCGCCCTCGGCATCGCCGCCGTCAAGGGCGGCATCGTCGAGCTCTCCCTCACCGACGCCACCGGGAGCCCGGTGACGCTCGCGGTCGGCGGCACCCAGGTCATGCCGGTCGCCGGCGACCACGGCCAGCTCCGCGCCCTCCACACGATCGGCAGCTGGCCCGGCGCCGACAAGTCGCCGGTCGGCCGCTACCCGAACCGGAGCGAGCACGACCGCTGGACCTTCCCGGCCCCGGCCGCCTTCGGCTGCTACACGCTGACCGTCTGCGTCGACGACACCAGCTTCGAGGGCTGCTGCGAGCAGCGCTTCTGCGTCGTCCCCCAGGGCGCGGACCTGACCTGCTCGCGCCCCGCCCTGCCCCAGGTCGCCGGCGGCGACGTCGCCCCCGCGGTGGGCGACCCGACCCAGCTCACCACGACCCTCGGCAACGGCGGCGACTCGGCGGCCTACGACGTGAAGGCCCGCCTCACCGTCGACGGCGCCCCGACCGGCCAGGTCGTGACCGTCGCGTCCCTCGCCCCCGGCGAGTCCCGCACCGTCAGCTTCGACTGGACCCCGGCCTGCGCCGACGGCGAGGTCGCCGTCGAGGTCGACTTCAACGGCGAGATCGACGAGCAGGACGAATCGAACAACGTCTGCCGCCGCGACACGCCCGACCTGCGGCTCTATGCCCTGCCGCTCTCCCAAGTCTCCCAGTGTCGCGGCGGCGCTTCCCTCGCGGTGTCGAACCTCGGCGAGATGCCCATCGGCGACTGGGACGGCGCGCTCACCGTGACCTCCCCGAGCGGCGTCGAGACGACGGTCACCGGCAGCTACAGCGGCACCGGGAGCTTCGGCATCCTCGGCGGCTTCACCTTCGACGAGATCGGCGTGTGGCGCTTCGACGCCGTCGCCGACGCGCCCATCGACGCCGGGGCCGGCCAGTGCGGCGCGGTCCCCGAGCAGGTCGAGGAGGCCAACAACCTCCGCTCGGCGCAGCTGAACCTCTGCCCGAACCTCTCGCCGTGGCGCGACGACCGCGGCGCCAACCACCTCACGGTCGACATCGCCGTCGCCGACGACCCGGTCGTCTACGGCACGCCCACGACCGTCACCGCGCGCGTCTACAACCGCGGCAACCTCACCGTCTTCGACCCGGTCGAGGTGCTGCTCCGCCACGAGCACGTGCCCGCCGACGACCTCGTGACCGACGCCGACGCCACCGGCGACGTCAAGGTGCTCGAGAACAGCTGCGCCGACGGCATCGAGCCCGGGGCCTACAAGGAGGTCTCGTGGCAGTGGACCCCGACCTGGCGCGACCCCGAAGCGCGCCAGCTCGTCGTCGTCGTCGACCCCAACGACCACATCGCCGAGTGCGACGAGGGCGACAACGCCACCAGCCGCGGCCTGCAGATGAACCTGTCGCCATGGAAGAACGCGACCGCGGCCAACTTCTATGATCCCCCCAGCTACGACGTCATCGACCTCGACGTCGACGGCGCCCCGCAGTTCGGCGCCGAGCAGGTCGTCACCGCGACGGTGTTCAACCGCAAGACCGACGGTCGGATCCTGGTCGTCCCCAACGGCGAGGGGGGCCAGACCCGCATGGCCCTCGAGCACGCCGACGGGACCGTGGTCCTCGCCCAGGACACGCGCATCGCGTCGCCCTCGCCAGGTGCCCCGCAGAGCGTGCCCTTCGCCTGGACCCCGGGCGCGTCCGAGTGCGACCCGGCCAACCCCGTCCAGCGCGTCACCGCCATCGTCGACCTGCCGGCGCCGGGCGTCTACCTCGAGACCCGCGAGAACGACAACGCGACCTTCCGGAACCTGCCGGACCTGAAGCCGACCGACGTCCGCCTGACGACGAGCACGTGCCAGGGCGACTTCTACTTCACCGCCGCCAACGTGGCGCCGCGCCCGACGATGGCCGTGGGCCAGTGGTACGCGCAGCTGACGCTCACCTTCCCCGACGGCACGACCACGGTCTTCCCGCGGCGCGGCCCGTTCACCGGGACCGGCGAGTTCCTCATCGAGAGCGGCGTCGACACCTCGCAGCAGGGGAACTACCTGGCGCACATCGTGGTGGACCAGGTGGAGACCGGGCTCTCGACCACCGCGTGCGGCGAGGTCCCCGAGCGCAACGAGCTGAACAACACCTATGACGAGGTGCTGAACCTGTGCCCCGATCCGTCGCCGTGGCGGAGCGCCAGCGGGGCCAACTGGGTGACCGCCGACATCGTCGCCCTCGACCCGGTGAAGATCGGGACGCCGGTGCGGCTCGTGGCGCGGATCCACAACTACGGCACCAACAGCATCTCGAAGCCGGTCACCATCGACCTGAACGCCGACCTCGGCGGCGCGCCGGTCGACCCGCTCACCGACTACGACCCGCTCGACAGCATCGTCGTCGACAACTCCTGCGCCGACCCCATCGACCCGGGCCAGCACAAGACCGTCCAGTGGACCTGGACGCCGACCCACGAGACCGATCTGAGGCGCCTCGTCGTCACCGTCGACCCGGCGAACGACGAGCCCGCCGAGTGCCGCGAGACGAACAACGTCACCACCCGCGCGCTCTACATCGACCTGTCCCCGTGGAAGGACTACTACGCCCAGAACGGCGGGTCCGAGCCCGACATCCTCGTCGACGGGCCGCCCGAGTTCGGTGCGCCGCTCACGACCGACTTCTACGTGTTCAACTACCCGCCGGTCTTGCCGGCCGGGGCCATCCCGCCGCTCATCCTCATCCCGAACGGCGGTGACTACGCGCAGAACGACTCGCGGCTGGTGCGCCTCGACGGGACGCGCGAGCTGCTGCCGCTGCCCGACGCGCGGACGCAGATCCTGAGCCCGGCGCCGGGCGCCCCGCAGCCGGAGACCTACGTCTGGACCCCGTCCGCGGCCGAGTGCGACGTGGACAACCCCATCCAGGCCATCGAGGTCTTCGTCGATTCGCTGGAGGGGTTCCTCGAGGCCGACACCGCCCTGACCCGCGAGCTCAACAACACCACGCCGCGCGCGGTCCCCGATCTCCGCGTCACCAGCATCACGCGGACCGCCATCGTCGACTCGCGCGCCGACCTCGACTGGGTCGAGGCCAACGCCGGCGGCATGAGCGTCGGCGGCCACGAGGCCGAGGGGCACGTGACGCTCCCCGACGGCACCGTCGTCGACCTCGGCTCGCTCGGCGTCTTCAGCGGCACCGGCGCGCGCGACCTCGCGGACGGCTTCCTCTTCCGCCAGAACGGGACCTACCGGGCCTACGTCCTGACCGACGTCCCCGAGGTGGACAACGCCTGCGGCAACCTCCCCGAGCAGAACGAGCTGAACAACGACCGCGAGCAGCTCTTCCCCGTCTGCCCCGACCCGACGCCGGACCTGAGCTTCGGCGGCGCGCTCCAGTACGAGGTGCCGGTCACCCTGCACGTCGACGTGACCAACCTCCGCGAGAACACGCTCATCGAGGACGTCCAGATCACCCTGACCGCGAAGGGCCCGGACGGCGTGACCGACGTGCCGCTCGAGCTCGACGAGAACCCGAAGGTCCTCCACCTCGCCTTCGACACCGCGGACGTGCTGAACCAGGGCGAGACGAGGCGGGTGGACTTCCTCTGGACGCCACGCCTCGACCACCAGGTCGGCTCCATCACCGCGACGATCGCGGTCCTCGACACCGACAGCGAAAACGGCGACCCGGCCCTGGCCGAGTGCGACACCACCAACAACACCGACACCGAGCCGCTGCGGATCGACCTGTCGCCGTGGCGGGACGCCGCGAACCGCGGTGAGAACCATCTCCTCGCGCCGAACCACGACATCCTCTTCGCGACGGCGCCGGTCAACGGGGTCGAGGTCGACACGACCACGAAGATCTGGTCCTTCGGCAACATCCGCGTCCCGCACGCCGACGTGACGCTCCGCGAGCTGCGCGGGGGCTGCGTCGCGCCGGCCGACGACGTCTTCAGCGTCGAGGCGCCGTTCGCGCCGACCACCGACGCGGTGATGCCGTGGACGCCGCAGACGGTGCGGAGCGACCCCGACCCGCGCGGCCCGCTCTACGGCGTGCAGGTCATCGTGGACGAGGACGACCTCGTCTACGAGACCCCGCGGCCGGCGGCGGAGAACAACAACACGACGCGGCGGATCCTGCTCGACCTGGCGCCCGCGGACGTCCGCTGGCCGACCAATTCTTGTGTAAAGACCGCGAGCCCGGCCCGCGGCGAGGCGGTCGACTACGTCGTCCGGGTCGTCCGGACCCACGACCCCGCCTGCCCCATCCCCGAGACGGATCTCTCGCCCTACTCCCTGGCGGTCTTCGTCGACGGCACGCAGGTGGCCACCGTCGGCCCGCTCAGCGGGACCGGCTTCTTCACGGTCCTCTCGGGCTACGTCTTCGACACCACCGGCGACCACGAGATCGAGGTCCGGGTCGACGAGAACCCGGGCGACGTCGCGCTCGACAACCTCGTCCCCGAGCGGAACGAGGACAACAACCGCCGGGCCGAGATCGTCAGCGTCCACGAGCCGCGCCCGGACTACACCGTCAGCACGCCCACCGTGGCGCACGGCGACCCCGGCGACCCCGTCACCGTCAGCTTCTCCGTCGGCAACGTCGGCGAGGCGGCGGGTGGCGACGTGCTGGTCCACCTCTACGTCGACGGGGCCTTCGTCGACAGCGCGGTCGTGCCCGGGCCCATCGCCATCGGCGGCTCGGCGCCGGCGCAGCTCACCTGGGACGTCGGGACGGTCGGGGATCACACGGCGACCGTGGTGGTCGACCCGCTCGCCGAGGTCCTCGAGTGCGCCGAGGCGAACAGCGCGTCGCGCCCCTTCAACATCCCGGCGCCCGCGGTGTGCGTGGACGCCATCGACTTCATCTCGCTGGCGGGCGGCGCGGTCGTCGAGCCGGCCGACCCCGGCGCCGAGCTGGTCGTCCAGGCCTTCGTCTCGAACGCGGCGGGCGCGGGCGCCGCCACCAACGTCACCGGCGAGGTGCGCGTGTACGCCGGCACGGTCGATGTCCTGGTCGGCACCTTCAGCGTGCCGTCGCTGGCGGCGGGCGAGCGGGTGCCGATCGCGCTGGTCCCGAACTACGCCGTGCCGCTGGGCTTCGAGCCGGCCGCCGTGCTCCCGGGCCACAAGTTCGCCTGGAAGCTCCTCGGTCCGTCGCCGGCCGAGCACGTCTTCCGCATCGTCACGACCTCGACCCAGCCGGCGAACACCCTCGGCGTCTGCGGGCCGTCGCGCGGGATCGACGTCGGCACCGTCCCGCCGCCGGATCCGGTCACCGGCTGCGCGCTGGCGCTCGACTTCCCCGCCGCCTGGCAGGCGTGCGGCTCGGGGACGGTGCTCCTGACCCTGACCCGCCCCGACGGGACCACGCGGCTCGGTCCGGCCGAGGTGAGCGCGCTCTCGGCGACCTTCACGACCCTCGAGGGCGAGGCGCTGACGCCGCCGATGGACGTCCTGGCGAACGGGACCTACCTCGGCGACGGCGTGTGGTCGGTGACGGTCCCGCTCGGGCCCGAGGTCACGACCGACGCGGTGAACGTGGCGGTCCAGGCGACGCTGACGAACGCCCAGGTGTGCCAGGCCGAGGCGCCGACCCTGGTCGCCCCCGGCGTCCCGGATCTCTACGTCTACAGCGACATGATCCACTTCGTGTCGAAGAACGGCGACTCGGCCCCGTTCAATCAGGCCGCGGTCGGCGACGACCTCGTGCTCGAGTTCGTGATCGGCAACGCCGCGGGCGCCTGCACGGGCTTCGATGTCACCGGCGACGTCTTCATCCAGCTCGGCTTCGACGAGGTGGACCTCGGCAGCTGGACGGTGCCGATGATCCTCCCTGGTGAGGAGCTGGCGGTGACGCTCGAGCCGAACCCCTACCTGCCCCGGCCGCCCGAGCCGCTCGGCGACGGCACCTTCGCGTGGACGGTGACGCCGCCCTCGCCGTGGCTCGACGTGTTCGACATCGAGATCACCGGCAGCGCGGTGCCCGACTCGACGCCGCTCGACAACGCGGCCACCAAGTCGCTCCTGGTCGGCGACTTCGGCCTCCCCGGCGAGCAGGGGTGCGACCTGGCGGTCACGACGCCGACGGACGGGACGCTGTGGCTCGCGGGGGGCGCGCAGACGGTGAGCTTCGATCTCCTCGACCTCGCGGGCGCGCCGCTGGGCGCGGCGGACCTCGACCGGCTGACCGTCTTCTTCCTGAACCCCGACGAGACGGCGCAGGCGATGGACCCCATCGACGTGCTCGCCGACCCGGCGGCCGACCTCGGCGGCGGGCGCTTCCAGGTCAGCGTGGTGCCCCCGGTCGCGCTGGTCGGGCGGCAGGTGCGCGTGAAGGTCCTGGCCGGGCTGCCCGAGGCCGGGAGCTGCGACGACGGCGTGACCGTGGAGATCCGCGACGAGCTCCCCGCGTGCGCCTGCGTCCTCGGCGACGAGTGCCTCCAGGAGGGCGAGTTCTCGCTGGTCTGCTACGACGACGGCGCGCGGCAGCGCTGCGAGGGCGGCGCGATGGTGCCGGTGAGCTGCGGCACGGACAGCTGCAGCGAGACGGGCGACGCCTACGGCGGCGGGACCTGCGACAGCGTGGACCACTTCTGCGCGGCCGGCTTCTGCGACGTGCGCGGCGAGCACGTCGCCGACAGCTGCCTCGGCGACACCGCGGTCCGGACGTACGCCTGCGGCGCCGACAACACCTGCGTCGAGAGCGAGAAGAGCGAGGCGGACCGCTGCGACGACAGCGGCGACGTCACCGGCGGCGGGTCGTGTCGGGCGGCGAACTGGACCTGCGCGGACGGCCTGCTCACCGTCGTCGAGACCGGCGGGGACGACGTCTGCACCGGCGCGAGCGCGATCCGGACCTGGGCCTGCGCCGCCGACGGCGTGACCTGCGAGGCGACCGAGCGCGTCGGGGAGGACGCCTGCACCGACAGCGGCGACGCCGACGGGGGCGGGAGCTGCGTCGCCGAGCGCTGGGCCTGCGCGGACGGCGTGATGACCCACGACGTCGACAGCCACGACGACGTCTGCCTCGACGGCCAGACGCTCAGCTCGTGGGCCTGCGACGCGGCGACGAAGACCTGCGTCGAGACCGTCCGGGCCGAGACCGACAGCTGCACCGCCACCGGCGAGTCCCTCGGCGGCGTCTACGGTGGGGGCAGCTGCGCCGCGGTCGACTGGACCTGCGCCGACGGCGTGATGAGCCGCAGCGACAGCAGCGGGACGGACACCTGCGGCGGGGACGAGAGCACCCCGAGCGTGACGGTGTGGGCCTGCAGCGCCGCGTCGACCTGCGTCAGCTACGAGGTCTCCGCGGAGGACAGCTGCGTCGACAGCGGCGACGGCGACGGCGGCGGGAGCTGCGTGGCCTCCGACTGGAGCTGCGTGGACGGCGTGCTTTCGGCGGTCGAGAGCGGCGGCGTCGACGTCTGCACCGGCGAGCGGTCGGTCCGGACCTGGGCCTGCGACGGCGCGACCTGCGTCGCCAGCGAGCGCAGCGAGGAGGACAGCTGCGTCGACAGCGGCGGCGCCGACGGCGGCGGGAGCTGCGCCTCCGAGCAGTGGGCGTGCGAGGACGGCGTCTTGAGCGGCGCCTTCGCGAGCCACGACGACCTCTGCGTCGACGGGCAGACGCTGTCCTGGTGGGCGTGCGACGCGGCCACGAGCGCCTGCGTCGAGAGCGTCCGCGTCGAGGCCGACCACTGCGTGGACAGCGGCGACGCCAGCGGCGGCGGCGTGTGCGTGGCGGTCGACTGGACCTGCGCCGGCGGCGTCATGGGCGCCGTGGAGAGCGGTGGGGCCGACACCTGCGGCGGCGACGCCGACGCGCCGAGCGTCACCACCTTCGCCTGCAACGCGGCGGGCAACGCCTGCGCTCCCGACACCCGGAGCGAGGTGGACGGCTGCGTCGACAGCGGCGGTGAGCTGGGCGGCGGGAGCTGCCAGGCCGCCGACTGGAGCTGCGCGACCGACGGCGGCGTCGGGCGGCTCGTGGGCGCGACCTCCGACGGCGACGACCTCTGCCTCGACGACGGCGACGCCCCACGGCTGGTGGTCTACGCCTGCGCGACGGCCGACGGCGCCGTGGCTGACACCTGCCAGGCTGAGGAGGTCGAGCGGGTCGACGTCTGCGTGGACACCGGCGACGCCGACGGCGGCGGGAGCTGCCAGGCCTCCGACTGGCGCTGCGACGCGGCGACCGGGACCCTGGTCGTGACCGAGAGCCACGGCGACGACGTCTGCCGCGGCGACGCCGACGCGCCGGTGCTGGTCGCCTGGCGCTGCGAGGCCGGCGACGGTGGCGTGGCCGACACCTGCGCCTCCGGCGAGCGGGCCGAGCAGGATCGCTGCGCCGACAGCGGCGGGGCGTTGGGCGGCGGCAGCTGCACGGCGACCGACTGGACCTG
>SBGO01000430.1 GCA_006226565.1 Deltaproteobacteria bacterium | reverse complement strand
GGTGAGCGAGGACGAGGCCGTCGCCCGCGCCCGGGCCTTCGGCGGCCTGACGGGCGCCGACCTGGCGCGCGTGGTCACGGTGGCGAACGCCGGCCCCTGGCGCGACGGCAGCGTCCGCTGGGAGTCGGGCGAGCCGGCGACCGTCGGCCCCCAATCCGACGACAGCCCGCACGTCGTCGCCTACGACTTCGGCGTCAAGCGCAACATCCTCCGGATGCTCGTCGACCGCGGCTGCCGGGTGACGCTGGTCCCGGCCACCACCACCGCCGACGAGGCGCTGGCGCTCGCCCCCGACGGCGTCTTCCTCTCGAACGGCCCGGGCGACCCCGAGCCGGTCGTCTACGCCCAGGAGGCCATCCGCCGCTTCGTGGACGCGGGGTTGCCGGTCTTCGGCATCTGCCTCGGCCACCAGCTGCTGTGCCTCGCCCTCGGGGCGCAGTCGCGCAAGATGAAGTTCGGCCACCACGGCGCCAACCACCCGGTGCGCGACCACGAGGCCGACCGCGTGCTCATCTCGAGCCAGAACCACGGCTTCGCCATCGACGCCGTGACCCTGCCGCAGAGCCTGCGGGTGACCCACACCTCGCTCTTCGACGGCAGCCTCCAGGGGGTCGCCCACGAGACCAAGCCGGTCTTCGGCTTCCAGGGGCACCCCGAGGCGAGCCCCGGCCCCCACGAGGTCGGGACGCTCTTCGACCGCTTCGTCAACGACGTCGGCGCCTTCCGCGCCAGGAGGGGCGACGATGCCGAGGCGTGAGGACATCGAGAGCATCCTGATCATCGGCGCCGGCCCCATCGTCATCGGGCAGGCGTGCGAGTTCGACTACTCCGGGACGCAGGCGTGCAAGGCGCTGCGCGAGGAGGGCTACCGCGTCGTCCTGGTCAACTCGAACCCGGCGACGATCATGACCGACCCGGACATGGCCGACGAGATCTACGTCGAGCCCATCGTCTGGGAGTCGCTCGCCCGCATCATCGCCGTCGAGCGGCCCGACGCCATCCTGCCGACGATGGGCGGGCAGACGGCGCTCAACTGCGCCCTCGACCTGGCGAAGAACGGCGTGCTCGCGCGCTACGGGGTCGAGCTCATCGGCGCCAGCGTCGAGGCCATCGAGAAGGCCGAGAACCGCGAGGCCTTCAAGGAGGCGATGCGCAAGATCGGCCTCGACCTGCCGAAGTCGCTCTTCGCGCACTCGGTCGCCGAGGCCCTCGACGCCGTCGTCGAGACCGGCTACCCGGCCATCATCCGGCCGTCCTTCACCCTCGGCGGCACCGGCGGCGGCATCGCCTACGACGAGGCGGAGCTCAAGGAGATCGTCGCGCGCGGCCTCTACGCGAGCCCGACCAACCAGGTGCTCATCGAGGAGTCCGTCCTCGGCTGGAAGGAGTACGAGATGGAGGTCGTGCGCGACAAGCACGACAACTGCATCATCGTGACCTCCATCGAGAACCTCGACCCGATGGGCGTGCACACCGGCGACTCCATCACGGTCGCCCCGGCGCAGACGCTGACCGACAAGGAGTACCAGCGGATGCGCGACGCGTCCTTCGCGGTGCTCCGCGAGATCGGCGTCGACACCGGCGGCTCGAACGTGCAGTTCGGCCTGAACCCGGCCGACGGGCGCATGGTCATCATCGAGATGAACCCGCGCGTCTCGCGCTCGAGCGCCCTGGCGTCGAAGGCGACCGGCTTCCCCATCGCCAAGATCGCCGCCAAGCTGGCCGTCGGCTACACCCTCGACGAGCTGAAGAACGACATCACGCGGGTCACCCCGGCGAGCTTCGAGCCGTCGATCGACTACGTCGTGACCAAGATCCCGCGCTTCGCCTTCGAGAAGTTCAAGGAGGCGGCGCCGCGCCTGTCGACCCAGATGAAGTCGGTCGGCGAGGTGATGGCCATCGGCCGCACCTTCGCGGAGTCGCTGCAGAAGGCGCTCCGCGGGCTCGAGGTCGGCGCGGTCGGGCTCGACGAGCGGCCGCCCCTCGACGCCGCCGCGCTCGCCTTCGAGCTGAGCTTCCCCGGCCCGGACCGCATCTTCTACGTCGCCGACGCCCTGCGCGCCGGCTGGACCCAGGAGCGGGTCTGCGAGCTGACGGGCATCGACCCGTGGTTCGTCGACCAGATCGCCCTCATCCTCGAGCACGAGGCGGAGCTGCGGGCGGAGACGACGGCGACCCTCGCCCCGCTGACGCTGTGGCGGGCCAAGCGGCTCGGCTTCTCGGACGCGCGGCTCGCGAAGCTCATGGGCACGACCGAGGCCGAGGTGCGCGCCTTCCGCGACCGCCACGGCCTGCACCCGGTCTTCAAGCGCGTCGACACCTGCGCGGCCGAGTTCGCCTCGGCGACGCCCTACCTCTACTCGACCTACGAGGAGGAGTGCGAGGCGCAGCCCACCGACCGCGACAAGTTCATGATCCTCGGCGCCGGCCCCAACCGCATCGGCCAGGGCATCGAGTTCGACTACTGCTGCGTGCACGCGGCGACCGCGCTCCGCGAGGACGGGTTCGAGACCATCATGGTCAACTGCAACCCGGAGACGGTCTCGACGGACTACGACACGTCGGACCGCCTCTACTTCGAGCCGGTCACCCTCGAGGACGTGCTCGAGATCGTGCGGGTCGAGCGGCCGCGCGGGGTCATCGTGCAGCTCGGCGGGCAGACCCCGCTGAAGCTGGCGAAGGCGCTCAAGGCCGCCGGCGTGAAGATCATCGGGACGACCCCCGAGGCCATCGCCCAGGCCGAGGACCGCGAGCAGTTCCAGAAGACGCTGCACGCCCTGGGGCTCCTGCAGCCGCAGAACGCCACCGCCGCGACGCCCGAGGAGGCCGTGGAGCTGGCGCGCGAGGTCGGCTACCCGCTGGTGGTGCGGCCGAGCTTCGTCCTCGGCGGGCGCGCGATGGAGATCGTGCGCGACGAGGAGCAGCTGAAGGGCTTCCTCGGCGAGGCCTTCGCGGCCTCCGAGGACCAGCCGGTGCTGCTCGACCGCTACCTGCGGGGAGCCATCGAGGTCGACGTGGACGCCATCAGCGACGGCCACGTGGTGACCATCGGCGGCATCATGGAGCACATCGAGCAGGCCGGCATCCACAGCGGCGACTCGGCGTGCTGCCTGCCGCCCCACGGGCTCAGCGCCGAGGTGCAGGCCGAGCTGACGCGGCAGACGGTCGCGATGGCGCAGGCGCTCCACGTGGTCGGCCTGATGAACGTGCAGTTCGCCGTCCAGGGCGACGACATCTACGTCCTCGAGGTGAACCCGCGGGCGTCGCGCACGGTGCCCTTCGTGTCGAAGGCGACCGGGCGGCCGCTGGCGAAGATCGCGGCGCGCTGCATGGTCGGCTGGATGCTGGCCGACCAGGGCGAGGACCGCACGGTGCGGCCGACCGTACACAGCGTGAAGGAGGCCGTCTTCCCGTTCCGGAAGTTCCCGGGCGTCGACGTGATGCTCGGGCCGGAGATGAAGTCGACCGGCGAGGCCATGGGCACCGGGGCCAGCTTCGGCGAGGCCTACGCCAAGGCGCAGCAGGCGGCGAACGTGACGCTGCCGCTCGAGGGGCGGCTCATCCTGCGCGTGGACCCCGACGACGCCGAGGAGCTCCTGCCGGTGGCCAGGCGCCTCCAGGAGATGGGCTTCGACGTGGCCGCCGGCGACATCACGGCGGACGCGCTGAGCGCGCTCGGCTTCCCGCTCGAGCGGGTGACCCCGGAGCACCGCCTCGAGGGGACCTCGATGGTGCTCGCGGCGGGGCGCGGCGCGGCGGACCTGCGGCGGGCGGCGACGGCGCAGCAGATCACCTGCTACACGACCATCGCCGGGCTCGGCGCGGCGGCCGAGGCCATCACCTGGATGCGCGCCGAGGAGCAGGCGCCGCGGCGCCTCCGCGACGTCAACTGGCACGAGTCCAACGTCCTGGCCGAGCGGCTGCGGACGGTGACCGGCGAGCGCGACCAGGCGCGCGACCAGCTCGGTCACGCCGCGCGCGTCATCGAGGCGCTCCGGCACCTCGTGGGCCAGGCCTACGAGGAGGGCTTCCGGGCCCGGCTGCCGGAGAGCGAGGAGCCGTGGCTCGTCGACTGGCTGCAGTCCGGCGCCAAGGCCGAGCTCGGGCGCCTCGTCGCCCCGAAGGTGCTCCGCCCCGAGGACGCGGAGTAGCGGCGGGCCCCGCGATGTCGGCCGTGGGCGCGCCTGTCCGGCGCGCTCGAGGTCGCCGTCGGAGGCGGCTCGCCCGCGACGGACGCGCGGTCGGGGGCCGACCTACGAGCGCGGGCCGGCCGCGCAGCGGTCACTGGGCGGCGTCGCGCAGGACCTGCTTCAAGGCGGCGAAGTTGCTCGCGTCGCCGAGGTCGTAGGTCGTGAGGTTGACCGTGTAGATCGGCACGTTGTCCCGGTCGAGGACGATGACGTCGCGCCAGGCCACCCCCCAGCTTCCCCAGACGTCGTCCTGAGCGGTGTCCTGGAGCAGCGGGAGATCGCGATCGGCGACCGCGAGGTCGTTGGCCGACTCCTGCCCGGCGGCGTTCACGGCGAGGATGTGGATCGGGACCGCGGTCGACTCGGCGTCCAGTTCGTTCTGCATCGTGTCGAGGTAGCCAAACTGGCTACGGCAGTACGGTCAGGAGCTGTGCATGAAGTAGAAGACGCTGACCTCTTCGAGGTAGTCGCGTGGCGACACGCTCAGCTGGTAGGTCGCCGACGTCGGGTTGACGTCCTCGAGCGCGAAGTCGAGCGCGGGCGTCCCGCTGCCGTCGGGCGCGGCGGTGGTGTCGACCGTCGTGGTGTCGGCGGAGGCCACGGTGTCCGCGCCGGTCGCGTCATCGCTCGCGTCGGTGACGTCATCGCTCGCGTCGGCGACGTCATCGCTCGTGTCGACGACGTCATCGCTCGCGTCGGCGACCGCTTCGCTCGTATCGGCGACCGCGGCGTCCTCCGCGGTGTCGTCGACCGAGGTGTCCTCCGCGGCGTCGGCGACCGCGGTGTCGTCCGCGTCCGTGACGTCGATCGCGACGTCGTCGACCGCGCCCGTGTCGCGGGGGGCGTCCGCGTCGACGTCGGCCCAGCCGATCGCGTCGCCCACGCTCGCGGTGTCCGCTTCGCCCAGGTCGTCCGCGCTGTCCAGCGTCGCCGCGTCGCGGATCCGGCTCGGGTCTCCACATCCGCCGAGGCCGACCGCCAGCGCGATCAGGCCGACGATGCCGAGGGGTGTTCGTCTCATCTCGTCGACCTCACGCCGAAGGGCACGACCGGGGATGGAGGGCCGCGGCCCCCAGGGTGGCGCGTTCATCACGGGTGTGCAAATCACCTACACCGAGGGAGGGCGTGGGGCGCGGAGATACGGGCGGTTGCGCTTGGCGCGGGGCTTGCTCTCCCGGCCAGGGCCACGAAGGAGAGGACCTGAGAGATGCGCGAAGCCCCCCTGATTCGCTGGCCGCTGGCCGCCCTCGGCGGCGCGCTGCTCCTCACGGGCGGCTGCCTGGAGTCCCGGCAGGGCACCGCCGGCACCGTCGGCGACGGCGCGACGACGACGGACACCGCGGAGACGACACCGCCCCGCTGCTGCACGACGGCCGATGACTGCGATGGCGGCGGCCTCGTCTGCGTGGCGGGCTTCTGCCTCCAGCCCCTGAGCGAGCCCGGACGCTGCTGGCAGGACGCCGACTGCGGGGGCGACCGGGTGTGCGCGGGCGACTCCGTCTGCAGCTGTGAGGCCCCCTGCCCGGGGCTGATCGAGCCCGGCTGGTGCATGGACGCCGCGCCGTCCTGCTGCTACGCCGACCACCACTGCGACGTCGGCGAGGTGTGCGCGATGGGCGACGCGGCGACCGGCGGGCGCTGCGTGCCCGCCCCCGGGGACGGCCGCTGCTACACCGCCGCGCACTGCGACGGGGGGGCGTGCGCCGAGGCGACGACGTGCCCCTGCTTCTCGTCGAGCTGTGCCCCGGCGCCGGGGCTCTGCCTCGGGCCCGGGTGCTGCGCGAGCGACGACGCGTGCGCCACCGACAACGGCAAGGACTACGTCTGCCACGCGGGCAGCTGCGTCGAGGTCCCGCCGGCGGGGCAGTGCTGGCGCGACGAACAGTGCGGCCCCGCCGAGCGCTGCACCGGCGGCAGCGCCTGCCCCTGCGGGCTCCTGTGCGCGGTCGGGAACATCCCCGGGCGGTGCGTGCCAGACCTGCCCGACGCGTGCTGCCTCCAGGACGCCGAGTGCGGTCCGGGGCGCGAGTGTGCCCACGAGATCTACCAGAGCTCCTTCGGCACCTGCGTCGACGCGGTGCCCGCCGGGGAGTGCTGGGACGACCAGGACTGCCCGGGGTCCGAGACCTGCGAGGGGGAGTCGACCTGCCCCTGCGGCATCGACTGCGCGCAGGTCGCCCCGGGGGTCTGCTCGGGGCGGATCCCCGCCTGCTGCGCCATCGACGAGGACTGCCCGAGCGGCTACGCCTGCGGCGGCGCCTACGCCGACGCGACGGGCGCCCCGAGCGGGGTCTGCAAGCCCAGGCCGCTGTCCGCGGGGGCCTGCTGGGGGCAGGCCCACTGCCCCCACGGCGCCTGGTGCCTCGGGGCCCAGGTCTGCCCGTGCGACGCCGACTGCGACGGCGCGGACCAGCCGGGCACCTGCGTGGCGCTGCCCACGGGCTGCTGCGCCGGGGACGCCGACTGCGGCGGCGGATTCGTCTGCCGCGGCCTGTGGGGCGACCTGCCCGGCCGCTGCGTGCCCGATCCGAACGGACCCCAGTGCCCCGGCGACGCGGCGTGCTGCTGGGACCGCGACGACTGCGGCGCCACCGGCTCGACGAGCTGCCAGGGCGCCAGCGTCTGCGGCTGCATCGCGCTATGCCCGTCCTGCGGCGCCTGTCAGCCCGACCAGATGGGGTGGTGCCCGTAGTCACGCCGCGGCGGGGTGGCCGGCTCGTCGCTTGCGTTACAGGTCAGCATGGCGCGGGACAGGGCGAGGACCGAGGCCGAGCCGCGCCCCCTTGCATCGCACTGCCGCCCGACCGAACGCGCAACATTGTGAACACACCGCCATCGAACTAGAGTCGGCGCATTGCCTCGCACGGAGATGCCGCAATGCGAATAGCCGCAAGCCTCGAGCGCGCCGCGTTCGCGCTCCTCTCGACGGGTGCGCTCCTCTCGGGCTGCATCGACGAGGGCCCGATCGCGGGCAGAGAGGGCGCGGTGGCCATCGAGGTGGCGCCCCTGAGCCTCGACGGGGTGACGGACGCCGCGTACACGATCCGGGTGACGAACGCGCCCAACGGCGGCGGCGAGGTGGTGTGGGAGCGGAGCGCGCTCACCTCGAGCCAGTACGGCGACGGAGGCGGCTCGCTGTCCTTCGTCGGGCCCTGTGACGCGGAGACCGGGACGAACTCGGTGACCCTCACGCTCGAGGCCCTGTACCAGGGCGTCGGCGACCTGATGCCCGCCGACACCTACAACAACCCCGGCGCGCTGACCCTCGACGTCGTGTGCGTCGAGAACGTCGACGTGAGCGTGGTCTTCGACATCACCATCGCGCGCGACGCCCAGCAGGGCTTCTTCGACGTGGCGGTCAGCTTCGACGACATCTTCTGCTCGGCCAAGCTCGACTGCGTGGACGACGCCGGCGGCGACCTGGAGCTGCTGCACAACGGGGACGCCCGCGACCTGACCGCCGTGCTCGGCTTCGCGTGCACGCCGCAGGTCGCCGGGAACGCGACGACCTACCTGTACATGAACGACCCGGTGATCGTCTGCGACGGCGGCGCGCCCTTCGACACCCAGAGCGTGACCTTCGACATCGGCGGCCAGGGGAACGTGGATCTGGCGACGGCGAGCAACCCCGCCGGCTACCTCTTCGGCGCCGCGGTCTACCGGGGCAACGAGGCGCTGCTCTCGAAGTCCTACTGGAACATCAGCTTCGGCCTGAACGACGCGACCTTCGCCCTCGCCAGCACCGGCCAGTGCGTGCTCACCGCGCGCGCGACGGCCTCGGCGACGCCGCTGGTGGCCTCCGGCGACGGCTTCGCCCTGCCCGAGGGCGCGGTCTACCCGGTGATCGACTGGAGCGTCCCCCTGACCAACGGCACCGCGGGCCGCGTGTGCACGACCCACGAGGTCAACGGCGGCGACGGCGTGGCCACGACCTACCTCGGCTACCTGCCCGCGGCCAACCAGTTCACCTGGTCGAACGGCCCCATCTACCTCCGCCACCAGTACAGCTCGGCCACCGGCCTGGTGGTCAGCGCCGACGGCTCGCCCTGCGCCGACGCCGCCGAGTGCGCCAGCGGGAGCTGCATCAGCGGGCTCTGCAACAGCTCGCCCCCGTACTATGGCAAGGACGTCTTCGCCCACACCGGCGCCGCTCAGCAGTTCGTCGTCCCGGCGGGCGTCAGCGAGATCATGGTCAAGGCCTGGGGCGCGGGCGGCGGCGGCGGATCCGCGTCTCCCGGCGCGGCGGGCGGCTACGCCGAGGCGACCCTGTCGGTCTCCGCGGGCGAGACCCTCACCATCGTGGTCGGCGGCCGCGGCCTGGCTCAGCAGCCCAGCGGCCCCGCGGTCGCCGGCGGCTACGGCGGCGGCGGCGACTCGGGGCCGATCTACTCGGGCAGCCTCGGCGGCTCCGGGGGCGGCCTGTCCGGGGTGTTCTCCGGCGGCACCGCGATGACCTTCGACGCCGCCGGCCAGAGCCGGGCGCTCCTGATCGCGGGCGGCGGCACGGGCGGCGGCTCCTACTACAACAAGGTGGGCGGGAACACCGGCGCCGGGGGCGGGACGGATGGGCTCACCGGCTCCCTCGACTCGACCGACGCCGGCTACAGCTCCTACCAGCCCGCGCGGGTCGGCTACGCGGGCAAACAGACCTACTACGCCAACGGCTGCACCTCGTACTGCGACGCCAGCTCCAACGGCACGGCCCTTCACGGCGGCACGGGCGGCGGCTACGGCGGCGCTGGCGGCGGCGGCGGCTACTTCGGCGGCGGCGGCAGCTCGGCGTACTTCAACGGCGGCGGCGGCTCCGGCTACGCGACGCCCGCCGCGACCGCGCCGCTGCTGGTCGCGGGCACCCGCCAGACCCCGCCGTCCGTCACGGACGGGGACTATTACGTCGGCGTGGGCGTCGGTGGCGTCGGGTCCGGCGGGTACAACGTCGCCGGCGACGTCGGCGGCCACGGCCTCGTCGTCATCACCTACTGCGCGCACGCCGTCTGCGTCGATCCCCCGGCCGGAGCGAGCGGCTCCCAGGCCTTCGCCCACACCGGCGCCGCTCAGCAGTTCACGGTCCCAGCGGACGTCACCGAGGTCACGGTCCGGGCCTGGGGGGCCGGGGGCGGCGGCGGATCCGCGACGCCGGGCGCCGCGGGCGGCTACGCCCAGGCGACCCTCTCGGTCACCCAGGGCGACGTCCTCACGGTGGTGGTCGGCGGGCGCGGGATCGCTCAGGCCGTCGGCGACGGGGCCATCCCGGGCGGCTACGGGGGCGGGGGGTACTCGGGCGTGCCGTACACGGTCGAGATCGGCGGCTCCGGGGGCGGCCTCTCGGGCGTCTTCTCGGGCAGCGCCCCGCTGACCTTCGACGCGACCGGGCAGAGTCGGGCGATCGTGATCGCCGGCGGCGGCGCGGGCGGCTCATCCCGCTGGAACAACGCGGCCGGCCGGAACGGCGGCAACACCGGCGCCGGCGGGGGCAGCGACGGGCTCTACGGCTCGACCGCGGACGCCGACACCGGCTACCTCCTGTTCGTCGACCGCCGGGGCGCCCCGGGCGGCCAGACCTACTACGCCAACGGGTGCACGTCCTACTGCGACGCCAGCGCCCACGGCACGGCCCTCCAGGGCGGCCACGGCGGCGGGTACGGCGGCTCCGGCGGCGGCGGCGGGTACTTC
>SBGO01000660.1 GCA_006226565.1 Deltaproteobacteria bacterium | reverse complement strand
CTGGCGGCGACCCGGAGCACGCGGCCGCCGCGAGCCGCCCGGACGATCCCGGGACGCGGGTCGGCGACCCGGCCGACTGGTGCGGCGGCCACGGCCTCCCCGAGTCGATGTGCACCAAGTGCAACCCCGAGTTCGTCGCGCGCTTCGAGGCCGCCGGCGACTGGTGCGCCGAGCACGGCTTCCCCGAGTCCGCCTGCCCCACCTGCCACCCCATGGCCCCGCCCGCGAGCCACGCGCCCCCGCCCGTCATCGCCCCCGGGACGGTCGTCCGCTTCGCCACCCCGGCGATCGAGCGCGCGGCCGGCATCGAGACGGTCCCCGCGACGACCAGCGCCCTCGGCGCCTCGGTCGAGGCCACGGCCCGCGTCGACTTCGACCGCAACGCCCTCGCCGAGGTCCGCTCGGCCGTCCCGGGCATCGTCCGCGAGGTGGCCGTCGACCTCGGCCAGAGGGTGGCGCCGGGCGACCGCCTGTTCGTCCTCGAGAGCGCCCGGGTCGGCGACCTCCAGGCGCGCCGCGGGGCCGTCGTCGAGCGCGTCGCCGCCGCCCGCGCCGATCTCGCCCGCCAGCGCGAGCTCCGCGAGGCCGCCATCGCCTCCCAGCGCCAGGTCGACCTGGCCGAGCAGGAGCTCGAGGCCGCCCGCGCCGAGCTGCGCTCCCTCGACCAGTCGCTCCGCATCTCCGGCGCCGCCGCCGGACGCGCCGGGCGCCTCGAGGTCACGGCGCCGATCGCCGGCACGGTGGTGCGCCGACCCGGCGTCCTCGGCGCCTTCGCGGGCGAGTCGGAGCCCCTCGCCACGATCGCCGACACCGCCCGGATGTGGGTCATCCTCGACGTGCCCGAGTGGGACGCGGCCAACGTCCACGTCGGCCAGGCCGTCGACGTCCGCGTGGACGGCGTCCTCGGCCGGCGCTTCGCCGGTCGCCTGACCTGGATCGCCTCCGAGGTCGACGCGCGGACCCGGACGGTCGCGGCCCGCGCCGAGCTCGACAACGGCGACGGGATCCTCCGCGCGGGGCAGTTCGCGCGCGCGACGATCCGCGTCGGCGCCCCCGAGGGCGCGACCGCCGTCCCCCTCTCTGCCGTCCAGCGCCTCGAGGACGTCTCCGTCGTCTTCGTGCGCGTCGCGCCCGGCGCCTACGAGCCGCGGGTCGTCCGCGTCGGCCGCAGCGACGGCCGTCACGCGCAGGTCGAGGGCGCCCTCCAGCCCGGCGACGCGGTCGTCACGACCGGCGCCTACCTCCTCCGCACCGAGCTGAGCCGGGACAGCATCGGGGCCGGCTGCTGCGAGGCCGACGGCCCGAAGGGCGAGTGACGCGATGCTGAGCCGCATCATCGACGTCTCCCTCCGCTACCGGGGGATCGTGCTGCTCGCGTCGGCCGTCCTCGTCGTCCTGGGCGTCGTCGCCTTCCGCGACCTCCCCTTCGACGCGTACCCCGACACGACGCCGGTCCAGGTCACGGTCAACGCGGTCGCGCCCGCCCTCTCGCCCCTCGAGGTGGAGCGCCAGATCACGGCGCCCCTCGAGCAGTCCATCGGCGGGCTCCCGAAGCTCGCCGTGGTGCGCTCGGTCTCGAAGTTCGGCTTCTCCCAGGTCACCGCGGTCTTCGAGGACGACGCCGACGTCTACCTCTCGCGCCAGGTGGTCAGCGAGCGGCTCCAGGCGGTGGATCTGCCCGACGGCGTCGCGCGCCCCACGCTCGGGCCGGTCTCCACCGGCCTCGGCGAGGTCTTCCAGTACCTCGTGGAGAGCGACGCGCTGTCCCCGCGCGAGCTCCGCACGCTCCACCACTGGGTCTTGCGGCCCCAGCTGCTCCAGGTCCCGGGGGTCGCGGAGATCAACACCTGGGGCGGCTTCGAGAAGCAGTACCACGTCGTCTTCGACCCCGAGCTCCTGCTCAAGCACGACCTCACCCTCGACGACGTCGCCGCCGCGCTGCGGAGCAACAACGCCAACGTCGGCGGCGGCGTGATCGCACAGGGCGGCGAGGCGCGCGTCGTCCAGGGCGTCGGCCTCGCGCGCGGCGTCGAGGACCTGCGGCGGATCGTCGTCGCCGCCAGGGACGGCGTCCCCATCCGCGTCTCCGACGTAGCCCGCGTCGAGATCGGCGACCAGATCCGCCGCGGCGCCGTCACCGCCGACGGCGACGGCGAGGCGGTCCTCGGCCTCGGCTTCATGCTCATGGGCGAGAACAGCCGCGAGCTCACCGCGCGGCTCGAGGCGCGCCTGCGCGAGGTCCAGCAGAGCCTGCCCGAGGGGGTCCGCGTCACCCCCGTGTACAGCCGCACCAAGCTCGTCGACGAGGTGCTCCACACCGTGCGGGACAACCTCCTCGAAGGCGCGCTCTTCGTCGTCGCGATCCTCTTCGTCTTCCTCGGGAACCTGCGCGCCGGGCTGATCGTCGCCCTCGCCATCCCCCTGTCGATGCTCTTCGCCTTCGACGCGATGCTCCGCTTCGGCGTCGCGGGCAGCCTGATGAGCCTCGGCGCAATCGACTTCGGCCTCGTCGTCGACAGCTCCGTCATCATGGTCGAGAACGCCGCCCGCCGCGTCGCCGAGGACCCGCACGGGCGACCCATCCGGGAGATCGTGCGCGACGCCGCGGTCGAGGTGCGGCGGCCGACCCTCTTCGGCGAGCTCATCATCGCCATCGTCTACCTGCCGATCCTCGCCCTCGAGGGCGTCGAGGGGAAGCTCTTCCAGCCGATGGCGCTCACGGTCATCTTCGCGCTGGTGGGCTCCATGATCCTCTCGCTCACCCTGATGCCGGCCCTCGCGAGCCTGGTCCTGCGCCGCCCCGCCCGCCCGCGCCAGAACCCCGTCATGCGCCTGCTGCTGGGGGCCTACCGGCCGCTCCTGGGGTGGGCGCTGTCGCGCCGCTGGCTCGTGCTCGGGCTCGCCGCGCTCGTCCTCGGCAACGCGGCCTTCCTCGCGACGCGCCTCGGCTCGGAGTTCGTCCCCCGCCTCCGCGAGCAGGCGATCACCGTCAACACGGTCCGGCTCGCCGGCGTGTCCCTCGAGGAGTCGGTCCGCTACGGGACGCGGGTCGAGCGCCTCCTGCGCGACTCGTTCCCCGACGAGATCGCCCACATCTGGACCCGGACCGGCACCGCGGAGGTCGCCACCGACGCGATGGGGCTCGAGGTCTCCGACGTGTTCATGACGCTGACGCCGCGCGACCGCTGGCGCCGGGCGAGCACCCAGGACGAGCTGACGAGCGCGATGAGCGCGGCGCTCGACGGGCTGCCCGGGATGCGGGCGGTGTTCACCCAGCCGATCGAGATGCGCATGAACGAGATGACCGCCGGGCTCCGGGGCGACGTCGGCCTCAAGCTCTTCGGCGACGACTTCGACGTGCTCCGCGCGAAGGCCGACGCGCTCCGCCGCGCCGTCGAGCAGGTCCCGGGCGCCGTGGACGTGACGGTCGAGCAGCTGACCGGCCTCCCCGTCCTGCGCGTCGAGGTCGACCGCGACGCCGTCGCCCGCCACGGGATCGCGGTGGACGAGGTGCTCGAGCTCGTCGCCTCCCTCGGCGCCTATCGGGTCGGCGAGGTGGTGGAGGGGCAGCGGCGCTTCGAGCTGGTCCTCCGCCTCGACGACCGATACCGCGCGCCGGGGCAGCTCGAGCGCCTGCTCGTCACCGCCCCCGACGGCCAGCGCGTGCCTCTGGGCCGGCTCGCCGAGATCGGCGTCGTCGAGGGGCCGGCCTCCATCAGCCGCGAGTGGGGGCGGCGCCGCATCACCGTGCAGGCGAACGTGCGCGACCGGGACGTCGGCTCCTTCGTGGCGGACGTCCGCGCCGCCGTCGCGGGCGTGCCCCTGCCGCCCGGCTACTACGTCCGCTTCGGCGGCCAGTTCGAGCACCTCGAGACGGCACGCGAGCGCCTGATGATCGTGGTGCCGCTCGCGCTCCTGCTCATCTTCTCCCTCCTCTACATCACCTTCGGGCGCCTCCGGGACGCGCTGCTCGTCTTCACCGGCGTCCCGTTCGCGGCGGTGGGCGGCGTGGTCGCGCTGTGGGCCACGGGCCTCCCGTTCTCCATCTCCGCCGGGGTCGGCTTCGTCGCGGTGTCGGGGGTCTCGGTGCTCGGCCAGCTCGTGCTCGTCTCCCACGTCCGGCAGCTCTCGGCGGCGGGGCTGGCGCTGGCCGACGCGACCCGCCGCGCCGCGGAGTCGCGCCTCCGCCCGGTGCTGATGACCGCGCTCGTCGCGGCCCTGGGCTTCATCCCGATGGCCGTGAACACGGGCGTCGGCGCGGAGGTGCAGCGCCCCCTGGCGACGGTCGTGATCGGGGGCGTGATCACGGCGCTGATCGCGACCCTCGTGGTGCTCCCCGCGTCCTACGCCGCGCTCGGCGCGCCGGTGACGCCCGAGGACGAGCCGGCCATCACGCCCACGGAGCGCGAGGCGGTGCCGGGGTGAAGCGGACGCTCACCACCCTCGGCGCGCTGGTCGTCGCCCAGGCCCTGCTCGTCGGGATCTGGCTGGCGGTCGAGGCGGGCCGTGAGGCGACGCCCGCGGCGACCGCCTCCGCCCGCACCAGCCGGCTCGACCGACCCGCCCCCGACCTCGCCCTGCGCGGCCCGAGCGGGGTCGCCCACGACCTCCGCGACCGCCTCGACCGGCCGCTCGTCCTCCACTTCTGGGCGACCTGGTGTCCTCCGTGCCGCGAGGAGCTGCCGAGCCTCCTCGCGTTCGCGGCCGAGACCGGGACGCCGGTGCTCGCGGTGAGCCTCGACGCGGAGTGGCCCGCGGTGGAGCGCCTCCTCGGCCGCGCGCCGCCGCCGGAGGTCCTCCTGGCCGCCAGCGACGCCGTCGCCGGGGCCTTCGACGTGCATGCGCTGCCGGTGACCTTCGTCGTCGACGCGGCGGGCACCCTCCGGCTCCGCCTCGACGGCCCGCGCGACTGGGCGTCGACGGCGGTGCGGGCGGAGATCCGCGACGCGGCGGGGGCTGGCGCGCCCTGACGGCGGGCGCGCCGCGCCTCCCTCGCCGGCGCTACTTCGTCGCGTAGAGCCAGTAGGGCCAGTAGGGCGAGTAGTCGCCGTCGACCGACTCGACGCCGACGACGAACTTGAACTCGCCGTGGCGGTTGGGCACCACCGACCCGGTGCTGAAGCAGCGGGTGCCGCCGGCGGTCGTGTCGCTCTGCCACACGAGCCCGTCGACGAGGCCGTCCGCGGGCGCCGCCTTGGTGGTGTTCGTGAAGCGGTCCCGCAGCGAGTAGATCGACAGCCGGTAGCGCCGCCCCGGCGGGGCGGTCAGGCAGATCGGCCCGCCCCAGGCGGCGTCGACGCGGAAGAAGTCGCGGTCGTCCGGCGCGCTCAGGTAGCTGTAGAAGTCGCCCTTGGCCGTCAGCGCCGACGGGATCCAGGCGACGTCGTCGGGCACGCCGTCGGCGTTGCGGTCGGCGCCGTCGTTGGGCTCGAAGTTGTCGAGCTGCGAGGTGCGGTAGGTGCGCGTCAGCGGCGGCGGCAGGTTCGCCGTCTTGTTCCACGTCGCGCCGCCGAGGCGCTGGCAGTAGAGCCGCCCGGCGCTGTCGCTCACGTAGAGCGACAGCCGCGCCTCGCCGTCGAGGTCCCAGATCGCCGGCGCCGACAGGTTCGCGTTGCCGAGGGCGCGGCGCGAGCCGACCTGCTCCACGTGGGCGTTCAGGTCCGGGTCCCAGAGCGCGACGCGGAGCTCCTTGCCCGAGGTGTAGACGCGGTCCGGGTAGCCGTCGCCGTTCACGTCGTAGAGGCCGACGCTCGCCGCGCCGGAGACCGTCTCCGGCACGCCGTCGTCGTCGACGTCGGTCAGCTCCTGCTCGGTGGCGTTGCCGGGGGTCGGGTCGCCGAGCGGCGCCCCGGTCCGATCGAAGCGCCAGGTCTTCGTCGTCGACACGTTGGCCGCCCCGGCGTCCGCGGTCTGGAAGTAGGTGACCAGCGCGCGCAGCTCCGTCGCCGTGGCGAGGATCGTGTTCACCGAGCCGCCGAAGAGGTCGGGCACGTCGGTGAGGAAGCACGTGCCGTCGTCGCAGAAGGGCGTCGTCGCCAGGGTGCCGAAGTCGGTGAAGCGGTAGGCGTAGACGTTGCCGGCCCAGTTCCCCGGCGCGGTGGCCTCGGGGTAGCCGTTGCCGGTGACGAGCTCGGGGTAGCCGTCGCCGTCGAGGTCGGTCAGGGTCCGCCCGTCCCAGTACTCGCAGACGCCGTCCGCGTCGGGGATGGCGGCGACGTGCACGAGGTTCTGCGCGCTGCGGTCGTAGCGGAACATGCGCGTCCCGGCGGACGGGTCGCACCAGGTCGAGGTGAAGAACTCGACGACGCCGTCGTGATCGACGTCGTAGGCCATCATCTGGGAGGCGTCGTAGACCCCGACGGAGCTGTCCTGGGCGACGGTGAAGTTGCCGTCGACGTCCATCGCGTAGACCCGCGCGTGGCTGCCGTTGCCGGTCAGGATCTCGAGGGTCTGGATGCCGGCGCCGTAGACGTCGTAGTCGTCGACGTCGGCGAAGACCGGGGCCGCGCGGGCGTAGTTGTAGACCGGCGCCGAGTAGTTGTAGAGCGCCGTCCCGTCCACCGAGAGCACGGCGAAGCCGAAGCTCGTGCTGAAGACCGCCTCCTGGGAGCCGTCGCCGTCGAGGTCCACCCGCGACACCGAGCCCGACGCCGGATAGGCCTGCTGGAAGGGCCAGCTGCCCGGGCAGGCGGTGAAGCAGAGGCGGTCGACCCAGCCGTCGCAGTCGTTGTCGCGCCCGTCGTCGCAGATCCCCGGCGCGCCCGGGTAGACGGTCACGTTCGAGTCGTCGCAGTCCCAGTCGGGCTGCCCGTCGCCGTCGGCGTCGCGCGCCACGGCCCAGCCCACCGGCACGTCGCACTTGTCCTGGTGGGCCGCGTTCGCCGCCGCCACGCCGTCGCCGTCGTTGTCGCGGTAGCTGCGCACGACGTCGAGCCCGTCGTCGGCCGGCCCGTTGCAGTCGTCGTCGAGGTTGTTGCAGACCTCCTGGGCGCCGGGGTGGATGGCGCCGTTGAACTCGTTGCAGTCCCCGGGCTCGGCGACGTAGCCGTCCGGCGCCGCGCAGGCCAGGGTGGTGATGACGCCGCCGTAGCCGTCGCGGTCGGAGTCCTTGTAGAAGGTCGTGAGCACGCCCTCGTCGACCTGGCCGTTGCAGTTGTTGTCCTTGCCGTCGCAGGTCTCGGGGTTGGTCGGGAAGCGCTCGCCGTCGTTGTCGTCGCAGTCGCCGGCGAGGGCGGTCGTGTGCGTGGCGTCGGCGCGGCACAGGCACGCGCTGAGCCCGACGACGCCGTAGCCGTCCTCGTCGCCGTCGAGGTACCAGGGGGCGCAGCCGTCGGCCGCCGCCTCGTCGGTCTGGCCGTCGCAGTCCTCGTCGACGAAGCCCTCGCAGGCCTCCTGGGCGCCGGGGTGGACGCCGGCGTTGGCGTCGTCGCAGTCGCCGCCCTGCAGCACGTACCCGGGCGTGCCCGCGCAGACGCAGGCCTCGTCGTCGCCGACGCCGTCGTGATCGGCGTCGAGGTAGCTGGTGACGCAGCCCGCCGAGCCCGCGCCGTCGGTCGCGCCGTCGCAGTTGTCGTCCTGGCCGTTGCAGGCCTCGCTCGCGCTGGGGGAGATGGCGGCGTTGACGTCGTTGCAGTCGCCGCCCTCGGTGGCGGTGTAGGGGGCGGCCGGCTCGCACAGGCAGCGGCTCGCCAGGTCGATGCCGTAGGCGTCGCCGTCCTGGTTGAGGTAGTAGGTGACGCAGCCGGTGGCGCCCGCCTCGTCCACGGCGCTGTCGCAGTCGTCGTCGACGTCGTTGCAGGTCTCCTCGGCGCCGGGGTGGACGGCCGCGTCGAGGGGCGCGCAGTCGAGCGGGTCGAGGGTGCCGTCGCCGTCGTCGTCGTCGTCACAGGCGTTGCCGAGCCCGTCGTCGTCGGTGTCGAGCTGGCTGCCGTTGGCGATGAGCGGGCAGTTGTCGTCCGCGTCGGCGACCCCGTCGTTGTCGTCGTCGTCGTCGACGCAGTTGGCGACGCCGTCCCCCTCGCTGTCGGGGAAGCCCTCGTCGATGATGCCGTTGCAGTTCTGGTCGACGCCGTCGCAGCGCTCGGTGTTGCCGTGGTGGATGGCGGGGTCGAGGGGCTCGCAGTCGGTGACGTCGGGGTCGCGGTCGCCGTCGAGGTCGTCCTCGCAGGCGTCGCCGATCTTGTCGCCGTCGGCGTCGGCCTGGGTCGGGTTGAAGGTGACGGGGCAGTTGTCGATGTCGTCGGGGGTGTCGTCGCCGTCGTCGTCGGGGTCCACGCAGTCGGCGGCGCCGTCGCCGTCGAGGTCGCCGAAGCCCTGGTCGGCCACGCCGTCGCAGTCCTGGTCGATGCCGTCGCAGACCTCGGCGGCGCCGGGGTGGATGCCGGGGTCGGTCGGCCCGCAGTCGTTCGGGTTCTGGATGCCGTCGCCGTCGATGTCGCCGTCACAGGCGTCGCCGAGGCCGTCGTCGTCGTTGTCAGCCTGGTCGGCGTTGGCGACGAGCCGGCAGTTGTCGTCGTCGTCGAGGTGGCCGTCCGCGTCGTCGTCGTCGTCGACGCAGTCCGCGATGGCGTCGCCGTCGGTGTCGGCGAAGCCCTGGTCGGCCACGCCGTCGCAGTCCTGGTCGACGCCGTCGCACTCCTCCTCGGCGCCGGGGTGGCGCGTCGGGTCGAGGGGCGCGCAGTCGTCGCCGTCGTCCACCCCGTCGCCGTCGTCGTCGGGGTCGACGCAGTCGGCGACGCCGTCGGCGTCGGAGTCGAGGGACCCCTCGTCGGTCGCGCCGTCGCAGTCGTCGTCCACGCCGTTGCACGTCTCCTCGGCGGGGGTCGCGGCGGTGCAGGCGCTCAGGCCGTCCTCGCCGCAGAAGCGCGAGCCCGTGCACTTGCCGTGCGCGTTGGCGAAGGAGCAGATCGTCTCGGCCTGGTCGGCGATGGCGGGCGCCGTGCAGGCGCACATCTCCGCCTGGGGGATGCACTGGGCGCTGGTGGTGCCGTTGACGTCCGGCGCCTGGAAGCAGACGTAGCCCTTGGGACAGCTCGTGGTCGAGCAGTCGCCGCCGCAGAAGGCGCCGGCGCCGCCGAACTGCACGCAGCGGCTCCCGGCCTGGCCGTTCGCGGTGCAGTCCTCGTTCTCGGTGCACGGGTAGCAGAGGCGCGGGAAGTTCGGCTGGCAGATGAAGGTCGGGTCCGAGCCGCCGAGCTGGACCTCGTTGCAGCCCCACCCGGTCGGACACTCGTCGGAGCAGACCCGGGTGCAGACCTTGCCGTTCGCGTCCTGCACGCAGAAGCCCGAGTTGCAGTCGTCCTGGGTCGAGCACGGCGCGCCGAAGGCGCCCGGCGCGGGCACGCCGGTGTCGGTCTCCGCGGTGTCGGCGACGACGGTGTCCGCGGCCGCGGTGTCCTGCTCGGCCAGGGTGTCGGCGCCGAGGACGTCGGCGTCCTCGGAGACCCCGCTGTCGACCGTCCCCTCGGACGAGGTGCCCTGACCGCAGCCGGCCCACCCCAAGAGCAGGCCGACGATGACTGTGCATCGCAAAATACGCCGTGCCGACATGGCGCTCTCCTTCATGCGATTGACGGGTGCAGCACAGAAAACGGTAGTCGAATCACGGCTCCGGCCGCAACGGCTCCCGGGCCCGACGCGCGCAGGGTGGCAGCGCTCGGCTTGTGCGGGTGCGGTGAATGGCCGCCGAAAAGAAATCACCGCGATTCCCTTCGGCGCCCCACCGGAGCTCCCGACGGCCTCCCCTCGCCCTCGTGGCGCGCGATCGTGATCGCGGCCCTCGGCGCCAGCCGCGCCTCGACGTCGCCGGCGGGCCGACGGTGAGCGGACCGCCGCGCCTCCCTCCCGGGCCGGGCGGCAGGCTGGACCCGCGTCGTC
>SBGO01000396.1 GCA_006226565.1 Deltaproteobacteria bacterium | reverse complement strand
TTGGCCCCCCGGCGCGCATCATCGCCCGCCGGCGCGCCGCCCGCGCCACGCGGGGACCTGGCGGCCTGTCGCACCGGCGCGTCGAGGTCCTCCGAGAGCTGTGCCATCCGGTCGCGCGCGCTGCGCTGACGCGCCTCCCACTCGTCCTGGCCGCCGCCCTCGGCCTTCTCCGGGTACAGCGCCTTGATGTCCTTGCGCAGCGACGCGAAGGTGCCGTCGGCCAGCGACGCGCGGATGCGCGCCATCAGGTCGCCGAAGAACGTGAGGTTGTGGATGGTCGCCAGGGTCGCGCCGAGGATCTCGCCGATCGAGAAGAGGTGGTGCAGGTAGGCCCGGCTGAAGGTCCGACAGGTGTAGCACTGGCACGCCGTGTCGATCGGGTAGGCGTCGCGGCGGTAGCGCTGGTGGGTGATGCGGAGGCGCCCCTGGAAGGTGTAGAGCGCGCCGCTCCGCGCGTGGCGGGTCGGGATCACGCAGTCGAACATGTCGACGCCCACGGCCACGCCGTCCACGAGGTCCTGCGGGCGGCCGACGCCCATCAGGTAGCGCGGCAGCTCCGGCGGCATGTGCGGCATCGTCTCGGACAGGACCTCGTTCATCTTCTCCGGGCCCTCACCCACGGCGAGCCCGCCGATGGCGAAGCCGTCGAAGCCGAGGCTCGTGATCTGGGAGAGCGAGCGCTTCCGCAGGTCGGGGAACATGCCCCCCTGGACGATGCCGAAGAGGTGCTGGTCCTCGCGGTTGTGGGCGGTGACGCAGCGCTCGGCCCAGCGCGCCGTCAGGTCCACCGACGACTCGGTGCGGTAGCGGTCGGCGTCGGGGGCGAGGCACTCGTCGAAGGCCATCGCGATGTCGCTGCCGAGCGCCTGCTGGATCTCCATCGAGCGCTCGGGCGACAGGAAGGTCTGCTTGCCGTCGAGCTCGTAGGAGAAGCCCACGCCCTCCTCGCTGACCACCTTCTTGTCGAGGGAGAAGACCTGGAAGCCGCCCGAGTCGGTCAGGATCGGCAGGTCCACGCCCATGAAGCGGTGGAGCCCCCCCATCTTCTCCACCAGGGACTCTCCGGGGCGCTGGTGGAGGTGGTAGGTGTTGGCCAGGATGATCTGCGAGCCGGTCTCCCGCAGGTGCAGCGGGGCCATGCCACGGATCGCGGCCTGGGTGCCGACCGGCATGAAGACCGGGGTCTCGATGACTCCCCCACGGGCGAGCGTGAGCGTCGCCTTGCGGCCGCTGGTGCTCTTGCAGAGGTGGTCGACGTCGAAGCGAACGGGAGCGGTCATGGGTGCTACTCGATCGAGAAGGTGTAGGGGAGGAGCGCGAGCGGTCCGCCGTCGCTGAGGACGCGCAGCCGCGCGGAGAGGGCTTCGGCCTGCGTCCCGACGGGACCGAGCGCGGAGGCCGAGGCGGCGTCGGCGTCCCCGCCGAGCGCACCGGCCGGCTCGGAGAAGCCCAGAGCGCCGGCCATCAGCCGCTGGAAGCTGGAGAAGGCCCCGAGGGTCCCGACGTAGTCGAGGCTCAGGGGCTCGCTGGCGGCCACGCCGGCCTCGGCGCGGACCCGCTCGATGGCGTCCCAGAGGCCGCCGTAGTCGTCGACGAGCTTCCGGTCGAGGGCGTCGGGGCCGAGCCAGACGCGGCCGTGGGCGACCGCGTAGGCGGCCTCGAGGTCGAGCCCGCGGCCCTCGGCGACGACGTTGACGAAGCGGTCGTAGTAGGCCTTGAGCGCGACCTGGGCCAGCTCGCGCTCGTGGTCGGTCCACGGGCGGTGGGACTGCATCATGTCCGCGCGCTCGTTGGTCCGCTCGGTGCTGGTCGCGAGGCCGAGGAGCCCGTAGAGGCCGCTGAGGTCGGCCTTGCCCGAGAAGATGCCGATGCTGCCGGTGATGGTGACCGGCGTGCAGAGGATCTTCGGCGCGCCGGCCGCGAGGTAGTAGCCGCCGCTGGCCGCGATGTCGCCGAAGCTGACGACGACCGGCTTCTTCTTGGCGGCCAGCGTCAGCGCCCGGTGCATCTTGTCGCTGGCGATGGCCGAGCCGCCGCCCGAGCTGACGCGCACCACGATCCCGACGACCGAGGCGTCGGCGGCCGCCGCCTGGAGCGCCGGCACGAAGGACGCGTCGCCGGTGGTCTCGCCGCCGAGGATCGGGATCGGCAGCGCCCCGCCGCTCTTGCCGTCGACGATCGAGCCGACGACCGGGAGGATGGCGATGCGGCGCTGCCCGCCCCAGCGCTTCCAGGCGCGGGGGGCCGGGCGGTAGCTGTCGACGACGTGGGCGCCCGGCAGGTCCTGCTCGACCGCCTCGGAGATCGCGTCGTCATCGATGAGGTCGTCGACCAGGCGCTCCTTGACGGCGACGTGCATGGTCTGGGGCCCGCCCTCGAGGAGGCGGTCGATGTCGCCGTCGGTCAGCGCGCGGCCGGCGGTGACGGCGCCGCGCCACTCCTTCCAGATGCCGTCGAGGAGCGCCCGGTCGGCCTCCTTCGAGGCCTCGCTGGGGCCGGCCTGGGTCAGCATCTCGGGCGTGGACTTGTACTCCTCGTAGCGGACGATCTCGGCCTTGATGCCGAGCTTCTCCATGAGGCCGAAGTAGTAGGTCCGCGTCGTCGCGAGGCCGGTCAGGAACAGCCCGCCGGCGCGATGGAGGTGGAGCTTGTCGGCGATGGACGCGAGGTACATCGCCCGCATGTCGCCGATGGTGAGGACGGCGTGGATGCGCTTGCCGTGATCCTTGAGGCGCTGCATGGCGCGGCGCAGCTCCCACATCTGGGCCCAGGTCGGGGCGGCCTCGATCTGGAGGACGACCCCGCGCACGTCGGGGTCGTCGGCGAGGATGTCGAGGTACTGGAGCCACTGGGCGAAGCCCGAGGCCGCGGGGCCGAAGAGGCGCTGCGCGGGGCGCTCCGGGATGGGCCCGCGGATCGGGAGCTTCACCACCACGTCGGTGCGGTGGGTGAGCGACGGCTCGCCCACCGAGCGCGCGGCGAGGAGGAAGGACATGCGGGAGTCCTGGGCGGCGTCGCTGTCCGCGAGGTCGACGCTCGACTCGAGCGAGACGCCGCCCTGGTAGAGGCCGAGGAAGGCGCCCGCCTCGACGCGATCGGGGGACGGCCCCGACTCGGCGAAGACGTAGCGCCCGTAGCCGCCGAGGACGAGCCCCGGGATCAGGAGGAAGCGGACGGAGCCGCCGGCCGTCCACAGCGCGTCGTCACCGAGGGTGCGGGCGGCCTCGATCCCGATCGTGATGCGCTCGGTGGCGGGGCGCAGGCCGATGGCGAGGCGCGCGACCGGGTCGAGCGAGGTCTCGCCGAGCTCCGGCGTGTCGAGGCGGTCGACGGCGAGGGCGACGGCGAGGGCCCGGAAGGGGCGCAGGTCGAGTGACAGCGACCAGCTGTCGTAGTCGTCGAGGGCGGCGTCGGCGTCATTGGAGAGGCCGTGCCAGGCGGCGCCGAGGGCGGCGTGATCGCCGAGGCGGAGGGCGAAGCCGAGATCGACGCGCGTCGTCGCGGTGTCGGTGCCCGGGCCGTCGCCGATCGACGAGACGCCGAGGGCCAGCGCCAGGGGGCCGAGGCGGCCGCCGGCGAGGCCGACGACGCTGTTGACGGGGGCGTCGCCGTCGAGGCGGGTGGTGACGCCGAGGCCGACCTCGAGGCTGCTCATGTAGCCGAGGCCGGCGGCGTGGTGCAGGAGCGACTCGACCCCGCGCTGCTCGGGCGCGAAGGTCCACGGGATGGCGACCGGGCGCGGGTCTTCCGCCGGGGGGCCGGCGAGCGCGGCGGAGCTCGCGCAGAGCAGCGCGCAAGCGACGGCGATGGCGGAAGTTCGCATACCCAAGGCTCCGGCGGCTCGGTGGTTGCTCGGCGGGGGCGCGTCTGCTAGCTCTTGGCGGCCCCCGAGGGGGCCCTACTCTGGGGCATTTCCGCGCGCATTCCCAGCAAGGAAAGCGCGCGGTCGGCCCAAACCAGGAGCGTGCAGCGTGGCGTCGTCATCCCCACACGTCATCGAGGTCAACGAACAGAACTTCATGGTCGAGGTCGTCGAGGCGAGCATGGCGGTGCCCGTCGTCATCGACTTCTGGGCGACCTGGTGCGGACCGTGCAAGACCCTCGGGCCGGTCCTCGAGAAGCTCGCCGAGCAGTACGGCGGCGCGTTCCGCCTGGTCAAGGTCGACGTCGACCAGAACCAGCAGCTCGCCGGCTACTTCCGGGTGCAGTCCATCCCGACCGTGATGGCCTTCTTCCAGCAGCAGCCCATCGACGCCTTCACCGGGGCGCTCCCGCGCCAGGAGGTCGAGCGCTGGCTCGGGCGCGTCTTCGAGGCGTGCGGGCTGCCGGCCACGCCGCCGGCCCCCGAGCAGGCCCCGGCGGACCCGGCGGAGGCGGAGCTCTGGTACCGCCAGAAGCTCGGCCAGAACGCCGAGGACCACGCGGCGCGGCTCGGGCTCGCGCGGATCCTCCTCGGGCGCGGCAAGACCGACGACGCCGAGGCGCTCCTGAACGCGATCCCCGGGTCGGCGCCCGAGTACAGCGCGGCGATGGCGACCCTGGCGCTCAAGGACCTCGTCATCGAGGTCGCCGGGGCCGGAGGCGAGGCCGCCGTCCGCCAGCGCGCCGCCGCGGACCCCGCCGACGTCGACGCCGTCTACTTCACGGCCCTCGCCGACGGCACCGCCGGGCGCTACCCGACGGCCCTCGAGGCGCTGCTCAGGCAGATCCAGACGGGCGCCGCCGAGGTGCGCGAGCGGGCGAAGAAGAGCGCCCAGGTGCTCTTCCAGGCGGCCGGCCGCGGCGACGCGGAGGTCGAGCGGCTCCGGCGCAAGCTCGCGGCGCTCCTGTACTGAGGCCGACCCGAACGCGAAAACGGCGGACCCCAGGGCCCGCCGTTTTCGTCTTCTCGCGCGCGTACGGCGCCGAACGCCCGCGGCGGACGGCTACATCCGCTGGACGCGCGGGATGTTGAGGCAGGTGAGCGCGACCTCGAGGGCCTGCCACGTCGCGCGGGTGAGCGTCATCCGCGAGGCGAGGAGCTCCTCGGCCTTCAGGATCGGGCAGTTGGCGTAGAAGGCGTTGAAGCGCCGCGCCAGGTTGTAGGTGTACTCGCAGAGGAAGTGCGGGCGGAGCGAGGCGCCGACGCGCTCGATGACGTCGCCGAGGCGGACGAGCTCGAAGGCCAGGTCCCGCTCCTCGTCGGTCGTCAGGGCGAGGGTGGCGTCCTTCGGGTCGAACGGCGCCCCGAAGCGCGCCTCGTACTCGCGGAAGACCGACAGCGTCCGCACCAGGGTGTACTGCAGGTACGGGCCGGTGTTGCCGTCCGCCGCGAGGAGCTTGTCCCACTCGAACTTGTAGTCGGTGCCGAGGTTCTGGGCGAGGTCGGCGTACTTGACCGCGCCCATGCCGACCTTCGCGGCGATGGCCCGCTGGTCCTCCTCGGAGGCCTCCGGCCACTTCTCCTGCACCATCGGCAGGATGCGCTCCTCGGCCTCGTCGAGGAGCGACTCGAGCAGCACCGTCCCGCCGTCGCGGGTCTTGAAGGGCCGCCCGTCCGCCCCGAGCATCATGCCGAAGCCGACGTGCTCGAAGGTGACCTTGTCGTAGCCGATCTTGCGGCAGGTCGCGAAGAGCTGGCGGAAGTGGTCGGACTGGCGCACGTCGACGACGTAGATGATGCGCTCGGCGCCGAGCTCGTCCACGCGCTCGTGGATGGTCGCGATGTCCGTCGTGGCGTAGAGGAAGGCGCCGTCGGACTTGCGGATGAGGTAGGGCGTGTCGGGCAGCCCCGGCTCGTCGAAGAAGATGCCGATGGCGCCGCGGGTCTCGACCGCGAGCCCGCGCGCGACGAGGTCGTCGACGATGCCCGGGAGGGCGTCGTTGTAGTGGCTCTCGCCGTTCCAGGTGTCGAACTCGACCTCGAGGCGGCGGTAGACGTCCTCGGCCTCGGCGCGCGAGATGGCGACGAAGCGCTCCCACAGGGCCTTGTTCTCGGGGTCGCCGGCCTGGAGCTTGGCGAGCTCGAGGCGCGCCGCCTCGGCGATGGCCGGGTCGTCCTTGCCCATCGCCTGGCCGAGCTTGTAGAGGCGCTCCAGCTCGCCGATGGCGTCCCGCTCGAGGGCGGCCTCGTCGCGGTGGTGCTTCCAGCCCCAGAGGATGATGCCGAACTGCGTCCCCCAGTCGCCGACGTGGTTGTCGCCGACGACGTCGTGGCCGAGGAACTTGAGCGTCCGCACGATGGCGTCGCCGATGGCCGTCGAGCGCAGGTGGCCGACGTGCATCCGCTTGGCGACGTTGGGGCTCGAGAAGTCGACGATGATCTTCTGCGGGTCGGCGACCGGGGCGATGCCGAGGCGCGGGTCGAAGGCGCGCTCGGCGACCTCCCGCGCGACCCACGCGGGGTCGAGGCGGAGGTTGATGAAGCCGGGGCCGGCGATCTCCGGGGCGAGGCAGACGCCGTGCGTGTCGAGGGCGTCGACGACCTGCTGCGCGAGCTGCCGCGGGTTCGCCTTGAGCGCCTTCGCGTAGGGCAGCACGCCGTTGATCTGGTAGTCGCCGAAGCGCGGGTTGGTGGCCGGGCGGACGTCGGCATTCGGGTCCTCGATCCCCAGGCCCTCGCGCATGGCGGCCTCGGCGTAGGCGGAGAGCCGCTCCAAGAGATGTCCGGTGCTGACGGTGCTCACGCTGGTCCTCCAGGGTAGCGAGGGGGTGGCACCCTACCCGCCCCCGTGACGATTGGGAATCCCTTTCAAAGTCGGGCCCCGATGGCATAGAACTCGGCTCGTGAAGGTGAAGAAGACCAGTCGCGACGCCGCCTGGCTCGAGGCGGCGCTCTCGGACGCCCGGGCGCTGCTCTCGGATCACGCGCACTGCGAGAAGAAGGCCGCGTCGAGCGCGCTGTCCCTCATCACGCGCTACCCCGAGGAGTCGGGGATGGTCGAGGCGCTCGCGGCCCTCGCCCACGAGGAGCTCGAGCACTTCGCGGAGGTGCACCGGCTCCTGCTGGCGCGGGGCGGCGTGCTCGGGCCGGACCTGGGCGACCCCTACGTCCAGCGCCTGGTGCGCCTGGCCCAGGGGGAGACGCGCGCCGAGCGCATCGTCGACCGGCTCCTCATCTCGGCGCTGGTCGAGGCGCGGAGCTTCGAGCGGCTGGCGCTCCTCGGCGAGCACCACTCCGACCCCGAGCTGGCCGAGATGTTCGGGCGCCTCGCCCGCACCGAGGCGCACCACGGGGCGCTCTTCGTGCGGCTGGCGCGCGAGGTCGGGGGGCGTGAGCACGCCGACCAGCGCCTCGCCGAGCTCCTCGACCGCGAGCTCGAGATCATCGAGGCGAACCCGATCCGCTGCGCGATGCACTAGGCGACTCGCGCGACGCCCCCGGCTGCTCGCCTGCTGCAGCGCAGCAGGGGGCGTGGTGCAGGTGTGGCGGGCGTCAGCGGTTGCGTGCGGTGGACGCGTGCGGTCGTTTTGATGCGTCGCAATTGTACGTCCTCGCGGGACGTGGGACTATCCAGGTTCCAGCCGTCTCCCGCAACATCCCCCGGACGACCGCGAGGTGCTCCTTGCTGCGCCCTCTCTCGCTGTGCTTCGCCCTGCCCCTGCTCCTCGCGACCGCTTGTGACGCGGCGTTCGTCGCGCCGCCGTCCGGCCGCCTCGAGCTGAGGGTCGCCCCGCTGTCCCTCCCGGGGATCGTCGACGCCGACTACACCCTGACCGTGACGAACGGGGCCGGCGGGAGCGGCGACGTCGTCTGGACCCGCGATCTGACCTCCCAGCAGCACGGCGACGGGGCCGGCTCGCTCAGCTTCGTCGGGACCTGCGACGCGTCCACGGGCACGAACACGGTCACGCTCACCCTCACCGCGCTCTACGACGCGGCCGGGGTCGTCGCGACGGGAACGTACATGAACCCGACGCCCGTGTCGCAGGAGGTGGCCTGCGTCGAGGGGGCCGACGTGCCCGTCGCCTTCGACCTCACCATCGCGCGCCGCGCCCAGCAGGGCTTCTTCGACGTCGCCATGCAGTTCAGCGACGTCTTTTGCTCGGCCAAGCTCGACTGCTGCCGCCCGAGCGTCGGCGACACCTGCGCGCTCGACGGCAGCGACGATCTCCTCCTCCTGTCCGCCGCCGACGGCACGCGCGCCAGGACCATGGTCTTGGGCTTCGCTTGCACGACCGGGACCGAGGCCGCGGCGACCACCACCCTGCTGCTCGACCACCTCGCCCTCGACTGCAACGTCGGCTCGGATGGGAGCTCCTTCGTCGCCGACCTCACCATCGACCCGGGGCTCGCGAGCGCCGGCAACCAGTGCGAAGCCGGCGCGGTCAGCGGCTGCCCGGCGGTGACCGAGTACGGCGCGGCCGACGCCGACACCTACCTCTTCCAGGTCGCGGTGTACCGCGGTGACGAGCTCCTGACGTCGGGCGGCGCCGACGCCCACAAGCGCTACTGGAACGTGGCGCTCGGCGTGAACGCCGCCATCTCCGGCTGCACCCTCCGCACCCGCGGGACCGCCTACGACGCCGCCTCCGCGCTCGTCCCCAGCGAGGGCGCGGACTACCCCTACGTCCTGTGGGACGCGGATCTCGGGACCTGCGCCGCCGAGGCGCTCGCCTTCGACACCCCGGACGCCACCCTGACCTCCGCCTACTCGCCCTTCTCGCTGGCGACGCTCATGCCCGCCCCGGCGATCAGCTACGCGGCCGGCACCGTGACCTGCAACGTGGGCGACCCGTGCAGCGTCGCGGCCCCGACCAGCACCGGCGGCCCCATCGCCTCGCTCGGCGTCGCGCCGACCCTCCCCGCGGGCCTGACCCTCGACCCGGCGACCGGCGCCATCTCCGGCACGCCGACGGCCGGGGCGGCGCTCACCACCTACACCATCACGGCGACCAACCCCGGCGGGATCGGCGAAGGCACGGTCACCCTCGAGGTCACCTCGACCCCCAGCGGCCCGAACCTCATCCCGGGCAACACGACCTACATCGTGGCGCGCAACGGCGTCGAGGCGACCTGCGCCGCGTGGCAGGGCAACACCTGCATGCAGCCGAAGCTCCGCCCGCAGAGCCCGACCTGCACATCCTACCCCTACCGGAACGACTGGCACGCCATTCACTTCAACGGCGAGTTCTTCTGCTACTACGCCTCCGGCGACAGGACCGTGGTGGCGACGGCCACGGCGACATGGCAGGGGCCGCCGACGGTCCACGCGGCGTGGTCGAACGCCCTGTGCTCGACCACCTCCTACCAGCAGCTTCACGGCTTCACCGCCGGGCAGAACTTCTCCGGCGGCACGGCCTTGACCTGGGACTACGGGCGCGGCGCCATCGGCACCGTCGCCGTCGCGTGCAACTGGTAGCTCCTGCGCGGCTCAGGGCCCCCCACACGCGAAGCGCCACTCGGGGAGCATGCGCGCCACGAGGCACCCCTCGGCCTCGCGCTCGACGCCGTAGAGGTCGACCACCCGGCCCTCGAGCGTCAGCGTGCGCCCGTCGATCGGACACGGGTCGGAGACGTAGGCCGGGAGCCCGTTCCGCTCGAGCCAGGGCGGGTCGGCGTCGCCGGGGACCTCGTCGAGGTCGAGGGAGAGCGTGACGTCCCCGGGCGCCACCACCTCGCCGGTGGTGGCGTCGCGGAGCCGGACCCGGATCTCGGCCTTCGACGGCGAGACGTCGCGGACGCGGACGCTCGCCCAGATGTGATAGCCGCCCTGGATGCCGTGGATGATGTCGACCTCCGGGCAGCCGTCGAGGGCGACGAAGGCGAGGCCGTCGAGGTCCGCGGTGCCCACCTCCATCAGGACGGGCCCGGGCGCGGTGTCGCCCGCGTCCTCCGCGTCCTCCGCGTCGCCGGCGTCGGCCACGTCGGTCCCGTCGGGGCCCGCCGCGCCGTCCTCGGCGGCGGCGCAGCCGGCC
>SBGO01000517.1 GCA_006226565.1 Deltaproteobacteria bacterium | reverse complement strand
TCGCTCGAGCTCGCGCGCGCGGCCTACCACCCGTCGGGCTGCGTCATCGTGCCGGGCGCGGTCCAGGCGCTCCGCGCCGCGTGGGGGGCGCGGTGAGGGCGCGGGCGCTCGTCATCGTGCTCGCCCTCGCGCTCCTCGCCTCGGCGTGCGGCAGCCTCGCCGGCTACCCGGAGGCGATGAACGCCTGGCGCGCCGGGCGGACGGAGGCGTCGCTCGCGCTGGTTCGGGCGGAGTACGCGCACTTCCGCGACGACAACGACCTGGCCGAGGCCGAGGTCCGGCGCGTCGTGGACGAGGCCCGGGAGGCGCTGTCCGAGCGGCCGATCGTGCCGCAGAGCGGGCCCCCGACGGCGGTGCCGATGGAGGGGGCGGGCCCCGGGGCGCTGCGCGACGCGATCCGCGGCGACCTCATCAGCGGCCGGATCACGCCCATCCTGCGGGCGACCAGCGTCGTCGCCAACCTGCGCCTGGCGGCCCACGCCCCGGATCTGATCACGGTCGTGTACCGGCGCGAGCCGGTCGCCGCCGATGGCGGCCTCCTCGAGGGGGCCGGGACGGCGCTCCGTTCGATCGCCGCCAAGCGCGCGGCGCTCGACGCTCTCGAGGTCCTCGCGACCCCGCGCTGAGCGCCTCGGCGCGCCGGCGTCGGTCACGTCATCCTTGAAGCCGCGGGCACGACGTGCTATAGCCCGCCGGCCGATTTCACCGGAGTCCCGGGGAAAGAGGCAATAAATACGCACACTTCCCGGTCTTTCGTGGCGCCGTGAGCGCTCGGGGAGTGGAGGCAAACGAAAGCGAGGAAAGACGATGAGCATGGTGAGCATGCGCGACATGCTGGAGGCGGGAGTTCACTTCGGCCACCAGGTCCACCGCTGGAACCCGAAGATGCGCCCCTACATCTGGGGCCAGAAGAACGGCATCCACATCATCGACCTGCAGAAGACGGTCCGCCTCTTCCGCAACGCGATCGACTTCATGGGCCAGCTCGGCCAGCGCGGCGACAAGATCATGTTCGTCGGCACCAAGCGCCAGGCCCAGGAGATCATCGAGCAGCAGGCGTCGCGCGCGAAGCAGCCCTACGTGGCGCACCGCTGGCTCGGCGGCATGCTGACGAACTTCCGGACCATCCGCACCTCGATCGACCGGATCGAGGAGATCGAGGCGCTGCTCGGCGTGGGCAACGTCGAGCGCCTCGTGAAGAAGGAGGTCACCCGCCTCGAGCGTGAGCGGAACAAGCTGCTCCGCAACCTCGGCGGTATCCGCGACCTGAAGAAGCCCCCGGCCGCGGTCCTCATCATCGACACCGTGAAGGAGCACCTCGCGGTGGCCGAGGCCCGCAAGCTGAAGATCCCGATCATCGCGCTCGTGGACTCGAACAGCAACCCGCAGGAGGTGGACTTCCCGATCCCGTCGAACGACGACGCGATCCGCGCCATCTCGCTGTTCGTCAACGCCCTGACCGACGCCTACGTCGCGGGCGCCGCGGCCCACAAGGACTCGTTCCAGAACGAGTTCGCGCCGGGCGCGTCGCGTGACGTCGAGGTCGACGTCATCGTGCGCGGCACCGAGGAGGCCGCCGAGGCCCCCGCCGAGGCGTAGTCGCCGCTCGCACGCACGCGTGCCGACCGGGAGCCGACGGCTCCCGGTCCCACCCCACCCCCTCCGCGCCGTCCGAGAGTCGGGCCCGCGGAACAGCTACGCGCGGCCGTCGCGCCGCCTGGGAGAGACGACATGAGCGTCAGCGCTAAGGTTGTGAAGGAGCTCCGCGATCGCACCGGAGCCGGCTTCATGGACTGCAAGGCCGCCCTCGCCGAGACCGACGGCGACATGGACAAGGCCATCGAGTACCTCCAGAAGAAGCAGCTCGCGAGCGTCACCAAGAAGGCTGGCCGCATCGCCGCCGAGGGCACCGTCGGCAGCTACGTGCACGCCGGTGGGCGCATCGCGGTCCTCGTCGAGGTGAACTGCGAGACCGACTTCGTCGCCCGCAACGAGGACTTCCAGGCCTTCGCCCGGGACCTCGCGATGCACGTCGCGGCGTCGAACCCGCTCGTCGTCAAGGCCGAGGAGATCTCGGCCTCGGAGATCGAGCACCAGAAGGAGATCTTCAAGGGCCAGGCGATCGAGGAGGGCAAGCCCCCCCAGATCGCCGAGAAGATGGTCGAGGGTCGCCTCAAGAAGTGGCTCAAGGAGGTCTGCCTCCTCGAGCAGCCCTTCGTGAAGGACACCGACAAGACCGTCGCGGAGCTCGAGAAGGAGATGACCGCCAAGATCGGCGAGAAGATCTCCATCCGCCGCTTCGCCCGCTTCGAGGTCGGTGAGGGCCTCGAGAAGCGCTCGGACGACTTCGCCGCCGAGGTTGCCGCGCAGGCTGGCCTGTAAGGGCTCACGAGATGTGAGAGAGAAGGCACCGAAGCTCGCTTCGGTGCCTTTTTTCTTGCCCGGATTCCAGGACAATGACCCCCCGGCGGAGCGAGCGAGGCCGCTGAGGTGTCCTAGCGAGAGTGGGCCCCGCGCGCGGGGAGGGAGAGGAAGTCATGGGTGAGCTGAAATACCGTCGCGTCCTGCTGAAGCTCTCGGGTGAGGCCCTCATGGGGCCCGGCGGCTACGGCATCGACGTCCCGACCCTCAAGGAGATCGCCGAGCAGGTCGCGGCCGTGCGCCAGACCGGCTGCGAGGTGGCGCTCGTCATCGGCGGCGGCAACATCTTCCGGGGGCTGAAGGGCGCCGCCGGCGGCATGGACCGGACCACCGCCGACCAGATGGGCATGCTGGCGACGGTGATGAACGCCCTGGCGATGCAGGACGCGCTCGAGCGGGTCGAGGGCATCCCGACCCGCGTGATGACCGCGCTCGAGATCTCCTCGGTCGCCGAGTCGTACATCCTGCGCCGCGCGCTCCGTCACTTCGAGAAGGGGCGGGTCGTCATCTTCGCCGCCGGCACCGGCAACCCGTACTTCACCACCGACTCCGCGGCGGCGCTGCGGGCGGCCGAGATCAAGGCCGACGTGGTGATGAAGGCGACCAAGGTCGACGGCGTGTACGACAAGGACCCGGTCCGCCACGCCGACGCGCGCCGCTACGAGCAGATCTCCTACCAGGACGTGCTGAGCCTCGACCTCCGCGTCATGGACGGCGCCGCCATCGCGCTCTGCAAGGACAACCAGGTCCCCATCCTGGTCTTCAACATGACGCGCCCGGGCAACATCCTGGCGGCGGTCACCGGGGACGTCGTCGGGACCATCGTCTCCGACGGCCCGACCCGCTACCTCGACGCCTAGCCCCGAGGCGGTCGTCCCCGTGCGGGAGGCGCCGCCGAGGCGCCTCCTGCTCGTGCTCGCTTGTCAACCGGCGCGTCGCGGGTATGCTCGCCGCCGACGCCCAAGACGGAGGCCCACATGCTCGACGAGATCTACGCGGACACCCGCTCTTCCATGGCCAAGGTCATCGAGGCCTTCAAGCGTGACCTGTCCAAGCTCCGCACCGGCCGCGCCAGCCTGACCATGCTCGACGGCATCCGCGTCGAGTACTACGGCGCCCAGACGCCGCTGAACCAGGTGGCGGCGCTCAACGTGGCCGATCCCCGGCTCATCACCATCAAGCCCTGGGACAAGACGCTCCTGACGGCCATCGAGAAGGCCATCGTGAGCTCGAACCTCGGCATCACGCCGAGCAACGACGGCGAGATCATCCGCCTCCCGATCCCCCCGCTCACCGGCGAGCTGCGTCAGAAGCTGGTCAAGCAGCTCAAGAAGCAGACCGAGGACGCGCGCATCGCCGCCCGGAACGCCCGCCGCGACGCCAACGACCTGATCAAGGCCGACGACGACCTCACCGAGGACGATCAGCACCGCGGCCTCAAGGACATCCAGGTCATCCTCGACGACTGCGTCAAGGAGCTCGAGGCCGAGGCGGACAAGAAGGAGAAGGAGATCATGGAGATCTGACGGGTCTCCGCGACCGCGCGCCGCGTCTACGCGACGCGCGCCGGTCACCGCTCTCCACCGGGCCCCGGCGGTGCGCGTGCCACGCGTGCCGGCGGGGTTTCGCTTTCTGGGGACCGGCCGAGGGCGTCGACCACGAGGTGCCCCTCGGGGCTCACCCGTACGGTGACGGCCCCGTCGCGGCCCGTGACCCAGACCTGGGCACCGCGAGCCCTGTAGCGGTCGAGCACGTCGTCGTGGGGCGGCATCGGCGCTCGCCCGGGGAGCCCGGACACGATGACGTGACCCGGCGCCACCTGGTCCAGGAACGACGCCGTGGACGAGGTCCGGCTCCCGTGGTGGGCGGCCTTCAGCACGTCCGCCCGGAGGTCGAGCCCCGCCGCGATGAGGCTCGCCTCGTCGGGGACCTCGATGTCGCCCGTCAGGAGCACGGTCCGGCCGGCGTAGCGGAGGGCGAGGGCGACGGACGTGTCGTTCGCCTTCATGCCGCAGCGCCCGTCCCAGTCGACCTGATCGGGCGGTGGCCACAGCACCTCGAGCTCGACCCCCTCCCACCGCGCCGCGGGCTGCCGCTCGAGCGGCCGGACGACCCCGCCGCGGGCGACCACCGCCCGGGCCAGCTCGCGACCGCGTCGCGTCGCCAGCGCGCAGCGCGGTAGCCACAGCGAGCGGACGCGGAGCCGCTCGACGACGGTCCGGGCCCCGCCGATGTGGTCGCGGTCGGCGTGGGTGACGAGCAGCGCGTCCAACGTCGCCACCCCCTCGTGAAGGAGCGAAGAGACCACGCGCCGGTCGGCCTGGCGGCGGTCGGCCTCGCCGCCCTGCCACGCGCCACCGGCGTCGACCAGGACCGCGCCACCCTCGGGGAGCCGCACCAGCAGCGCGTCGCCGTGGCCGATGTCGAGGGCGGTGAGGGTGAGGCCCTCGGGGGCGTCGTGGGCCAGCGCCGCCCCGGTGAAGCCCAGCGCCGCCAGGGCGGCCGCGACGAGGATACGCGCGCGCTGCCACGCGAGGAGCGCGAGGAAGAGGGCGCTCGCCCCGACCGCGACGGGGACCGGCCACGCCGGGACGGTGCTCGGGCCGACGGTGTGGGCGACCGCCCCGACGGCCTCGACGAAGGCGCCGCCGACGGCGCTGGGGACGAAGGCGAGCCAGGCGGCGAGGGGAGGGACGAGCAGGCTCAGGACGGCCCACGCGCCCCCCAGGGGCAAGATGACGAGGGTCGCGACCGGGACGGCGACGAGGTTCACCCAGAGGCCGTGGGGGGCGACCTGACCGAACCACGCGGCCGTGAGCGGGGCGGTCGCGAAGAAGGTGAGCAGGTCGACGAGGACGAGGGCCGACAGCGCGATGGCGAGGCGCCGGAGGAGGGGGCGCTCGACCCGGCCGGGCTCGCGCCAGTAGTCGACCAGGCGGCGGTGGAGCGGCGCCCCGAGGACGAGCGCGCCGGCGGCGGCGAAGGAGAGCTGGAAGCCGGGCCGGAGGATCGCCGTCGGGTCCGCGAGCAGGCCGGCGATCGCCGCCAGGGCGAGGGGCCGGCGGCCGCGGGCGCGGCGGGCCAGGACCTCGCCGAGGAGCACGAGGCCGACGAAGACGAGGGCCCGGCGGGTCGCGTCGGAGGGGGCGGCCACCTCGGTGTAGGCCCAGAGCAGCGGCAGGGCGAGCCCGGCGGCGAGGGCCGGGACACGACGGACCTGGGCGAGGCGCCGGACGCGGAGCAGCGCCCGGAGGAGGAGCGCCCGAAGCCCGAAGCCGATGAGGGCGAGGTGGAGCCCCGAGATGGCGAGGAGGTGGGCGGTGCCCGTGTCCTGGAACGCCCACCGGACCTCCGCCTCGAGGTCCCGCTTGTCCCCGAGGAGGAGCGCCCGGTAGAGCGCGCTGGCGCGCGGGTCGTCGAGGTCGAGCCGGGCCCGGAGCGTGGTCGCGAGCGCCGCCGTCCAGCTCGGGGTGTCACGGGTTGGCTCGGGCCAGGTCAGCGCCTGGAGATAGGGCGGCCGCTGGCGTGTCGCGGCAGGGAAGGGGGCGGGGTTGAGCGCCTCGCGCCCGGTGCGGACCTCCCCGGTCAAATGGACCACGGTCCCGACCTCGGGTGGCTCGTAGAGGTCGGCGTAGTACGCGTCGACTCGGCGGAGGTGGAGCTCCTCCCCGACGTCGGCCTCGGCGAGGGTCACGCGACAGTGTGGGGGACGGTCGCAGGTGACGGCGTAGACCGTGCCGGTGACGTCGACCGTGCCGCTCGGCGGCGGTGGGGCCGGGGCGGTGACCCACGCGCCCCAGAGGAGCCCGACGGTCACGGCCGCGGCGACCCGGCGTCGTCCCCCCGAGGGGGCCGTCACGAGCAGCGCGACCAGCGCCGCGGCGAGGGCGAGGGCCGTGACGAGCGGCGGGAAGGCGTCGGCGCAGCCGGCGACGACGGCGCCGGCGGTCACGGCGAAGAGCGGGCGCAAGGGCACCTCCGGCGAGGGGCGGGTGGAGGGCGACCCGTCGCGGGTCGCCCTCACCCCTGTCCTTTGCCTTCGGAGCGCGCGCTCGTTCCGAAAAAGTGGCCGCTCGCGTGCGCGGTGGCCTCGTGGGCCGGCCCTGGCGGTCGGCCGGACGCCACCGCGGCGAGGAGCTCGCTACGGGCAGCCGCTGACGTCGAAGTGGCCGGCGCAGCTGTCGGCTACCGCGAGGGTGCCGTCGGGACAGGTGGCGTCGCGGAAGCGGAGACGCTTTCCGGTCAGGCTCGCCTCCTCGAAGATCGCGCAGGTCAGGTCGGCCCCGTCGAAGTAGGTGGTGTAGCTGGTGCCGAAGTAGGCGCCGGTGAAGTCCGCGCCGACCAGCTTCGCGTCGACGAAGCGCATCGTGCTGGCGTAGCTGCAGCAGCCGCTGATCAGGTTCGCGTTGACGAAGCGGGCGCCCGTCAGGTCGGCGCCGGTGAAGTCGGCCCCGGCGTCGGAGTAGCCGCGGTTCGAGCTCGTGAAGTCGGCGCCGACCAGGGAGGCGCCGACGAAGGTGGTGAGGTCGAAGCTGGCGGCCTCGAAGCTCGCGCCGTCGGCGACGATGCCGTCGAGGTTGGCGTTGGGCAGGCTGGCGCTCTCGAAGATGGCGCCCGACGCGTGGGCGCCGACGAGGGTCGTCTCGTAGAGGTCGGCGTTGAAGAAGATGGCTCCCTGCAGGTTGGCGTTCTCGATGTTCGTGTAGCGCAGCGCCGAGCCGCTGAAGTTGACGCCGTGCAGATCGAGGCCCTCGAGCCACATGTAGTTGAGGGTGACGCCCATGCAGAAGGTGTTGGGCGTGAGCGCGCAGGGCTGCCCCTCGGCGATCCCGCCGCCGCCGCCGCCGGTGCCGGTGCCGGGGGTGAAGGTGACCGGGGCCGAGCCGGTGCAGGCGAGGGTGAAGGAGCCGTCGCCGTGGTCGGTGACCACACAGGTGGCGCCGTCCGCGCCGTCGGTGCCGTCCGAGCCGTCGGCGCCGTTGGTGACGGTGACGGGCGCGCTGCCGGGGCACTCGAGCAGGTAGCCGCCGGAGATGGGGGTCACGTCGCAGGCCGCGCCGTCCGCGCCGTCCGCGCCGTCCGCGCCGTCGTGGATCGTGATGGGCGCTGCGCCCGGGCAGGTGAGGGTGTAGGCGCCGGCGCCGGCGGGAGCGACCGTGCAGGGCAGGGCGCTCTGGCCATCGGAGAAGGTGACGGGGGCCGAGCCCGGGCAGTTGATCGTGTAGGTGCCGTTGTGGTTGTCGGCGACGGTGCAGGGCTGTCCGTCGGCGCCGTCGAGCCCGTCGGTGCCGTCCGCGCCGTCGCGGATCGTCACCGGGTCGGCGCCGGGGCAGTTGAGGGTGTAGCTCCCGTTGTCGTGGTCGGTCAGCAGGCAGGGCTGGCCGTCGACCCCGTCGGCGAGGGTGACCGGGTCGGCGCCGGGGCAGTCGATGGTGTAGGTGCCGTTGTCGTTGTCGGTCATCGTGCACGGCGCGGCGTTGGCGCCGTCCCTGACGGTGACCGGGTCGGAGCCGGGGCAGTCGATGGTGTAGGTGCCGTTGTCGTTGTCGGTGACGACGCAGGGCGCGGCGTCGACGCCATCGGTGCCGTCGACGCCGTTGCGGATGGTGACCGGGTCGGAGCCGGGGCAGGTCAGGGTGTAGCTCCCTTCGCCGTTGGAGGTGAGCGCGCACGGGGGAGCGCCCCCGCCGCCGAAGGTCACCGGCGCCGAACCCGGGCAGGTCAGGGTCCAGGTCTCGTCCTGGTTGTCGCTGAGGGTGCAGGGGGCGGCGTTCTGGCCGTCGGCGCCATCGGACACGGTGATCGGCGCCGAGCCGGGGCAGTCGATGGTGTAGGTGCCGTCCTGGTTGTCGGTGGCGACGCAGGGCGCGGCGTCCTGGCCGTTGGTGCCGTCCGCGCCGTCGTGCAGGGTCACGGGGGCCGAGCCGGGGCAGCTCAAGGTGTAGCTGCCGTCGCCGTTGTCGGAGAGGGTGCAGGGCGCGGCGTCGCTGCCGTTGACGCCGTCGCGGATCGCGACCGGATCGGCGCCCGGGCAGTCGAGGATCCAGCCGTCCTCGCCATCGTCGCTGACCGAGCAGCTCACCTGCCCCGGCGCGTCGCGCACGATGACGGGGTCGTTGCCCGGACAGTCGAGCACCACGGCGCCGTCCTCGGCGGTCGTCGCGGTGCAGGTACGGCCCGCCTCGATGGTGTCGCCGCAGGCGACGAAGACCAGCGATGACGCTGCAAGGGAGAATAGGATCCGCGCTGGGGACATTCGCATGACCTCTCGACGCGCCTGCGCAGGCGCGGCCTGGGGAGCTGCCGCGTGGTCGTCGGCGGACGACTCTTAGACGAGCCGTCGCCTTCGGGGCAACGCTCTCGATCACACCCGAGGGCCGCGCGTGGGGCATCGCCGATCGAAAGCGCGGGGGCCGCGCGGTCCCAGCGGATCGCGCGCCGCCCGCGCCTACACTCGCGGTGGTGCTCCCGAGGTCTGTCTCTCAGAGGCCGGTCGCGGGTGGGCTACCTGGCGCCCAGGCGCTCCGCCAGCGCGCCGAGGAGCCGCGCGCCGTCGCCGCGCCACGAGGCGCCGTGCATGCACGCGAGGGTCCGGGGCGAGGTGTCGGCGAGCCGCCGCAGGAGCGCTCCGGTCTGCGGGGAGTGCGCGAAGTACTCCATCTGCGCGCGCATCGCCTCGCTCGGCTCGAGGATGTCGCCTTCGGTGACGGGGGCGTGCACGTGCCCCGGCTGCGTGAAGAGATCGCCGCAGAAGAGGGTCGCGGTCGACTCCTCGAAGAGGTAGCCGCAGCCCCACCCGTGCGGCAGCTGCGGGGCGTCGATCCACCGCACGGTGTGGCGGCCGAGCTTCAGCCGCTCGCCGTCCGCGAGGCCGCGCGCCTCGCGGTCCGCCACGTCGTCCACCGACACCATCTTCTCGATCATGCTGCAGACCGGCGCCGCGTGCTCGGCGGCCGCGAGCATCTCGTTGAGGCTCCCGCACTCGTCGGCCTCGAAGTGGGACAGCCCCACGTAGCGCAGCTTCGCGATGGGCATCACCGCCTCGACGGCCTCGCGCACGAGCCCGAACATCTTGCGGAGGCCCGTGTGGAAGAGCAGCGGCTCGTCGTCGTCGATGAGGAACTGGTTGAAGGTGAACCCGGCGGGGAGCGCCGGGTTGGGCGGGACCGGGGTGCTGATGCGGTAGATGCCGTCGGCGATCTCGCTGATGCTCGTGTTCGTCTCGCGGTTCGTGATCATCGTGGGTCCTCCTCCTTCTCTCGGGCGCGTGGGCGCACGTGGGCTCTACGACCTCGCGGGCTCGCGAGGACGCGCTGGATCTCTCCGGGCCGGGTCGGGCCCGAGGGCTGTGAAGGTCTGGTTCGCTCAGGGCGCGGGGGCCGGTAGGAGCCCCTTCGCGCGGGCGCGGGCGAGGTCCTCGGCCAGGCGCCCGGGGTCGGGCGCGGTGCGCGCCACGCACTCGAGGCGCGCGGCGCCGTC
>SBGO01000400.1 GCA_006226565.1 Deltaproteobacteria bacterium | reverse complement strand
TGCTCGTCACAGGGCCCTCGCGGGAGATGGCCCGCACCCTGTCGCGCGACCAGCTGCGCCCCTACCTCGGCGCCACCGCGCCGATGGGCGACACCGAGCTCCAGGGCGCCCGCGCCCTGGTCCGGCTCGAGGCGCGCCGCGGGAGCCCGGTCGTGGTGCTCCTCCAGGAGGGCGGCCGCTGGCGCATCGACTTCCGCGCCACCGCCGGGTGGCACGAGGCCGACCCGGGCCCGAAGGACCCCGGCAACCGCCCCGTGAGCCTCGACGCCGCCCTCGACGGGCTGACCGGCGACGGCCCGCTCGTCGCGACCCTCGAGACGACCCTCGGCAGCCTCCGCTGCCGCCTCTTCCCCGAGCGCGCGCCCCTGACCGTCGCCAACTTCGTGGCGCTCGCCCGCGGCCTCCGCGGCTTCGTCGACCCCAAGACCGCCTCGTGGACGAAGCGCCCCTTCTACGACGGCCTCACCTTCCACCGCGCCATCGCCGGCGGCCTCGCCCAGACCGGCGATCCGACCGGCAGCGGCCGCGGCGGCCCGGGCTACGAGCTCCCCGACGAGCTCGACGCGACGCTGCGCTTCGACCGCGCCGGCATCCTCGCGATGGCGAGCCGCGGGCCCAACACCAACGGCAGCCAGGTCTTCGTCACCGCGCGCCCGCTGCCCGAGCTCGACGGCCGCAACACCGTCTTCGGCGTGTGCGACCCGGTCGCCGTGGTCGACCGCCTCACCCGCGCCCCCACCGCGCCGGAGACCGACCGCCCGGTCGACCCGCCGCGCCTCCTGAGCGTGACCTTCGGCCGCGGCGACTGACCCGGACGCGCGCCGGCTTTCGGCGGCCCCGGCCTTTGGTTATGCTCCCGGCGCACCCGTGGCCAAGGCTGCTCGATGACCCTCAGGCTCCTCCTCGCCCTCGCGCTCGTCCTCGGCGTCTCCGGCTGCCCCGACGACACGACGCCCGACACGGACACCGTCTCCGACACCGCCACCGCGGGCGACGCCGACGTCGCGCAGGACACGACGCCCCCCGGGCGGCCGCTCCTCGGGGGCCGCGCGGAGATCTACGACATCACCAAGACGACCGCGCCCCGCCCGTGGGTCGCCTCCACCGACGCGCTGGGCGGCGACCTCACCGAGGTCATCGTCATCCCCCTCGACCTCTACGGCATCCCGTGGTCGTCGTTCTCGGGGCCGGACAACCAGCCCGTCGACCTGCCCGGGCCATGGGTCAGCGAGGTCAACGCGCTCAAGGCGATGGCGTCGAGCAGCGGCAAGCGCGTCGTCCTGGCGCTCAGCCCGCTCAGCCCCGACTGGGACACCCTCGCCCCCGAGGCGCGCGAGCAGAGCGGCGTCCTCGTCCTCAACTCGGCCTGGCGCGAGAGCTGCTACAACCCCGCCAACGACGCCAACGTCGACAAGTGGCGCGACGCCTACGCCGGCTACACCGTCTGGGCGGTCAAGCAGTTCGCGCCCGACTGGGTCGTCCTCGGCCAGCGCATGAACCGCTACGAGGAGAACTGCGGCGTCGCGGCCTACACGGCGGTGCTCGACTACCCCGCCGAGGCGCACCGCCGCATCAAGGAGCTGAAGGACGTCACGCCGCCCCCGACCATCGTCGGCGTCGACGTCGAGGACCTCTACGGCTACCCGACCAAGGCCGGCCGCTGCGTCGCCGTCACCCCCGAGGCGTGCCTCGCGCAGCGGAAGGGCCTCGTCGACGGCATCACCGCCGACTACCTCGGGCTCGAGAGCTACCCCGCCTTCGCCCTCGAGGACCTCGCGGCCATCCCGAACGACTGGCTCGCCAAGGTCGCCGACCTCCGGAGCGACCTCGGCGCGGCCATCATCGGCACGAGCCTCCCGGCCCAGTCGATGACCACCCAGCGCGCGGTCTGCGGCCCGCTCTTCGACTCCTCCGAGGCGCTCCAGACCCAGTGGCTCGACCAGGCCGTCGCCACCGCCAAGAGCCACGGGATGCCGCTCGTCATCTGGCGCTCGGTCCGCGATCTCTTCGACGCCGACGTCGTCTCCGGCTGCCCCTGCACCGGCGACACCGGCCTCTGCCAGCACCTCGCCGGGCTCGGCGCCGGCAAGGACGACGTGCGGCCCCACCTCGCCGCCGGCCTGGTGACGGTCGACGGCACCGAGCGCGCCGCCGTGTCGGTCTGGCGCCAGGCGCTGGTGGAGGACTGATCATGCGGACGATTCGCCTCGGTCGCACCGACGTGCAGGTCCCCGTCGTCTCCCTCGGCACCTGGGCCTACGGCGGCGAGAACACCTCGGCGAGCGGCCAGTCCATCGGCTGGTCGGGGCACGACGCCGAGGAGGCGCGCGCCGCCCTCCGCGCCGCGCACGCCCACGGCATCACCCACTGGGACACCGCCGACGTCTACGGCGACGGCCGCTCCGAGCAGCTCCTCGGCGAGCTCTGGGGCGACGTCCCGCGCGACGACGTCTTCCTGGCGAGCAAGGTCGGCTGGGACGCCGGCGGCCACGCCCACTACTACCACCCGGACCTCGTGCGGGAGCGCGTCGAGCGGTCGCTCCGGAACCTGAAGACCGACGTCATCGACCTCTACTACCTCCACCACTGCGACTTCGGGCCCCGCGACGTCTACCTCGACGACGCCCTCGAGGTGCTCGTCCGCGCGAAGGAGGCCGGCAAGATCCGCTTCATCGGGCTGAGCGACTGGAGCTGCCACAACGTGATGCGGGTCATCGCCCGGGTCGACCCCGACGTGGTGCAGCCGCTCCGGAACCTCACCGCCGACAGCTGGGTCGAGAGCGGGCTCCAGGCGTGGTGCGCCGAGCACGACGTGGGCGTCGCCTTCTTCTCGCCGATCCGCCACGGGCTCCTGCTCGGCAAGTACGACGGCCCGACCCACTTCCCCGACGGCGACTTCCGCAAGACCGACGGCGCCTTCCTCGACGCGGACCTCATCGCGCGCCTCCGCGACAACGCCCGCGCGCTCCGGGACGGCCTGAGCCATCTCGCCGAGCCGGTCCTCAGCGGCCTCATCGCGCCGCTCCTCGCCGACGCGCCCACGGCCTGCGTCCTCCTCGGCCAGCGCACGCCGCGCCACGTCGAGTCGGCGGCCCGGGCCGACGCCCTCCTGTCGCGCTACGAGGTGCGCTGGGTGCGCTCGCTCTTCGCCGGCCTCGCCCGCTGAGGGGATCGCCCGCGTAACCGACGCCACGCCAGCGCCCGCGCGCCCCCGCAGCCGCCGCGGGCGCGCGCCCCCGTCCGTCCCCGCCCTGCGAGCAATGTGTGATCCGCCCGATCGGTGTGGTATGCACCCGGGTCGCCCGGTCGCAGCCAGGGGGAGGGAAGGACTCCGTGAGCCAGAGCGCGTACAACGAAGCCCAGATCAAGGTCCTCGAGGGGCTCGAGGCGGTGCGCCTGCGCCCCGGCATGTACATCGGCTCGACCGGCCCCCGCGGGCTCCACCACCTCGTCAGCGAGATCGTCGACAACGCCGTGGACGAGGCCCTCGCGGGCTTCTGCGACGCCATCGACGTGGTCGTCGAGCCCGGGGACGTCGTCCGCGTGGCGGACAACGGGCGCGGTATCCCGGTCGGGATGCACCCCGACGCCGGCATCCCCACGCCCCAGGTCGTCTACACGAAGCTCCACGCGGGCGGGAAGTTCGGCGACGGCGGCTACAAGGTCTCGGGCGGCCTCCACGGCGTCGGCGCCTCGGTCGTCAACGCGCTCTCCGAGTGGCTCGAGATCGAGATCTGGCGCGACGGCTTCGCCTGGACCCAGCGCTATGCCCGCGGCGTGCCCCAGACCGGGCTCGACAAGGGCGAGGCGACCCGCAAGCGCGGCACCCAGGTCCGCTTCAAGCCGGACCCGGAGATCTTCGCCAAGACCACGTTCTCGGTGGAGGTCATCGCCAAGCGCCTGCGCGAGCTGGCGTTCCTCAACCCGGGGCTGAAGATCCGCCTCCGCGACATGCGCCCGCTGCCCGAGGACGGCAGCGGCGGGTCGGAGCCCTACGACACCACCTTCGACTACCCGGGCGGCGTCGCCGACTTCGCGGAGTACCTCAACGACGAGCTCGACGCGCTGCACCCGCCCATCGTCTTCACCGGCGAGTCCAACGGCATCGAGGTCGAGTTCGCGCTCCAGTACAACGACGGCTACACCGAGGCCGTGACCTCGTTCTGCAACTGCATCCACACGATGGAGGGCGGGCAGCACGAGACCGGCTTCAAGGTGGCCCACACCCGCGTGATGAACGAGTACGCGCGCAAGCTCGGGGTGTGGAAGAAGAAGGAGAACCTGAGCGGCGCCGACCTCCGCGAGGGGCTCGTCGCCATCATCAACGTCCGCATGACCAACGCGGAGTTCGAGGGGCAGACCAAGACCAAGCTCGGCAACGTCGAGGCGCGCTCGGCCTGCGAGGAGATCACCGCCGATCACCTCGCCGCCTACCTCGAGGAGCACCCCGACGTCGCCCGCGCCATCCTCGACAAGGCGGTCAAGGCGTCCCAGGCGCGCTCGGCGGCGGCCAAGGCGCGCAAGGCCGTGCGGACGGGCAAGTCCCAGAAGGTGAAGACCTCCCTCGACGGCAAGCTCACCCGCTGCTCGAGCCGCAAGGCCGAGGACAACGAGCTCTTCATCGTCGAGGGCGACTCCGCCGGCGGCAGCGCCAAGCAGGGGCGGGACCGCATCCACCAGGCGATCCTGCCGCTCAAGGGCAAGCCGCTCAACACCGAGAAGGCGACCCTGGCGAAGGTGCTCTCCAACAAGGAGATCCTGTCCATCGTCCAGGCGATCGGCGCCGGCATCGGCAGCGACTTCGACCTGTCCGAGGCCAACTACGGGCGCGTGGTCATCCTCGCCGACGCCGACGACGACGGCGCGCACATCCGCTGCCTGCTGCTGACCTTCTTCTACCGCTTCATGAAGCCGCTCCTGACCGACGGCCGCATCTACATCGCCCAGCCGCCGCTCTACAAAGCGGAGCGCAAGGTGAAGAAGACGACCGAGCAGGTCTACGCGTGGAGCGACGAGGAGCTGCAGGCCCTGCTCAAGCGGTGGCGCTCGAAGAGCGTCGTCGTGCAGCGCTACAAGGGGCTGGGCGAGATGGACCCGAGCCAGCTCTGGGAGACGACCCTCAACCCGGAGACGCGCACGCTGCTCCGGGTGACCATCGACGAGGCGGTGCTGGCCGAGCGCCAGGTGCGCGTCCTGATGGGCAGCAAGAGCGAGCCGCGCAAGCACTGGATCACCGAGCACGTGCACTTCGGTGACGACGGTGCCCCCGCCCTGCAGGGCTGAACGGCGCGACGCGAACAGGCAGGCAGGTGACGCGCGCCGCGGTCGTGGCCGGGCGCGCGCGCACGGAGAAGTGGCATGACGATTTCCGATGAGGCCCGGGTGACCGAGGTCCCGTTCGAGGACGAGCTCGGCGGGTCGTTTGGACGCTACGCGCAGAAGGTCATCCTCGACCGCGCCATCCCGGACATCCGCGACGGGCTCAAGCCCGTGCAGCGGCGCATCGTCTACGCGATGCACGAGGGCGGCAACACCCACGACAAGCCGTACCGCAAGTCCGCGAAGACCGTCGGCGACGTGATGGGCAACTACCACCCCCACGGCGACTCTTCGATCTACGAGGCGCTGGTGCGGCTCGCCCAGCCGTGGAAGATGCGCTACCCGCTCGTCGACGGGCACGGGAACTTCGGGTCGATGGACGACGACCCGGCGGCCGCCATGCGTTACACCGAGGCGCGCCTGTCGCCCATCGCGGCGGAGCTGCTGCGGGACATCGAGAAGGACACGGTCCCGTGGCGGCCGAACTTCGACGAGAAGGCGATGGAGCCGGTGGTCCTGCCCGCCGGGTTCCTGAACCTGCTCGTCAACGGGGCGAGCGGCGTGTCGGCCGGCTTCGCGACCGAGATCCCGAGCCACAACCTCGGCGAGACCGTGGACGCGGCGCTGGCGCTGATGGCCGACCCGGACATCTCGCTCGACGCGCTGATGCGGCACGTGCCGGGCCCGGACTTCCCGACCGGCGGCATCCTGATGGGGGCCGAGGGGCTGCGCGAGGCCTACGAGACCGGGCGCGGCAAGGTCGTCCTGCGGGCGCGCCACCACGTCGAGCAGCAGGGCGGCAAGACCCTCATCGTCTTCACCGAGATCCCCTACAACATCGTCAAGTCGGACCTCGTCCGGCAGATGGACGCGCTCCGGCTCGAGCGCGAGGTGCAGGGCGTCCACGACGTCCGCGACGAGACCGACCGCGAGGGGCTGCGGCTGGTGGTGGAGCTGGCGCGCTCGGCCGACGTCGACGGCGTGCTGGCCTACCTCTTCAAGAAGACCAACCTCCAGATCAACTACAACTTCAACATGGTGATGATCGCGCGCAACACCCCGGTCCAGCAGGGCCTGCGCGGGATCCTCGAGGCCTTCGTCGACCACCGGCGGCGCGTCGTCCGGCGGCGGAGCCAGCACGACCTCGACAAGGCGGCCAAGCGCGTCCACGAGGTCGAGGGGCTCATCAAGGCCATCGACATCCTCGACGAGGTCATCGCCACCATCCGGCGCTCGAAGGATCGCGCCGACGCGCGTCAGAACCTCGTCGCCCTCGACTTCACCGAGGCCCAGGCCGACGCCATCCTCGACCTCCGCCTCGTCCGCCTGACGAACCTCGAGCTGCTCCAGCTCACCCAGGAGGCCGCGTCCCTCCACGACCTCATCGCCGGGCTCGAGAAGATCCTCGGCGATCCGGCCGAGTGCGACCGCGTCGTCGGCGACGAGCTCCAGGCCATCAAGGCCAAGCACGGCGACGACCGCCGGACGACCCTCGAGGACCAGGTCGAGCGGCTCGACATCGACGTCGCGGTCCACGTGAAGGACCAGGAGGTCGTCGTCGGCGTGACCCGCCAGGGCTGGATCAAGTGGTCGTCGATCGCGTCCTTCGCGGCCACCGGCGCGACCCGCAAGGCCAGCGGCGTGCGGCCCGGCGACCGCATGCACATGCTCGTCAACACGCGCACCACGCGGACGGTGCTCGTCTTCTCCAATACCGGGCAGTGCTATCCCATCCCGGTCCACCAGATCCCCGAGGCGAAGTGGGGCGAGGTGGGCTCGGCGCTCATCAACGTCTGCGGGATGACGCGCGAGGAGCAGCTCGTCGACGTCATCGAGGCCGGGGACTTCCCCGACGACCGCTACCTGCTCTTCGTGACGCGGCAGGGGGCGGTCAAGGCGACGGCCCTGTCGGAGTTCGCCAGCTCCCGCTCGTCGGGGATCCTGGCGATCAAGCTCTCCGAGGGGGACTCGCTGGCGCGCGTGGCCGAGACCGACCTCACCGGCGACATGATGATGCTGACCCATCTCGGGCAGGGGATCCGCTTCGACCTCGGCGAGATCGCCGTCCAGGGGCGCGCCGCCAAGGGCGTCATCGGGATGCGCGTCGGCCGGGGCGACTACATGCAGGACGTGCTCTTCACGCCCTCGGACGCCGACGACCTGCAGGTGGCGGTCTTCACCCGCGCCGGCCGGGCCAAGCTGACGCCGCTGGAGCAGTACCCGCGGCAGCGGCGCGGCGGCAAGGGCGTCCGGATGATCATCAGCCGCGTCTCCAACCAGCACGAGTGCGTGGCGCTCTCGGCGACCCGCGGCGACGACGGCTTCGAGGTCGTCGACGACCACGGCCACGAGCACCTCCTCGACGCCCGGCGGATCCCGGTGACGCGCCGCGACGGCAACGCCTGGACCGTGGTGGACCTCAAGGGTGGGGCGCTCGTCAGCATCGTCGAGCAGCTGCCCGCGCCCGAGACTGATTGAATGCGCTCGCTCCAGGGCGCCCGCTGATGAAACGCCTCGCGCATCCGTCGGGGATTGGCCTTCGTCCCCGCGCCTCCTCCTTCCTGCGGGACGAGATTGGAAGGAGCGGGCCTCCCTGGTAGCGTATCGCTCCCTTCTTGGAGGCCCTCCATGCCATCACGGTTTCTCCGGTACGCGGCGCTCGCCGTCCTCGTCCTGTCGTTGGTCGGCGTCGCCGGCCCGGCGTCGGCGCAGACGTGCCCGCTGGACAAGCACTGCTTCTACGTCCCGCCGCTCATGCCGAACCCGACGAACTACACCGGGACCGGGTGGGACATGGTGCTCGCCTCGCCGCTCGGCACCATCTCGGGCACCTACACCTTCGGGGACGGCAGCCCGGTGGCCTTCTCGGTGACCCAGGGGGCCCCCCAGCGCGTCACCCTGAGCGCGACCCAGGGCGTCGTCTCCAACTACGCGGTCATCGAGAAGCGCGGCGTCTTCATCACCGCCGACCGCCCCGACCTGAGCGTGGTGCAGCGCTTCGTCGTGGGGCCGTGGAACAGCTCCGCGACCATCAAGGAGGCGTCGAGCTCGCTCGGGACGCGCTTTCGGCTCGGCGGCTACGTCCTCGACGCGACCAACACCGGCAACACCGGCCACGACGCCGTCTCCCTCTACGCCCCCTTCGGCGCGACGGTCGTGGTCGACCCGCCCGGGGACAGCACGAGCTTCTGGGGGGACGGCCTCACCGGCAACGTCCAGACGCTGACCCTCGGGGTCGGGGAGACGGTGCTCCTGCGGACGCTCAACTCGGGCGGCTGCGGCGTCGACATCTCCGGGGCGCTCGTGACCTCGGACCTGCCGATCTCGGTCATCACCGGCGGCCGCGGCTGGGCCACCTCGTGCAGCGCGTACTCGAGCGGCGGCTGCGGCGACGACGGCGTCGACCACATCATCCCCGAGAGCGGCGTCGGCACGGACTACGCCATCGACGCCTACCCGGGGACGGCGGCCCATCGCGTCACCGTGGTCGCCACCGTCGACGGCACCGAGGTGCGCGTGAACGGCGCCCTCGTGGCGACCCTCGCCGCTGGCGCGCTGCACCGCTTCTCGGAGAGCGAGCTCGCCTACATCCAGGCCAGCGCGCCCGTCTACGTCTATCAGGACGCCGGGATGTCGGGGTGCGAGGCGGGGCTCAGCATCATCCCGCCGCTCGCCTTCTCCGCGGCCTCCACCCTCGGCATCGACGTCCACGTCAACGGATCGGGCCTCGCCTCGGTCTTCGTGCCGACCTCCTACGCCGACACCGTGAAGCTCGACGGCGTGGCGCCGAGCGGGGTCACCACCGCGGCGCTCCCCGGGCACCCGGAGCTGAGCCGCGTGCGCTTCTCGGTCGCCGGGGGCAACCACCGGGTCAGCGCCGACGGCGACTTCCAGCTCGGGCTCGTGACCGCGGCGAGCGGCACGGGCCTCTTCGCGTACTACAACCCCTTCCGCGTGCCGGGCTGCGGCGACGGCACGGTGGACGCCAACGAGGCCTGTGACGACGGCAACGTCGAGCCGGGCGACGGCTGTAGCCCCCAGTGCCGGCTCGAGATCGGTGAGACCGGCTGCGAGGGGGACGCGGACTGCGTCGCGGCGGCCTTCTGCCAGGACGGGACCTGTGTCGCCCGCTGCTTCACCACGGCCGACTGCGCCGACGGCGACCCGTGCACGGCCGACCTCTGCGACGACGTGACCGGCGCCTGCTCCAACACCGCCCTGCCGGTGGGGAGCGACTGCGACGGTGGCGTCTGCGACCCCGGTGGGAGCTGCGTGGCGTGCTACTTCGTCGGTGATCCGGGCGTCCCCGACCCCGGCTGCAACGTCGAGGTCCTCTACTGCGACGAGCGCGACGGCGCGCTCGGCTGCCACGGCTGCGTCGACAGCGCCGGCGCGGGCGCGGTCGACGCCGGCTGCGACGCCGACCGCCCGGTCTGTGACGAGGCGAGCGACAGCTGCGGCGTCTGCCTCGTCGACGCGGACTGCGCCGATGACGACCCCTGCACCCACGACACCTGCCAGGCCGGCGCCTGCGAGCACGTGGGCGTCGCCGCCGGCTCGGCCTGCGAGGACGACGCGGGCGGCGTCTGCGACGCGAGCG
>SBGO01000166.1 GCA_006226565.1 Deltaproteobacteria bacterium | reverse complement strand
CGAGGCCCACGCGTCGGCGCCGCTCTGAGCGGCCTCGGCGGCGCGCCGCGGCGCCGCGCGGCGCGGGTGGAGAGGAGGGCACCATCGTGGCCCTCGCGCCTTTCCTTTGTCCTGAGTCGTGGTGCATAGTGCCAAGTCGACACCGTCACGTGTCGAGCCGTTGGGAGCGTGCCTCGAGGCCGTGGGGGCACGCGTTCGTCCGTGGGACTCCGCCATGCCGGAAGGAACTGCCCGCCTTCGCGCACACGCTCTGCTCGTCGCCGCCGCGACCGCGCTGCTCGCCGCGTCGTCGCCGGCCGCCGCGTACGACGGCCCGGGGGGCGTGCTCGCCGGTACGGTCGTGGAGAACCGGGGCCAGCTCGCCGCGCCGGCGCGCTTCGTCCTGCGCCGGGATCAGCAGACCGTCCTCTTCCTCCCCGACCGCGTCGTCTACGCGACCACCGCCGCGACCGCCGACCCGGCCCGCGTCACCAGCGACCGCCTCGTCGTCCTCCCCCTCGGTCACCGCGCGGCGCGCGTCGAGGGCGTCGCGCCGCGCGCCGGCCGCGTCCACTATCTCCGCGGCCCGCGCGAGCGCTGGATCACCGACGCGCCCACCTTCGGGGGCGTCGCCTACCGCGACCTCTGGCCCGGCATCGACGTCGTCTACCGCTCCACCGCCGAGGCGCTGAAGACCGACGTCCTCGTCGCCCCCGGCGCCGACCCCGCCCGCGTCGCGTGGCACTACGTCGGCGCGCTCTCGGTCGATGTGGACGCCGCCGGTCGTCTCGTCGTCGAGACCCCGTCGAGGACCCTCACCGAGGCCGCCCCGGTGGCCTGGCAGGACCGCGATGGCGCCCGCGTCGCCGTGGACGTCGCCTGGCGCGTCGGCGCCGCCGGCGAGGTCGGCTACCTCCTCGGGCCCTACGACTCCGATATCCCCTTGGTGATCGACCCTCCGCTGGCCTTCTCGACCTTCTATGGCGGCGACGGCTCCGACCGCTTCACCGGGGTCGCCGTGGCCGCCGACGGCGGGGTCGTGGCCGCCGGCTACACCACCACCTCGAACCTGGCCACCGCGGGCGCCTTCGACGACGTCTACGCTGGCGAGGATGCCCGCGCCGCGATCAGCGACGGGCTCGTCGTCGCGCTCGGCCCCGACGGCGCCCTGCGGTGGGCGACCTACCTCGGCGGGACGCGCACCCACTTCCCCGACCTCTACCCCGGGCAGACCGAGCCGAGCTACTACGCGCCGACCCAGATCGCCGACGTGGCGCTCACCGCCGACGGCCGCGTCGTCGTCACCGGCCCCACCAAGGCCATCGACTTCCCGCTCGCCTCCCCGCTCTCCTCGGCCCTCGTCGGCGAGGGCGCGAGCGACGTCGCCGCGACCGACGCCTTCGTGTCCGTCCTCGCCGCCGACGGAAAGAGCCTCGCCTTCTCGACCTACCTCGGCGGCAAACGCATCGAGAACGTCCGCTCCGTCGCGGTCCTCGGCGACCTCGTCGCGATCGGCGGCTACACCAGCTCCACCGACTTCCCGGCCCAGCTCCCTCCCGACGACATCGGTCAGCTCGACGACGACAACCCGCGCGCCTTCGCCACCGTGCTGCGTCTTCCGGCCGGCGGCGCCCCCGCCGCCTTCGTCTACTCGAACGTCCTCGTCGCCGGCGCGGTCACCCGGTCCGCTCACGTCGGGCTCTACGAGGACGCTGCGCGCAGGCCGCAGCTCGTCGTCGCCTACACCGTCGATCGCCTCGACGCCGGCGCCTTCGCCTTCGTCGGGGACGGGCAGGGCACGACCCTCTCCGGCGCGCTCGCCCTCCCGGCGATCCTCCTCGAGCGTATCGACCTCTCCGCGCCGCCGGCCAGCGCCGTCGCGGCCGTCCGCTCGGTGTCCGGCGACCGCGCCGACGTCCTCCACGACCTCGCGGTCGACCGCGCCGGGGCCGTCGCCCTCGGCGGGTGCACCACCAGCGACGCGGGCCTCGTCAGCGCCTCCTCACCCCACGACGGCGTCTGCGGCACCGGCGGCGCGGGCTGCCCGGGCACCTTCGCCGCCCCCTACCCGTGGTCCGACGGCTTCGTCGTCCTGGTGAGCCCGAGCTTCTCCGCGAGCGTCGGGAGCTACCTCGGCGGCGAGGTCTACGACTGCGTCCGCGCTGTCACCTTCACCGCCGACGGGGTCGGCGCCGCCGGCCTCACCGCGAGCCGCGACTTCCCCGTGCGCGCCGCGTTCCAGCCCACGAGCCGCGAGCCGAACACGGCGCCCGGCGTCACCGGTGACGACGCCGAGCTCGACGACGACGACCCCCTCTTCGGCGACCCCATCTTCCACGAGGCGGGCTTCGTCTCCCTCTTCTCGCGCGACGGCGAGCTCCTGCTCTCCACCTACGTCGCGGGCTCGCCCACCCTCGACGTCGGGAGCCGCGACGGCGACTACCTCCTCGCCCTCGCCGCCGACTCCGCCCGTGAGCGCCTCGTCGCCGCCGGCGCCGCGTTCTCCGCGGACTACCCGACCTACCGCGCGACCCGCGCCGTCCACGGGAGCCCGGTGCACCTCGAGGCGCGGCCCGACCCGCTCGCGTCCAACGGCGTGACCTACGTCGTCGCGGGCGAGCTCGACGCCGTCGTCACCGCCGTGCGCACCGACGTCGCCGACGTCCTCGTCAAGGACGCCCGCGCCGAGCCGCGCGCCGCCGCCCGCGGCGACACCACCACCCTGCGGGTCACGGTCGCCAACGACGGCCCCAAGTCGATGCCCTTCGTCACCCTCGGCGTCGTCCCCGACGCGGCGCTGGTCGGCGCCGTGACCTGGACCGTCCCCGAGGCCTGCGACGTCCAGCTCGAGGGCGCGATGATCGTCTGCGAGCTGGGCGCCCTGGCGCGGGGCGAGACGCGCGAGCTGGCGCTCTCCTACCCCAACCCCGAGGGCCCCGGCGTCGACCGCTATACCCACGTCGTCACGGCGGTCGTCTCCGGCCGCGACGACCCGAACCTCGCCAACAACAGAAAGACGATCGTCGCGACCGCCGGCGGCTACGACCTCCTCGTCGTCCCGCCGGGGCAGACCGGGGGCTCGGCCGTCGCCCCGGCGATCGGGCAGATCGGCCACGACCTCACCTACACCGTCGTCGCGCGCAACGACGGCCCCGAGGACGCCGTCACGGCCGCGCTCCGCTGCGTCGTCGGGGGCGAGACGAGCCTCATCGACCCCCTGACCGCCGGCTGCCAGGTCCGGACCGAGCTGACCCCGCCCCAGCTCCAGTGCGCGCTCGGGGCGCTCGCCAAGGGCGCCGCCAAGACGGTGACCTTCAAGGTCCGCCCGGTCGCGCCCGGCAAGCCCTACCGCGTGCCGTGCACGGTGGTCGGTGACGTCTTCGACGAGGCCAACCCCGACAACGACACCGCCCACCTCGACGCCGAGGTGCGCTACCCCGACCTCGGGCTCCTCCTGCTCGGGCCGGAGCCGGCGCCGGTCGCCGGCGCCGTGCGCCAGAAGAAGGTCCACAACGTCACCGCCTCGCTGCAGATCGAGAACCGCGGCGTGGACCGGGTCGACGCCGTCCGCCTCGAGCTGACCCTCCCCGATCCGTCGATGGGCTTCCCGCCGAGCCTCGTGCCGGCCGGCTGCGCCGTCACCCCGGCCAGCGGCCCCGCCCCGGCGAGTCTCCGCTGCGCCGACCTGACCGGCGGCCAGGGCCTCCCCACCGGCGGCGCCCAGAACCTCTCCGTGACGTTCACCACACCCGACACCGACAAGAAGATCCGCGTCGCCCTGCGCGTGGCTCCCGGCGACGGGAGCGGCGCCGTCCCGGACCACACGCCCCTCGACAATGTCAATTACGTTGACATATGGGTCGGCGGCGCGGACCTGAAGGTCGGGCAGGTCGTCGAGTCGAAGGACCCGGCCCTGGCCGGCCAGCTCCTCACCGTCCGTTTCGACGTCACCAACCTCGGGCCGGAGGACGCTCCCGCCGCCAAGATCGACGTCACCCGCGGCGGCGGGGCCAAGCTCCAGGCCCTCGCGACCACGGCCGGCGGGGCGTGCGCGGACACCAGCGCGGCGCCCGCCACGAGCGTCCGCTGGACCTGCGACCAGGTGCCCATCCCCGCCGGCCAGACGGTCACCGCCACCGCCACCTACACGGTCGACGACCCGCTGACGCCGACCCCGCAGCAGCTCGTCAGCCACCTCCGGGCCGAGCAGCCCGGCATGCCAGACCACGAGCCGGGCAACGACGCGGTCGGCGTCGTGACCACCCTCCTCGAGGGCGTGAGCCTCGGCGTCACCGTCCCGACCTTCCAGTCCACCACTGGCAAGCTCGCCGAGGGCGAGTCGGGCATCGTGCACACCGGCGTCGAGAACCACGGCGACACCGCCGCCGCCCACGTCGTCATGGCCGTCACCGCCGTCGGCAAGGCGACCTTCCGGAACGTCGTGACCGACACCGGCCCCTGCACGCCCGTCGACACGACGCGCTTCGAGTGCCGCCGCGACGCGCTCGCCGCGCACCAGGGCTTCCCGGTCACGGCCCTCGTCCGGGCCGAGCCCGGGGCGGCCGCGGCGCAATCCTTCCAGGTCGCGCTCGCGGTCCGGAGCGACAAGCCCGACCCCGACCCGAGCGACGACGCCCGGTCGCTGACCGTCCAGGTCGTCCCGGGCGCCGACCTCGGCGTCACCTTCGCCCTCCCGCAGGGCGTCACCGTCGCCCAGGGGGCGACCTTCGAGCTCGGCTTCGACGTGAAGAACGCCGGGCCCGAGGAGGCGACGGCGGTGAGCGTCACCGGCGGCCCGGAGGCCTTCGCGGACAAGCTCCGGCTCCTCGCCGTCAGCGGCAGCGGCTGCGCGGTGGACGCCGGCGGCCAGGGCTTCACCTGTGCGCCCGGCCCGCTGGCCAGCGGCGGCCTCTTCACCGGTCGCGTCACCCTCGAGAGCCTCCCCGGGCTCCTCGACGCGGGCAACCCCGACGACCAGAAGCAGATCCCCTTCAGGGTCACGGTGGACGGCGCGCCCCACGAGGACCCGACCCAGGACGACCGGTCGGTGCAGGTCCCGATCCGCGTCCAGCACGGCGCCAGCGTCCACCTCTTCCTCGGGAGCGGCCTCCCCACGCGCCTCGTCGCCGAGAAGACCTATCAGGCGACGGTGTCGGTGCGGAACGACGGGCCCCACGCGGCGACGCGGCTCGGCACCGCCGAGGGGGCGCTCCTCGACATCACGCCGCTCAACGCCCACTCGCACCTGGTGTCGGCGAGCTTCGGCGGGGTCCCGTGCGCCATCGTCGACGAGACGGGCTTCCGCTGCGCGCTCGGGAGCTACCCCGCCGGCGCCGAGAAGGCCCTCGCCCTGAGCTTCCTGGCCAAGGCCAGCGCCGCCGACGCCGGCGAGGACCTGAGCCTCCGCCTGACCTTCACCGCCGACGAGAAGGACCGGGTGCCGGCCAACCGCGTCCTCGCCCTCACCCGCCCGGTCGACCGCGGCGCCGACCTGCGCGCGACCGTCAGCGACCCCGCCGATCCGGCCGCGGAGGACAGCTTCTTCCTCGTGACCGCCCACCTCTGCAACGATGGGCCGGACGCCTACGCCGCCGACGACGGCAAGGCGGTCCACGTCGCGCTCTCCACCCAGCTCACGGGCCTCACCGGGGTGACCGGCAAGGTCAACGGCGCCTGGCTCAGCGGCGCCGAGTGCGCGGCCCGGACCGATCTCCTCGGCTGGGACTGCGCCGTCTTCCCGGTCGGGTCGTCGACGTGCGCCGATCTGGCCGCCTTCATCGACGTCCCGGCCCACGCCCTCCCCGACGATCCCGACGCGACGGGTACCGTGAAGACGACCTTCACCGTCACCACCGACCGCGGCGACCCGACGGACGGCGCGGCGAACGTCTTCGTCGAGACGACCACCATCAAGCACGGGATGGACCTGTCGGTCGCGATGAGCGCGGTCTCGCCGGCCCCGGCCGCCGGGCAGGCGCAGAAGGTGGCGCTGGGCGGGCGCGCCAGCTACAGCGTGCGCGTCCACAACGCCGACACCGCCGCGAGCCCTCCGGCGAAGCTCCGCCTCGCCTTCCGGACCCTCGCCGGGGCCGCGGCGATGCAGCCGGTGACGCCGCTCCCTGGCTGTGAGGCGGTAGCGGGCGAGCCCGGCTTCCTCGACTGCGCGCTCCCGCCGCTCCCGCCGGGCGCCGACTGGCCGGCGGGCGAGGCGCTGGCGCTGGACATGAAGGTCGTGACCCAGGAGAGCGGCAACATCGACGTAGGCGCCAGCGTCACCGCCACCACCCGCGCCGACCGGACCCCCGCCGACAACATTCGCTACGTCCCGGTCGTGCTCGAGCCCGGCGCGGACCTGTCGCTGACCGCGCTCGCGGTCGACCACAACCCCGCGGCGACCGAGACGACCGCCCACTTCACGGCGCGCCTCTGCAACGCCGGACCGACCGCCTACGCCGCCGGCGACGGCAAGCTCGTGCGCGTGGACTTCCTCCTCGCCGACCAGGGGCGCAACCTCGTCGGGACCAGCAGCGACGCCGCCGCCTGCGTCTTCGCCGGCGGCCGCTGGACCTGCGACGCCCTCGCCAAGGACGCCTGCGTCGACCTCCACCTCGCGGTGCCGATCCCGGCGGACTACGTGCCGGCCGGCGACCCCGACGCGAGCGCGGTCCTCGGTCTGACCCTCGTCGCCCAGGGCGACGTCGTCGACCCGACGCCGGCCGACCTGAACCCGCACCTCGACGTGCTCGTGACACGGCCCACCGACCTGAGCGTCCAGCTGACCCAGGTCACCCCCGCGCCCGATGGGAGCGGCGTCCTCGCGGCGCTCCTCGGAGACGCCGCGGAGGTCGCGGTGGACGTCTACAACCACGCGTCCACCTCGGTCAGCGGCGCGGTCGTGGCCCTGTGGTTCAACGCGGGCGCGCCGGTGTGGACGCTCAGCGGTGGCGCCAGCGGCTGCCGGACCACCGCCTCGGCGCTCGAGTGCGACCTCCCGGACCTCGCCGCTGGCGCGAGCAGCAGCGCGACCTTCTCCTTCACCGCGGCCAAGGAGGGTACGGGGAGCTTCAAGGCGACCGTCGGCGTGCCGCTCAAGGGAGACAAGTCCCCCGACGACAACACCCGGACCCTCGGCTACGCGGTCCGCGACAAGACGCGGCTCGCGGTGACCGCCACGGCGCCGGACCACGCCGACGTGGGCCAGCCCTTCGACCTCGTCGTCACCGTCTCCCAGGAGGACCCGACCGCGCCGGACGCCCAGAACGTCGCGATCGGGATCGCCTACCCCGGCGCCCACTTCGCCGCGCCCCAGGTGGCGCCGTCGGCGGCGCTCTGCGGCCTGGTCGGCGCCAGCTATCGGTGCCTGGTCGACGTCCCGCAGGGCGGCGCCAAGGTCCTCACCGTCAAGATGATCCCCCGGAAGCCGGGCTCGGTCGTCCTCGACGCCCAGGTCGAGCCGACCCGCGACGAGACCCCCGCGAACAACGTCGCCGAGGCGCCCGTGGAGCTCGGGGCCGCACAGCTCTCCGTCGCCGCGACCGTCCCCGAGCCCGTCGTCTGGGACACCGAATTCGACGCCACGGTGACCCTCACCAACGCGGGGCCCGCCGCCGCCCTCGGCGCCCACTACAGCTGCGAGACGCAGCTCGCCGGCGTCTCGCCCTTCGTCGCGGGGGCCGGCTACGTCGACGACGCCCATGTCCGGACGAGCCCCGCCCGCCTCGCGGTCGGCGCCACCGCCGGAAGTCACCGCCTGTGGCCGCGGATCGTCGACGTCAACAGCCTCATCTGCAAGGGCCACCAGACCTACCCCCACCCCGACGGCGACGGCCTCGTCCAGACCCTCTTCAGCGTCCGTGGCGCCGACCTCGGCGTGGTCACGAGCGGGCCGGTGGAGACGCCGGTGGGTCCGTTCACGGTCGGCGCCACCGTGACCAACCACGGCCCGGCCAAGACCGGCGCGACCGACGTGAGCTTCGCCCTGCCGCGCGGGATCGACGCGGCGCTCCCGCTGCCGGCGGGCTGCAGCGGGGTCGGGACCCCCATCCTCTGCCGCTTCGGCCCGCTCGCGGTCGGCGCCTCGGCCTCGGCGGCGCTGCCGCTCGTCACGGCCCGGCCCGGCGGCTTCAGCGTCGGCGTCCACGCCGGCGCCGACGTCGGCGACGACGGGACCCACCCCCAGGACGCGACCGAGGTCGTCACCGTGACCGACGTGGACAGCGACGGCGACGGCGTCCCCGACAGCCAGGAGGCCGGCGGCTCGCCGAGCGGGGACGCCAACGGCGACGGCGTCGCCGACAAGGACCAGGCCCACGTCGCGACCCTGCCCGACCCCCAGGGCCAGGCCACGACCTTCGTCGCCCCGGCCGGCGTCGTCATCTCCCAGCTCCAGCAGGCGCCCGTGCCGCCGCTGCCGCCGAGCGGCGTCTTCTTCCCCACGGGCTTCTTCAGCTTCCGGCTCGGCGTCGCCCCCGGCGCGGCGACCACCCTCGACCTCCTGCTCCCGGCCGGGGTCCCGGCCTACACCTTCTGGAAGTACGGCCCGACCCCGGACCAGGCGGCGGCCCACTGGTACCGCTTCGACTACGACGGCACGACCGGCGCCGAGCGCGTGGGCCCGACGCTGCTCCGCCTCCACCTCGTCGACGGCGGCCGCGGCGACGACGACCTGAGCGCCAACGGCGTCATCGTCGACCCCGGCGCCCCGGCGCTCCGCGAGGGTCGCGTTTTTGCGGTGCAAGATGATGCGGATCTCGGTGATGAACATCCTGGTGATGGTCTGTGTGCAAATGCGAACGGTGGGTGCGACCTCCGCGCGGCGCTCGACGAGCTGAACGCCCTCGGCGACCCCGGCGCCGTCGTCTTCGACCTGCCGGGCGACGGCCCGCACGTCCTCGCTGTGGCCTCGCCGCTGCCGACGGTGAGCGTCCCCGTCGTCCTCGACGCGACGACCCAGCCCGGCTGGACCGACGCGCCGGTGGTCGCGCTCGCCGGCGCCGCGGTCGGGCCGACGGACGGGCTCGTGCTGGCCGGGGGCGCCAGCACGGTGCGCGGCCTGAACGTCTACGGCTTCGACGGCGACGGCGTCCGCTTCGAGGCCGCCGGGGCCAACCGCGTGGCCGCCTGCGTCGTCGGCACCGACATGGCCACCGCCAGCGCGGACCTCGGCGGACGCGGGGTGGTCTTCGACGGGGTCGGGGACGGCGTCATCGAGACCAGCCGCTTCTACGGCAGCGTCCCGACCGCGAGTGTCGCGCTGGTCGGCGGCGGCGGCAGCTGGGTCCGCGCCAACGCCTTCGGCCTGGTGCGGTCCCTGACGAGCGGCGACCAGCTCCTGCTGGACGACACGAGCGCCAACACCGTCGGCGGGCGCCGGGTCGAAGACGCCAACGTCCTCACCTCGACGGAGGTCGGCGCGGCGGTGCGCCTCCAGGGGCCCGCGGCGGCCGACAACCGCGTCGTCGGCAACCTCCTCGGCCTCGAGCCCGGCGGCGTCTGCCGCTGGAGCTACCCCGAGGGGCACCCGTGCAACCTCCCCGACCACGGCGGCCTCGACTGCCCCCTCTGCCTCTTCACGAGCGCCGTCGGCGTCGCCATCGCGGGCGGCGCGCACGACAACCGCGTCGGCGGCGCCTCCCGCGACGAGGGCAACGCCTTCGGGGCCCTCGACGTCGCCGTCGAGATCGCCGCCGACGCCCCCGACAACGTCGTCTCCGGCAACACCTTCGGCGTCTTCGCCGACGGCCGCTGTGACCCCGCGGGGGGCTGCCCGCCCAGCGGCGACCTGCTCGTTCGGGGCCCGCGCACCACGGTCGGCGGCGACGGGGAAGGGGAGGGCAACCTCGTCGCCGGCGGCGCCGTCGAGGTGGTCGGCGCCGCCGCCACGGGCAGCGTCGTCGCCGGAAACCGCCTCGGGCTCCTCCCCGACGGCACGGCGCGGGCCGCGGCGCCCCCCT
>SBGO01000485.1 GCA_006226565.1 Deltaproteobacteria bacterium | reverse complement strand
GCCCGCGCGTCCGCCACGCTCGGGGGCCCGGCGGGGGAGGGAGGCGGCGCGTCCTTGGGGCGCTCGTAGACGACTGTGCTCGCGCCTTCGTCGTCGGGCACCACGTGGCCCGTCGGGCACCCCGTCAGCGCGCCCCCGACGCCGAGCAGCGCCACGAGGCCGAGTCCGCGCCACCAGGGGCTCCGAGACCTCTCTCGTTCAGCTCGCATCGCCGTCTCCTTCGAAGGCCCGCACGGCCGGGAAGGGCCGGTCGCCGATGCGCGCGGCGACCGCCACGATGGCCGCGCGCGCGTCCTCGTCGAGGCGCTCGGGGAGCTCGACCCGGATGTTCACCCGCTGGTCCCCACGCTGGCCGTCCTCCCGCCGGACGCCGTAGCCCGCCATGCGCAGGACCGTTCCATCGGGGGTGCAGGGCGGGAGGCGGATGGCCCGCGGCCCGTCGACCGTCGGCACCGGGACCGGCCCCCCGGCGAGCGCCGTGAAGACCGAGACCGGCCGGTCGAGCACGACGTCGTCGCCGTCACGGCGGAGCCTCGCGTCGCGCAGGACCTCGATGTCGACGAGCAGATCGCCGTCCTCGCCCCCAAAGCGCCCGGGCTCGCCGCGGCCGATGACGCGCAGCCGGTCGCCGGTCGCCGAGCCGCCCGGGAGCGGGATGCGGACCGTCTCCTCGTGCCGCGCCACGCCCTTGCCGGCGCAGGTCTCGCACCACGCCGGGACGGTGTAGCCGCGCGCGTCGCAGGCGGGGCAGGGGAGGAGCTCCGAGCGCAGGAAGGGGCGCGCCTGGATGGTGCCCGTGCCCATGCAGCGCTCGCACACCTCGGGCACGGTCTCCGGCGGGAAGCCGCGGCCGAAGCACGCGGCGCAGGTGCGCTCCACCGGCAGGAGCAGGGTCTGGGAGGTTCCGAGCATGGCGTCCGCGAAGGGAACGGCCAGCCGGTAGACGCGATTCCGCCCGACCACGGGCTTGCCCAGCTTCACCCCGAAGAGGCTGTCGAGGAGCCCGCCGACCGCCTCGGCGAAGCCTCCCGCGCGCTCCACCGGCACCTCGTCGTCCGATGGCAGCGCGGCGTCATAGGCGCTCCGCCGCTCCGGGTCCCGGAGGATCGCGTAGGCCTCGACGACGACCTTGAAACGCTCGCTCGCCCCGCCCGCGCTCGGGTTCTTGTCCGGGTGGTGCCGCGCCGCGAGGGTCTTGTAGGCCGCGCGGATCTCCTCCGCGTCAGCGTCGCGAGCGACGCCGAGGACGGCGTAGTAGTCTGGGCGGGCGTGGCCCACGACCGCTCACAGCAGCGTGTCGGGCACGTAGATGATGTCGCCCGGCTGGAGCACGAAGTTGGTGGCGAGGCCCTCGATGATCTTCTCGACCGGGATGGGGATCCGCTGGTCGCCGTCGGCCGTGCGCCGCGTCACCACCACGTAGTTGGTGTTGGCCGACGCCTTGAACCCGCCCGCGAGGGTGATCGCCTCGACGATGTTCATCCCGGCCGAGTACGGGAAGGTCCCGGGCTTCTCGACCTCGCCGAGGACGAAGACCTTCTTGGAGTTGTACTCCTTGACGAAGACCGTCACCGAGGGCTCGCGGATGAAGCCGTCCTGGAGCCGCGTCCGGATGAGCGCCTCGATCTCCGGGGTCGTCAGGCCGGCGACGTGGATGCGGTCGATGAGCGGGAAGTGGACGTCCCCCTCGGGCGACACGCGCAGGGTCCGCGTCAGGTTCTCCTCGCCGAAGACCGTGACCTCGAAGACGTCCCCGGGCCCCAGGCCGACCTTCGCCATCTCGGCCTGGATGGCGTCGTTCAGGTGCTCGTAGCCGGTCGTCGGCGCCTCCTCGCAGGAGGCGCACCCGGCGCTCGAGCCGAACAGGACCAGCATCACCGTGACCGCGAGCCGACGGGCTCGCCCTCGTCGCGCGGCCCTATCGCCGTCCATGGCCATGCCCCGCATCAATACCGCAGGTTGAGGCTGGCGTAGACCCGATGGTCGTCGTACGCCACGTACCAGGCCCCGCCGGTCGAGGTGATGGAGAAGTCGCTCACGACCCCCTCGTAGCGGTAGCCGACGGTCACGCCGAAGAGGCGCGAGACGTCGAAGTCGATGAGCACGCCGGCCCGGATGAAGCTCTCGCTGCGCTCGGGGTCCGACGCGACGGCGCTGCCGATCCCCAGGTCGCTGCGCGGCGAGGGGACCCACTCCCCGTAGCCCCGGAAGTCGTAGGCGAAGTCGCCGGTGATCTCGGCGAGCGTGCCCAGGCGCTGGGTGAAGCCGGCGTAGAGGCGCGTGTAGTCCCGGTAGCCGCCGAGCGGCGTCAGCTCGAAGTCGCGCGCGACGCCGCCATGGAGGACCGTCTTCGGCCCGAAGCGGTAGCTCGCCTGGAGCTGCCCGATGAAGGACGAGAAGTCCTCCGGGTCGCGGTCGAGGAGGCTGTTGCCGTAGCCGGCGCGGAGCAGCAGCGCCAGCCGCTCGGTCACGTAGCCCGAGAGCCCGGCGTAGACCTTCACCGGCGTCCCGGGCACGTAGTTGCCGGGCCGCGCCTCCTCCTCGGTGCTCGTCGAGCGGCTGTAGCTCCAGAACTCCCCGGTCGCCTCGAGGAAGGCGTAGGTCATCGGGTAGAAGCGCCAGGACGCGAGGAACCGCAGGTTGTGCCGGTCGTGGTCGAGGTCGTCGAGGTCGTCGTAGCTGATGAGGTCGTAGGAGTAGCCGAGCGTGAAGTCGAGCGCGCGGCCGCCGGGGTGGAAGGACAGGTCGGCGCCGACCCGGTTCCAGTTGCGGTTCGCGTTCGTGGAGACCGTCGGGCGCATCCACAGGGTGCGGTTGAAGTGCTCGCTCAGGGTCAGCGTCAGCGCGCTCTTCGGGAAGAGCGCCACGGCGAGCCGCGCGTTGCCGCCGACGTTGGTCTGGTCGGTGACGGTCTCGTTGCTGCTGACCGGGGCGAAGACGTCGACGTCGAGCCCGAGGGAGACGGCGACCTTGTCGAACTGGGGGTTGAAGAGGGCGACGCCGGGGCGGATGTGCAGGATCATCGCGCCTTCGGTGTCCCCGTTGCGCGTGTCGACCCGGAAGAAGTTGCTGCGGTAGGCGGCCTCGAGGAAGAGGCGCGGCTGGATGATGAAGTCGCCGGCGTTCACGCCGTACTCGGGCTTCTTCGAGAGCAGGCCGACGCCGGCGCCGGTGAGCCCCGAGTAGGCCGGCCCCAGCCCGGCCGGGCTCATCACGCGCGGGTCCTTGAGCCCCTGCTCGAAGTGCTGAGCGAACGCCGGCGTCACGCCCAGAAGGGCGAACGAGGCTGTCAGCACGAGAAAGCGTTTGAGGGGAATGCGCATCGAGTCGCCTTCGAGCGGCGCGCTACCCCACGCCGCTCACGTCGTCCCTAGTAGTACGGGCTCGCGTGGACGGGGGGATCCGGAATGACGTCGGCCGGCTCCGTGAAGGTCGTCGTCAGGTCCTCGACGACCGGCAGCCGCCCCTGGAACTCGAGCTTCCGTTCGACCTCGGTCAGGTCGAGATCGACCGGGGTCCCGGTCGCGCTCTTGATCTGGGCATAGAACTCCGCGACCTTGGCCGCGGCGATGGTGATCTTCACGTACTCGTGCTCGACGCGGGAGCGGTCGCGCTCGGCGGCGCGCTGCTGCAGCGTCAGCAGGTTCTGCTCGGACAGCTTCACGAGCCCCTTCATCGCGGTGATGGCCTCGTTGCGCGACGTGGTCGCGGCGACGTCCCCCTTGGCGATGGACTCCTCGAGGAGCTTGAAGGACTCGGCGAGCTGCTTCTCCATCGCGCGGACGCCGTCGGACGCCCGCGAGACCATGCCCTCGATGGAGAGCTGGGCGAGGTCCTCGTCGCCGCCGCCCGGGGCCCCAGGCGCCGCGACGACCCACGCAGACGCGCCGATGGTGATGGCGGCGAGAGCTGCTGCGGCGATGAATGTGTGTTTGAGTCTCACTTCGTCTTACCCGCGCTGGATCGCGCTCCCACGGCGGGGGCGATGATAGGGATCGTCATTCGACGGTGTCAACAGGCTCCCGTGTCCGGTTGAAACGGCACACGGGCCTCCTGGCTTGAACTACGATTACTCCAGTGCGTGGGTTGCTCGCCCCGCGCGGGTTGATCGGCCCGCTCTTCAAAAAAGTCGCGAGGGAGCCTCCTCGCGTGGCCACGCCCGGCCACGATCCCCACCTGGTGCTACTCCGCTCCCCCTCGGTCCGTCTCCCCTCGATGCGCCGGCGCGACGATTTGCCCTAGCCGTCCGCGGCCCGAGGCACGACCCGGGCTGAAACACCTGCGCGTCGCAGCGGAATTCCGCCACGACGCGCGGTTCAGGGTCCCGAGACCCGCAGCCTACTTCGTGTCGAGCAGGAACGGGTAGGAGAACGTCACCGAGCCGCCGCTCGGGGGCTCGAACTTCCAGCCCTTCACCTTGCCGACGATGCACTGGGCGATCGCCGTGTCGCCGGTGCTGTTCTCGCTCACGTCGATGTCCGTGATGCGGCCGGCCGGCCCGATGGTGAACCGGATGGTGACCTTGCCCCGCAGGTTCGGGTTCACCTTCAGGCTCTTCTCGTAGCAGTACTTGATGGCGCCCTTGCGGCGGGAGAAGACCCGCGCGACCGAGGCCTTGTCGATCTGCCCGGTGCCCGTCTGGCCGCTCACGGAGCCGTCGCGGACGTTGGCGCGGACCTTGATCTCCGAGCCCGCGTCCTTGGTGTCGGTCTTGACCGTCTGGGTCGCGATGCGGTTGCCGCCGGTGTCCTTGCTCGACAGCGACTTGTAGCGGCTGCCGTCCTTGGTCGCCTCGGACGGACCGCCGACGAAGCCGCCGCCATCCTCGGTGGCCGCCGTGACGCCGCTGGTCGTGTCGTTGAAGGCGTTCTCGAGGCGCTCGGCGTGGATGCCGTTCTTGAGCGTGTCGAGCGGGCCCGAGTCGTCCCCGCCGCTCGAGCCGAGCGCGTGGAGGAAGGTCTTGTTGCGGACCTTGCTGGTCAGCTTCGCGCGAGCGGCCTTCCGCTCGTCGGCGGTCATCGGCTTCTTGTCGCGCTTCGGCGTGCGCGCGACCTTCGGCGGCTCCGGCTGCGGAGGCTCCTCGGTCTTCGTCTCTTCCGTCTCGGTCGTGTCGGTCTTCTCGGTGTCCTTCTTCTCGTCTTCCTTCGGCTCTTCCTTCTTGATGACCTCGGCGCGCGTCTCGACGTTGAGCAGCTCGTAGATCCGCTCGTGGTCGGTGTAGTCGCGCTGCATGTACTGGCCGGTCATCCGCCACCACAGGTCGAGCGCCGTGCCGGACCCGCCGAGCACCAGGAAGCTCGCGATGAGGATGTAGACGAGCGGCCACTCGAGCTGGGAGGTGATCCCGCCCTTGGCGGCGGCCGGGAGCTGCGGCCGCGGCACGACCGGCGGCGCGTCGACGAACTGGAAGAGCAGGGTGACGTTGCCGATGACGATCTTGCCGCGGGCGCGCGAGGTCAACGGCACGACGAAGCGGTTGCCCCGCCGCTGCGCGCGAGACGACTTCGCGAGCTCCCCGAGGGTCAGCGGCTCGTCGCCGAGGTCGACACGGCCGTCCATGCCGGTCTCGAAGGAGAGCGCGTACTGGCTCGTCCCCTTCGCCTCGAAGAGCATCGCCGACTTCGGCAGCCCCGCGTTCGGCACGATGAACGTGTTCTTGGCCGCGGAGCCAATCGTCACGTCCTCGTGCTTGCGGAGCAGACGCTCCTCCACCACTCGCCGGTCCTGGATGACTCCGACGCGGAGGAGCTTGAGTTTCTCATCCTTGGCCATCAGGCCCCCTGAACCCGGTTCGACGCTGTCTTAGGATCGTGTCGCTCAGGGACGTCTCGTCCCTGAGCAACGATCGCTTGAACCCGATATTGTCACCACCCGGAGGTCTCTCGAAAAGTCTCGGCTCGCGCTCAATTTCTCGCTGGAGATCCGTTGGCAGCGAGCACCTCGGTGGCGTCCAACTCGGACGTTCGGGTCGCTCCGGCGCGGCTCAGCGCACGCTGGTCCGCATGACTGCGAACCGCAGCTGATCGATGCCCGCGTTGCCAGCGGTGTGCACGATCTCGGCGATCACCCGGTAGGGGATGTCGCGGTCACAGATGATCGTGGTAATGGCCTTGAAAGGCTCGTTCGGGTTGGCCCCGGCGTGGACTTCCTTCGCGAAGTCCAGCTTGTCGGTCAGCTTCTTCAGCAGGTTGACGATGAGGAAGCTCGACTCGGCGCCGTCCTCTTTGTAGGTCTTGTCGATGAAGTACCGGTTGCCTTCCTTCCGGTAGTCATCGTCCGAACGGCACTGGCGGCCACCGGCCGTCAGGCACTCGATCGGCACCGTGTCCTGGTTGTCGACCACGATGGCCCGCTTCGTCACCAGAATGGCGAGGGAGTCCTCGGGCGGACGGTCGACCGTCGAAGTCGCCAGCTGGAGGTACTGGTTCGGCTTGACGTTCCACGGGTCGCTGGTGATGGACACGAGCAGGAACACCAACAGAATCGTCATGATGTCCATGATCGAGTTGATGTTCAGCGAGTCGTTGATCTCCTGCGCGCGGATCCCGGCTCGCTCTTTCTTCTGGAAATGGACCTCCTCGCCAGCGTCGACGTGGTCCGGTCGGTCATGTCGCCCAGTGTGTGCCATGAGGGCTCCTCGACGATAAAGGACGACCCGCGTGGTAGAACCTTACGCGGGTCGTTGCGTTTTTCAGTCTTCGGCGACGACGAACACGACGCGCGGGAACATGGGAACCGGCTCCTGGTCCGCCTCCGTCACCGCACCGTCCCCGTCGATGTCCTTCTTGGACTTACGCATCTCGGGCGTGGCCGAGGCGTACTTCATCATCCGGTCCCGGCCCTCGAAGTTACCGTCCTCGAGCTGGACCCGCGACGCATCGATGGTGCGCGCGATGACGTGCCAAGGGATATCCATCTCGGCCGCGATGTTGATCGTGGTCTCGTCCGGGTACCGCTGCTTCTTGGCGCGAAGGCGGGAGTACAGCGTCGCGAAGTCATAGTCCTCGATGGACTTCGTGACCGGCGCGCCGTTCTCCATCACGGACATCTCGAAGGTGTCCTTCGGGATCGGCTTCTCGGCGACGTCCTGCAGCTCGTCCTGCTGCTTGAGCAGGAAGCCCTGCTTCGAGATGAGCACCGTCAGGTTCAACGGCTTCTTGTCCGGGTCCGTCTTGGACGTCTTCCCGGTACCGAGCTTCGGCGCGGCCACGGCCTGCACCTTCACCTCGAAGAAGTTGAACATGGCGAGGAGCATCGGGATGAGGATGACCAGGAGCGCCATAATCGGCGACAGGTTCAGCTCCTCGTTGCCGCCCGACTCCGAGTGGCTGGCTTGCGAAGGCTTGCGTGCCATCAGGACCTCACTCCCCCTTGAGGAATCAAACTAGAGACGCGACCAGAAGACGAGTACGCCCGTCGACCCTTACCGTGGTCGACGGGCGTACAGCATTCATCAGCCGCGCTCGCCGCCCTTGGTCCGCGAGATGAGCAGGTTCTCGAGCTTGACCGAGTACAGGTCGATCTCGTCGACGATCTTCTTCGTCACGCCCGCGAGGAATACGTGGGCGCCCATGGCCGGGATAGCGACGATCAGACCGAAGGCCGTGGTCACCATGGCCTTGGAGATCGAGTTACCCAGCGCCTTCTGGCGCTCACCGGCCGGGATCTTCTCGGAGGAGATGGCCTCGAAGGCCTCGATCATGCCGATGATGGTGCCAAGGAGGCCGAGGAGGGTCGCGATGTTCGCGAGCGCCTGGAGCGCGGCGGTCCGCTTCTGGATGTGCGGAATCACCTCCAGGGTCGCCTCCTCAACGGCGTTCTGAATCTCCTCGGGGCCCTTGTTCGCCCGGGTCAGACCCGCCTTGATGACGCGCGCCAGAGCCGCAGAGGGGGCCGCGTTGCAGAGCTTGATGGCCTTGTCGATGCTGTTGGCCATCACCAGCTTCTGAATCTGGGCCATGAAGGCGCTGGCGTTGATGTTGTACTTGAAGAACAAGAAGATGAAGCGCTCGATGATGATGCCCAGCGCCAGAATCGAAACGGCCAGGATGAAGTACATCCACACGCCGCCGTCGCTCATCGCCTTGGCAATCCCCTCCATGGACTCAATTCCTCCGTCGCCTGGAAAACGCAGTAGGTACAGCTTGTTATCGTCGTCTGGACCAAAGGGGGCCGGATTCCACGGGGACATCGCGCGCCCAGAGCTTGAAACGCTTACCCGTCATCGCATGAACGGTCAAGCGGAGCTTTCTGTCATGGGACGATCCTCGTCCCCGCGGAGCCAGTCGCCCAGGCCGTTCGTCCCGCGAAGGACGTACTTCATGAGCCGAGCTTACATAGGGCCAGTCGCGCTGGACGTCAATCACTCCGCGGGTGCGCCGCACGAGCCGGGTCCCGCGGGGGCCTGAGATCCTCCGCGCGACGGCCCCCGAGGCCCCCGGGATCGGTCCCGGGAGCGCGCGTGGGCGAGGGCGCAGGCCGCCGTCCCGGCGGCGCGCGTCGGCCCGAAGATCAGGCGCTCGCCGCGTGTTGCGGCTCAGAAGGGGTTGCGCTTGGCGGACTCGACGATGCGGTCCACGAAGCTCCGCTGGAGCTTGATGCCGTTGTACTGGATGCGGCTCCGGCCGAGGACGTAGAAGACCTGCGGCTTCGCGACCTTGCCCTCGATGACCATCGTCTCGAGCTCGATGACCTTGGGCGGCCCCTTGCGTGGCTCCGCCGCGAGCGCCATCGGAGAGACGAGGGCGAAGGCCACCAGGGCCACTCCGAATCGCGTCAACGTGCGTCGCAACATGCCCCCCTCCTGCCGGCTCAACCGGCCGGCTCACCCTCGGCGTCGCCGGCCGGCGCGGGCGGCGTCTTGAGCTGCTCCTTGCGGCGCTCCTCCTCCTGCTTGCGCAGGAGCCGCGCCTCCCCGATGTACTTGTCGGCGTTGGGGTCCGCGGCCTTGCCCGCCCCCGCCTTGTAGCCGTTGAAGGCGTTGAGCGCGTCCTCGAGCTGCTTGACGCGGTCGCGCCCCGGCAGCGGGTTCTCGAGATAGAGCACCCCGAGGTCGAACCACGCCTCCACCCGCTTCTTGTCGAGGTCGAGGGTCTTCTTCCAGCTCGCCTCCGCGGCCTCGAAACGGCCCGCTCCGCGCTGCGCGGAGCCGAGGTCGAGCCACCCTTCGACGAAGCCCGGCGCGATGGCCACAGCGCGCTGCAGGACCTCCTCCGCGGCCTCGTAGTTGCGGACCTCGATGTAGACGCAGCCGAGGCTGTTGAGCGCCTCGAGGTAGCCCGGCGCCTTCTGGACCGCCTCCTCGAGCAGGACGCGGGCCTCCACCACCTTGCCCTCCCGGAAGCGGATCCCGGCGAGCAGCGTCAGCGCCTCGGGGTCGCGCTCGAGCTCGATGGCGCGGAGCAGGACGTACTCCGCCGTCATGGGCCGGTTCAGCGCGAGGTAGGCGCGCGCGAGGAGCTTCATCGCCGCGACCGAGGTCTCGGCCTTCTTCAGCACCCGACCGACCGCCGCGATGGCGCCGTCGGCCTTGTCCGTCAGGAGCTGCACCTCGCCGTAGGCGAGCTGCACGCCGAGGTCGTCGCGATAGGTGTTGGCCAGGTCGCGGAGCCGCGACACCGACTGCTGGACGGTCCCCTGGGCGTCCTGTGTGCGCAGGATCAGGTAGAGCGCCGCCGTGTTCCGGGGCTCCGCCGCGAGCGCGACGTTGGCCTCGCGCTGCGCGGTCGCATAATCGCCGCGCATGAGCGCGATGCGGCCGAGCTGCACGTGCGCCCCCACCGACTTGGAGTCGTGCGCGAGGGCGGCGCGCGCCTTCATCTCGCCGCCGGCCAGATCCCCGGCGTCGATCGCGGCGCCGGCCTCCCAGACCAGGGACTCGGACGCGCTCAGGCCCGGCGGGCGCGCGCCGGAGGGCGCAGCGGTCACGGGGCGCGGGGTGACCG